>JAISZA010000145.1 GCA_031269535.1 Tannerellaceae bacterium
CGGCCGCTATAGTGATAAAGATGATGTCTTCCATCAAATGATCCTTTGTCCTGTCCACACGTGGGTCTGTTAACTCTGTAAAATAATCAATAGGTGATTTCATGAAGTTTTTGACAAAGTAAATACTTTTCAAATCAATACACAACTAGTACATCCCTTTTTTATTTAGATGCGTTTGCCCTGAAAAGGGGGCTAAATCTTTTTTTTGAATTCCTTGTTCCGAGCTCCGAATTCCTTGTTCTGAGCCAGGAATTCCTAGCTCTGAGCCAGGAATTCCGAGCTTTTACTGACAAACTCCTCGCCCGGAGCGACAAAACGACAGTCCGGAAGGGGTGCAACCGAGGATGACAGTCCTTCGGACTTATTATTTGACGAACAGAATACGGATGCAAAAATAATAGCACCCCCCAAAAAAGAATTACCCGCGAAAAAGATGTCTTTTGGCTGATAACTTATACCTTTGCCGCTGTTGCAGAAATAATAAAAAAACCGAATAAAGTTATGCTCAGGCACATTGTAATGTTTAAATTGAAGGAGTTTGCCTCTCCGGAAGAAAAACAGGCAAAAATGGAAGAGATAAAGAAAGGCCTGGAATCTCTGGCCGGCTCAATAGATATCCTCCGCTCTATCCAGGTCAATTTCAACATAAACCCTTCAGAAACATGGGATTTAATCCTTACGACCGAGCTGGATTCTCTCGGAGACGTGGCGGTTTACGCCGGGCATCCCGCACATGTGGCTGTTGTAAAAAATTTAATTGCCCCGGTAAAGGCCGACAGGGCTTGCGTAGATTACGAAGTATGGAACTGAAAATAATCACCTACAATGTCAATGGTCTCCGGTCGGCCATAGGAAAAGGACTCCCCGAATGGATAGAGCACGAACAGCCGGATGTACTTTGTATCCAGGAAACCAAACTACAGCCCGACCAGTTTCCGGCCCTTATTTTTTCGGAGCTGGGCTATAATTCCTACCTTTTCAGTGCGCAGAAAAAAGGCTATAGCGGGGTAGCGATCCTCACGAAAAAGAAACCGGACCATGTAGAGATAGGCATGGGAATCGGGAAGTACGACAACGAAGGCCGTTTCCTGCGGGCCGATTATGGAGATATCTCCATCGTGAGCGTCTATCATCCTTCAGGCTCAAGCGGTGACGAACGCCAGAGCTTCAAAATGGAATGGCTCGAAGATTTCCGGAACTATGTGGTTGAGCTGCAAAAGTCGCGCCCCAATCTGATTTTATGTGGAGATTATAATATTTGCCACGAATCCATCGATATCCACGACCCTGTCAGGAATGCGAAGAACAGCGGTTTCCTCCCCGAAGAGCGGGAGTGGATGAGCGGTTTCCTTTCCGCTGGTTTCATTGATAGCTTCCGCTACAAAAACCCGGATAAACAGCAATATACGTGGTGGAGCTACCGTTTCAACGCCCGGATGAACAATAAGGGCTGGCGTATCGACTATTGCATGGTGAGCGAGCCTGCGAAAGTGTGGATAAGCGATGCTTACATACTGAATGAGGCCGTCCATTCCGACCATTGCCCTGCCGTGCTGAAAATACTTATTTCATAAGGAAACCATCCGGCAGCCCACATCCTTCCCGGTAAAAGCGACAGCCAGCAGGATCACTTTCCTGTCCATATACGGTTCATAATAACGTTGTTTCCTGATTTGTGCTATGGCGCTTCTCAGGAGCGAAGACAGGGATGTGGTCGTATGGTATTTGATTTCGGCAACTACCGTCAGGCCGGGCTGATGCCATACGGCGTCTATTCTGCCGATATTCGTCATTACTTCGCCTTGTATATCAAAGCCAAGCAATTTCATCCAGAGCAAGAATATGGAATGATAATAAGCTTCGTTTTTAACTTGCAGTTCGTACGGAACATGAGCCAGCATGATGCGTAAACTTCGTGCTAATCCTTCTGCATTGTATGACTGTATTTGATGCAGCATGGTATTTTTCAGGTCATCTTCTTTTCCGAAGGGGTAATCGGTATAAGCGTTCAGCAAATGCTTCAGCAAGGATTCGTTGACTTCGGAATTGGGTACGGCCAGCGTATATTGAGGTACTCCATGAATCAGTTCCTTCTGTTTTATCGTCAGGTAGCCGGCCTGGAACAACAAAGGTATCTCCCCGATATCTGCCGGGTCATAGATATCAAAGATATTTTCTCCTACCCGGATCGAATGGAGAATCGGTTCCATCCGATTGCGTTTTTTCAGGATATGAATCAGAAAAGTAGGAGTTCCCGTACGAAACCAATAGGCGCCGAACTGTCTGTTTTCAAAAAACATAAGAGTAGAAAAAGGATTGTACATCGTTGTTTTTCCGTCCCACGAATAACCGTTGTACCAGGTACGGATGTTGTCTGCCAAGTCTTCTGTGTTCATGCCGGTGTATTCGGCTACCTCGCGGATATATTCCGGGAAGTACGTTTCCAATTCCTGCTGGGTATAGCCGCATATCGAAGCATATTTATCATTCAGCGTGATGTCGTTCAGATTGTTTAAGGCGGAAAAAACCGAAACGCCTGCGAATTTGGATACACCTGTCAGGAAAACGAATTGGAGATGTTCGTCGGTAGCTTTGAGTACCCTGTAAAATGCATAGAGCGATTGACGTATTTCACTTACTTCTTCAGACGGGCGATTGATGGCATCCAGCACCGGGACATCGTATTCATCGATCAATACGACCACTTTTTCACCTGTTTTCCGGTGCAAAAGCGTTATCAGCTCATCGAACCGGCTGGATGCATATTCCCGGGAGAGTGTTATGCCATGCGTTTGTGCTATGCTTTTCAGGAAAGCCGACATGTCTTGTTCGATCTCTTCCGGTGTCGTATGTTTGATAGCCGTCCAGTCTATTCGGATAACCGGGTGTTGGTGCGTCCAGTCTCGTTTGTCGTAAATATAGAGTCCTTCAAATAAAACGCTCTCCCCTTTGAATATTGCTTCCAGGGTACTGATAAGAAGTGATTTCCCGAAGCGGCGTGGGCGGGAGAGAAAAAAAGCCTTGCCTGATTCAATCATCCGGGAAATAACCGGTGTTTTATCCACATACAAATACCCGTTGGTGCGCAGGTCGGTGAATGACTGTATTCCTATCGGCAACTTTTTCATATTCTTTTGTGTTGACATATCAAATCCCCATATCGATTAAATCGTTATTTCAAGGGCGCCGGTTAGCTCGGAAACTGTCTTAAAGCCGAATTCATCGCAGTACGACTGTATTCCGTCGATTACTTTCAATGAGACGGCCGGGTCGATAAAATTAGAGGTTCCGATCTGTATGGCAGTAGCTCCGGCGAGCAGAAATTCCACGGCATCCTGCCAGTTTGAGATACCTCCCAGTCCGATGATGGGAATCTTTACTGCTTTGTAGGTCTGCCATACCATACGCAGGGCGACGGGTTTGACGCAGGGGCCTGAAAGACCGCCGGTCAGGGTTGACAATACAGGTTTTCGTTTATGGACGTCGATGGCCATTCCGAGCAGGGTATTGATTAATGAGACTGAGTCGGCGCCTTCTGCTTCGGCTGCTCTGGCTATTTCCGTTATGTCCGTTACATTGGGCGATAATTTGACAATCAATACTTTGGGATATATTTTCCGCACGGCGCGGACGACCTCAGCTGTTCCCCTTGCAGTCACCCCAAACAACATTCCTCCCTCTTTTACGTTCGGACAGGAGATATTCAGCTCAATTGCAGGAATAAGCTCCAGCGCCGCCATCTTTTCTGCACAGGCCACGTAAGAGTCGATAGACGAACCATTTACATTTACGATTATATTCGTATCCAGGTCCTTTATTTTCGGATAAATAGCCTGTATAAAGTAGTCGGCTCCTTTGTTTTGAAGGCCGACGGCATTCAGCATACCCGCCGAGGTTTCCGCCATCCGGGGATAAGGGTTCCCTTCGCGCGGTTCGATGGTCGTTCCTTTTACAAATATACCCCCTAAACGTTCGACAGGGATGAAATCGCTGTATTCAGTGCCGTATCCAAATGTACCCGAAGCTGTTGTCACCGGATTTTTCAGCAATAGTTTACCAATGTTTACTTTTAACTCAGCCATTTTAATTTATCTATATTAAAAACAGGTCCTTCTGTACACACGCACACATTCCCTTCATGGGTATTTTCCACGCAGCAAAGGCAGGCTCCGATACCACATGCCATTGTATTTTCGAGAGATACTTCACAAGAAATCAGAGCCGAAGCAGCATACCGGGCTACCGCTCTCATCATCGGCTCAGGCCCACACGCATAGATGTAGTCGGAACGGAGGTTTTTCAGAATGGAGTGATGGATGACGAATCCTTTTTCGCCCTGTGAACCATCTTCCGTCGTGGTATATACTGTTCCAAACTTCTGAAATTCATCTAATTGTAAAAGTTCATCTTTTGTTCGTGCGCCTAAAAGGAAGTTGGGTTCCAGGTTTTCCGCTTTCAGGCGGGCACCCAAAAATAGCAGAGGGGCTATGCCCACGCCTCCGCCGATAAGCAGGAAGTTTTGTTTATGGGCCGTCACGGAAGGAATGGTAAATCCATTACCTAACGGAAGGAGCAGATTGAGGGTTTCTCCAGGCTGGTATTTAGCCATCGCCCGGGTGGCATTTCCCACTTTCCGGACAAGTAACCACAATTCATTCTTATCTCTGTCGATATAATGGATCGAAATCGGACGGCGGAGCAAGGTGGCCGGAGAGTTTTCTACCCGAACCTGCACAAACTGTCCCGGGAGCATAGGGGGCAGCGCCTGGTCTGACTTTAATTTTAGCAGGCAGTAATTAGTATGAAGGCTTTTGTTTTCTACCACCTTCATGTCGAGCATATACTTCTTCATATTGGATGATTTCTCAATTTATGTGCAAAGATACACGATTCGGTGGTATGTTTTCAATGGCTGGCGGTCAGTCTTTCTTTATTTTTTCAGGGATAAATGTCTCGAAGGTATTGTCTGAATAAAAAATCATGATTTTGCTCACATTTTTTTGTTCGGTTTTTTTGATAATAACAGGCTCTTGTACAGTCTGTCTGATGATATTCTGAGGTTTCTCAACCTCTGTTTCCCGGTGTTTTTCGGCGACGGCTGTACTTCTGGGCGGAATAACAGGCGCTTTCGGAGGGGTCGGCGAAAACAGATCGGACTGTATCGCGGCAGAGCTTGTATTCTTACGTATTATTTCTCCTTTCCCATACAGCAGCCAGTCCGGATCCACATAAGGATACTTATCTAATATTTTCATGACCACATCAAGGCTCGGATTGTTTCTCCCGGTCATAATATGTGATACGGCCGAACGCTGTACATTGATGACTTCTGCAAACCTTGCAGGCGTAAGGCCTTCCCGATGCATGATCTGTAAAATACGGTCTTTCATACGGTATTGCTTTTATTTGTACATATAAAGAAAAACTGCCATTTTGTCTATTTTGTTTGCAAATATATAAAAATAAACGGATGTTACAAATATAAATA
>JAISZA010000183.1 GCA_031269535.1 Tannerellaceae bacterium
TCTCTCTCTTATCTTTTCGGCATCTCCAGGCTCAGCGGTTTTTCTCCGCGTAACATCTTCGAGGCTTCGCCGGTCAGGAAGAGGTATAAATCGGAAGGTTGCCCGTCCATGCCCACAAACTTCGCCGTCTTGCCGACAGGGGGATTATCGGTTACTTTGAAAATAGCTGTGCCTTCGTTGACCTCGTCGAACATAGCGATATAAATCATTTCAGCTCCTGCATTTATTGCCGTGTAGAGCTGCTGCCAGTAGAAACGTCCGCCCTGGCGGGGGATGGAGCCTATGGGTTTCTCATCTTCATTTCTCGAATCACGGCTCAGGTTATGCCAGCTGAAGCCGGGGGTTGCGCAGGGTACGTATCCTATGCCGTTTGCTTTGCACCATTTTTTGTCGGCAATAATGATGTCGCGGTAACGGTCCATATCGTGATGGATCAAGGGGGTGAAACGTTGTACCATCCAGGGCATCAGGAGGTCGGCCTTGCGGATGACCTCATGCAGATAAGGGTCGGGCAGGCAATCGGCATTCAAATCCCGCCAGAAGGTAGGGACGCCGAGCATGACGCTGCATCCGCCGTATTCGGGGTCGTTCTGCAGGAAGTCGATGAAACGCTCGATCCCGATATTCCGTATGTTATACGGACGGTCGGGGAATCCCAGCCCCCAGATCGTCACCAGCGGCTTGCCGTCGTAGAAAAGGTAGGTATGAGCGCCCTGCTGATTGGTCACTTTCATGGAATCGACCAAGTATTTCCAGTCTTCTATCAGGCGCGAGCAATCTTCGCCGGAAGCTTTCAGGCCCGATAGGTCGTACATGACGGCATAGGCGCGCCGGTACTTCGAGGAGGCTTCGATGGCATGTTGCAAGACGAGGTTACGCTTATGATTTCCCGGACGGGCAGAGTTGAAGAAGCGTTGCACAAAGACGCCATCGACGCCATACTCCTTCATCCACTTGAAATGCAGATCCACCGCGCTCTGGTCGCTTGAATTGAAGAAACGGGCGACAGAGCCGTCGGCATGTTTCAGCCCCGTCGGATATGTCTTCTCATATTCACTGACGTCGGGCCACATGTCGATATGAATTTTCGCTTCATCCGGATAGATGACTCCTTTATCCGGCACATCAAACCAGCCTTGATAACCGGCCATAAGCAATCCCTTGTACGAAGGATACAACGTTTCCTTCGAATGTTTCTTACCAGCCTGAGCGAAAAGGGTACAGGCACAACAGACTCCTGCAATCAATAAAAAAAGTTTAACTTTCATATATATGTAATTTAAAAAGTGAGTAAACCTGGTAACGTTTATTCCCTGACAACGCCTTTGTTTTTATTCGTCGATCCGGAGCGTTCCTTCGCAGCGGATGTCGTCGGAAGCGCTTCCCACCAGGATACGGAAGCTGCCCGGTTCGACGACGCGTTGCATCTCGCGGTTCCAGAGCCAGAAGGCTTCTTCGTCCAGCCCGAAACTTACCTCTTTGCTTTCACCGGGTTGCAGGCTCACACGCTGGAAGCCTTTCAGGGCTTTCACAGGCTGAGTGACCGAGCTTATTTCATCGCGCACGTATAGCTGAACGATTTCCGTTCCTTCGCGCTCGCCGGTATTCCGTATTCTCACTCTGACTTCGGCTTTGCCTCCGGGCGTTATTATGCCGGGTACAATCTGCAGGTCTTCATAGCCGAAAGAAGTATAGCTAAGCCCATGACCAAAGGCATAGAGCGGTGTGTTTTTCTCGTCCACATAATTGTGTCTCGACGAGGGTTTGTGATAGTAATAGAAAGGTATCTGTCCGACAGAGCGCGGGATGGAGACTGATAACTTCCCCGAAGGGTTTACCTTTCCCAGCAGGATATCGGCAATGGCCGTTCCTCCCTTTTCACCGGAGAACCAGGTCTCCAGGATGGCAGGAATATGTGCTGCCATCCGGTTGATGGTGAGCGGGCGTCCGTTAAAGAGCACGGCGACGGTGGGCTTGCCTGTTTCGTAGATGGCATTCAGTATGTCGGACTGTACCTCGTCTAAGTTAATATCTGCCCGGTCTTTTCCTTCGCCCACGACTTTTACGTTCTCTCCCACTACGACGATGGCGATATCCGATTGCTTAGCCAGGGAGATGGCCCGTTCCTTCAGTCCGGCTGTTGTTTTCCGGTCAAACGAATATCCTTTTTCGTAGTGCAGGCTCTGCGAGGGGGCTTTCTGTTGCATGAGTCCGTCTAAGATAGAAATACCCTCTTTGTGCGGATGAGCATAGCCGCCGGGGTATCTGCTTTCCGCCAGTTCGCCGATCAGGGCGATGCGCGCTCCTTCTTTCAGTGGGAGGAGGGAGCCTTCATTCTTGAGCAAGACAATACTCTTGTGAGCCGCTTCGAGCGCCAGCGCCTGATTTGCTTCCGTATGAAATACCCTGGGAGCCAGGACCGGGTCGATGTATGGATTCTCGAACAGGCCGAGCATGAACTTCACACGGAGGATATCCCGTACGGCTTTGTCTAATTCGCTTTCCCTGAGTTGCTTTGTTTCCAGGGCTTCGAGGATGGCATTCCGTAATCCCTCGTGTCCGAAGTCGTAGAAGAGCATATTCAGCCCGGCCCGGATGGTTTGTATCATGGCGTCGGTGGTATCGCGGGCGGTTTTATGGCTTTCGATGGTCATCTTGACCGCTCCCAGGTCGGAGAGTACCAGTCCCTGAAAGCCCCATTCGTCTCGGAGCACATCCTTGAGCAGCCAGTCATTGAAGACGCAGGGTACGCCGTCGATATCGTGGTAAGCGGCCATGATGCCTTTGGCTCCTCCTTCGCGGACGGCCTTTTCAAACGGGAGGAGGAAGGTCGAACGCGCTTCGCGTTCGCCTACCAACACGTTCGCGATATTGCTCCCGGCCTCGGGTATGCTGTGAACGGCAAAATGCTTGGGTTCGGCAACGACGGTATTCGGCTGCGAGAGATCTTCGCCCTGCATCCCCCTGACGATGGCTGTCCCGTTCAGCGCTACCAAGTACGGGTCTTCGCCGTAAGTCTCTTCCACCCTTCCCCAGCGAGCGTCGCGGGCAAGGTCTAAAACCGGTGCCAGAATGAAATGAATACCGTGCGCACGACTCTCGGCTGCAATCACCTGTCCGATCTTTCTGACAAGCGTCGTATCGAAAGCGCCTGCCAGCTGAAGGGGTATGGGAAAGGTCGTGCTTCCTTTTCCGCAGTATCCGTGAAGCCCTTCTTCGACAAACAGTACCGGAATACCCAGGCGGGTTCTTTCTACGGCATAGCGTTGAATCTGATTCGCTGTTTCCACCTTGAGCGGATAGAGATCGTGCACGGAACCCATGCCCGTAGTCCCGATGGCATGAGCGGTTTTCTCTTCCGAGTAGGCTATCGCCTCATGCCCTTCCATATCCGCCAGTTCGCGCCCCCAGTACATATCAAGCTGTTTGATTTTTTCTTCAAGGGTCATTCTGCCCACTAGATCCTCTACACGCTTTTCGATTGGTGCCTGTGCGTCCTGATACAAGTTTTCTCCCCGGCAGGAAATAAACAGCATAAACAGAGATAAAAAATATAAGCCTGATGTTTTCATTGTTTCACTGAGAATTAAATAGTTGTTTTTTATTTATTATATGGTATCTGTTCATAGGTTGCCGTGAGCGGTTCGGAGAAAATAACCGCTTTCATCTCTCCGAAAGAGAGGGATTGGCGCTCTTTCAGCAGTTCGGGACGTGAGAAATTGCGGTGGTCTGTCCGGTAATAATCACCGTCTTTCTGCGGGATGATAAAAGGTTTGGATACCTCTCCCGCCGAATCGATATAGCAGATATAGGGTTTGCTGGTCATCCCGTCTAAACGCCGGCTGCTGAAGACAAACCAGCGGCTGTTGTCCGACCAGGAGATATAGCTCTCACTCTCGTCGCTATTGACCGGGAGTTTATGGTATTCCCCGGTTTGCAGGTTCATCAGATACAGGTCGGCCGATTTATTGTTCACCGGGAAGTAACCAAAGTCGGCCACACAGAAAAGCATGTATTTCCCGTCGGGCGAAACGGTGGGGAAGGAGATGCTGCCTTGCAGGGAGTCGCTTGCCAGCACGACTTCGGGTTCGCCTAACCGGCGGCTCTCCGGGTCGTAATCGGCCTGCATCAGACTATAGCGCTGTTCTTCGTTTGTCTGGCCCGGAGCATAAGGCTTCGCCGATACGAAATACAAGCGCCTGCCTCCGGCCGACCAGCAGGGCAGATTCTCACGCTCTCCGGAAGCTATCTGCGGATAAGCGAGCACGGTATTAGTCTCCGTATCGTAAAGGACAATATCCGACTCGATATCGAACACTTCCTTCATCTTGCCGGCATAGCCCGATAAATAATAATTCTGTTTGATTTTGTTTACTGCAAAGGCGATCAGGCGGCCATCCGGATGCCAGTTGCAATAGGCGCCTGCCGAGACGACTGCCGGGAGGGGAAATTCGATTTTCCTGAGTTTATTATCTTTATAGATAAGAGTCCCCCCGTGATTTCCTCTGATATGAAAAAGCATTTCTGCCGGGTTGTTCCTGTTGAACGTATGGCAATTCATGCAGTTATGCCCGATGCGGTAGTTGTCTGCTATTTTTTCTTCGGTAAAATCTTCCAGATGGCGCTGGTGCATCGCCATCCGGTTCCATAAACTATTGGTAGGCTCAATATCCCGGTAGTAGAGGTACGGATTGATCTTTTCGGAGGCGATATGATTGCGTATGGTTTTGAATTGCCGCCAGCCGCCGTCATATACACAGATGTGGATGCTGATATCGCTTCCTTTGTTCTCGTGGAGGAGGGCTTTCCATTGCTTCAGGGGGATACGGATATCCGCCGCCGTCTGCATAAGCTCAATGGGCCTTCCCTTTTCCGCATCTATTCTCACGTAAAAGCGTTGGCCGGCCTCTTCTATTCTGAAATTGAGGGGAGCCAGGTTACAGGGAACCGTCAGGTCTGTATAATCGGGAAACAGGCGGGGGTATGCTCCCGTCTCCACCGCCTGTTCGGCCTTCTTCGTGTCGCAGCCCGGGAGCATGAAAAATAAAAGGCTGCATAGCAGGTAAATGTATGTTCTCTTCATGGTGTGTGTCTATTGGATGATTCTTAAAAAGGCCTCTTTTCTTTCCTCTTCGCCCAGCTGACTCCGGAAGAGGATATAGTACCAATAGGTGTCCCGGTATTTGTTTTCCAGCCACTCCTGCATTTGTCCGGGGTTCTGCTGTGCGAGGAGCAAATCCTTGCGGAAGGAATCGAAACGATAGAGGATGCTTTCATCAAACGTAAACTCGCGGATACGGATGGGAGCCCGGTCGGCATACAGGCTGTGGTATATCAGCCCTTCCAGATACAATTTAGGGAGGGAAGTGTATCCGTATTCTTTCAGCCGCACCAGAGAGGATGCAAAATTATCGATCTCATTATCCAGCAGCGAGCCTATCAGCAGGTAATCGTAAGCCATTTTATTGAGCGCGTTCTCCTGCGAAAGCAGATACAGGTTCATCATAGCGCTCTGCCGGGAGACCACAGCGACAGGCGTCTGGGCTTGCCGGCAGGCAGAGAGTTCCTTATCCTGATCGATCAGCAGGGTGTCGCCGGCCAGGGGCTGGTAGCGCCTGACCCATTCCTGCTGAAAGGGCGTATGGCTTAAAAGGTTCAGTATCTTCTTTGCTTCTGCCGGATAACCACCTGCCAGATAGGCTTTCACCAGATTCTTCAAGACGTAGGGGTTGGCTCCGTACACATTCGTGGCTTCCGTCCCCCAGATAATGGAAAGCGAGAGCGCGCCCAGGTGCAGGAAGATATCCTGGTTAGGTACGATTTCGGAATAATTGGATATCTCAGCGCTCAGCAGGCCTTTCGAACCCATACTCTGGTTATACAGAAAAAGATTGTCGTATATCTTGCCTGTATGGTAGAGCGCTTCATTGGTAAGAAGGACTGCATCCTTGTCGGGATATTCGCATTTTGCCGCATACTCCAGGGCTTTCTCCCATTGCCCGTTTATGGCATAATGCTGTACGGCAAGCCCATTCCGTTCATCCGCATCAAACGTAAGCAGCCGCCAGCCGGCAAGGATTATTAGCACAGCCGGAAGAAGAAGCCGCCGGACGTTCTCCTGCGGTACGTATGAATCGAAGCCATGCAGGCATACCGGTAAGATGCAAACCGACAGATACAGAACAAAAGGCCCATAACGAAAAGGATAGATGCGGCTTATATCAACAAATTCCTGATGCAGATCAGGAACGGAAAGGTCGAACAGCAGATGAAAAACAAACCCTACGGCTACACATTCCAGGGGATAAACAAACCAACAGACGCTCTTTCCTTTCCGGAATATCAGTATCAGACAAACACTTACCACAAACACCCCGGCTACGATAATCCCGTTCAGATAAAAAAGAACGGCCAAAAGGAAGGGGAACACCACGAAAGGCCGGAAGGAAAGAAGCCGCAATAAACGCACAAACAAACAGAGAAAGAAAAAGAGAGAGAGCAGATGCAGGTCGAATAGAATACGATGCTCATACAAGGTGTGCAGGTAGAGCAAAACCGCAAGCGGAAGGAAGACAATCCAGTCGGCATGCCTACTGCCTTTAAACGTATGAAACCCAAGCAAATAAATGGCTCCGCCCAGTACGGCCGTTCCGATGGAAGCGACGAACGGGAAAGCATAGCAGTGGGTCAATAAGCGTGCGAGGTACTCCACCGGATAGCCCGGGAAATCCGTAAAACGCCTGAAAAACCAGAGGTCGGTATAGAACTCACGGTATCCCTTGATCAGATACAAGGCAGGATTTATCCCGACCCATAAATAAACTGCGTACAGGACGAAAAACAATACAAGAACTCCTCCTCTGAATGTTCCCTTCATAAACTATTCTGTAAGATAGGTTGTTTTCAATGCCAGGGCATCCCGGTGTCGGGGGTCGATCTGCAGGATGCAGGAGACGTATTTCGTTACGCCCTCGCGGTTGTTCATCCGACGGTAGGTAACAGCCATATCATACAACAGGCCGACTTGTGCAGAGTCTTCCATCAATTGTTTTTTCAGGCTGACCGCATGTTCTGCCAAAGGTTTCAACGGAGCCAGGTCCAGCTTGCCGTCGGGATGCGCCAGTGCATATTCAAGGTAGGGCAGGGATTCTTCCGGTTGGTCGGCCATCAGACAAAGAACCGTGAGGTAGTGGGCTTTATCGAAAGAAGGAGACAGACGAAAGGCTCTCTTCAGATAGAAAGCAGCCAGGTCTCTCTTTCCCAACTCCCCGTATAGCATGGCTGTCTGCTCGTAAAAGACGGGGTCTTCGGCATATTCGAGCACTGTGGCTTCCGCTATCCGGGCCGCTTTATCTAATTGATTGAGTCTGACATAAGCAGCATATAAGGTATTGTGTACCGTCAGCCAGTCAGCTTCTTTCCTGAACAATTGCGCTGCCAGTTTTTCTTCGATGCTGTATTCGGGTAGCGGTTTCATGTACAAACTATCATCAAACGGCCAATGTGCTTTCAGCTGCCTGATCCGGAACTCTCCGGCAATGGAGTCGATCGGCGAGACGGGCATAGTTCTCTCCCATTCCTCCGGCCTTATCTCGTGCCGGGCGGGAGGCAGGAGCGGGCTTTCCGACAGTTTACGGTAGAAAGCGTCTGCCAGCAGGGCGAAACCTTTCAGATTGGGATGTACATGGTCTGTAAACAGTTCGTCGCCCGGTATCCGGTGCGGAGCGTATTCCTCCAACGCCTTCTTCGAATCGACATAATACACTGTCGGGTAGCGTGAACACAGGTCTTCGATGAGCTGATTTAATTCTTCCGGCGCTCTGAAGCGCAGGAGGTCTGCGTCCTTCGCCTTGACAAAGCTCCCGGCAGCGGCCGGGTAGTTTCCTTCCCGATAGAAAGATTGCCCCTTCCGGTAGTGATACATAGCATTGCTGCTATCCTGTTCATCACTGACGAAAGGAGGCAAATCTTTCAGATTAGAGACTACATTGCTAAAGAATATTGGAATATGTTTCTTCTGTAATATCCTGAGTGCGGCGTTCATATTGTATTCAAATTGCCGGAGTCCTTTCCTGAACAAGGCAGACTGATAGTAGATATGTTGATTGCCTGCCATTAACTCCATCCGGGTGAGCTGTGTCTCTTCCGGTTTCTTTTTCAGGGATTGGTAGCCGTTCATCAGTAATTGTACGATTCTGAACCGCCGCATCCACGCCACGGCATTGACTACCGCAGGATTCGCTCCTATCGTCTGGGCAGAAGCTACACCCAAGCCACCGTAATACTCATTATGCCCTGTGTATATCAGTACGGCATCCGGCTCGTATCTGGCAAGTCCTTCGGCGAAGCCTTTGACAGCATACGAGTTAACAGCCGTAAGCGAGAGGTTGATCATCTCGAAGTCTTTATCGGGATACGTATGCATCAACCGGTACAGGAGCCAACGATGGAAAGAACCGTTGTGAAAATAAGGATAACCAATGGTTGTCGATTCACCCAGGACGAAAAAGCGCAGGGTGTTGGCCCCTTTCTTTTTCCTGAACAATTCCTTATTTCCGCTCGGCGCAAAGTGTATATCGGTAAAATAGCGTTTGGATGCGTGAGGATTCAGAACAAAATAGTCAGGGTTTTGCGGATATTCAATGAATAAATCCGTATGATGGCCATAATGAAAAAGCGGTAATAAAAGCTCTGCTAAAACAATGACAAAGAAAGGCAGAGAGAAAGCTGTTAGTTTAAACAGCATTTCTCTGCTTATCATACGATATTGTTTCTTTCTCTGTCTCATCTGAAGACTAATACCCGGGGTTTTGCTCCCAGGCGGGATTTCGCTCCATTTCGCTTTGTGGAATCGGTGCGATATACCTGGTCGATAAGTTAGTGGCGGAGGTATTGGTGGGATTCAGCTCATTCTCCCAGTACTGGTCTTTCTGCCAGGCGCCTTTCACTCTTTCGGCAATAATCTGCGGGAGCAGTTGGAGCCTGACAATATCGAACCAGCGGATACCCATCTCACCGGCAAATTCGTACGCTCTTTCAAATACGACGGAATCGCGGAAGGCTGTCTGGCTCAGTCCGGGCGTCAGGTCGGGTAATCCGGCGCGCGTCCTTACCTGGTTGATAGCGTCGTAAGCAGCGGCCGTGGGGCCTCCTCCCGCCATCGCCGACGCTTCGGCATAGTTGAGAAGCATGGCCGGATAACGGATAATATCCAGTGTCTTATCCGTACTCGGCGCCATTTTGATGATCTGGTCTTCCGTTTCATTCAGGCCATCGCCTGCGGTCGAGCCGGGTGCGGCTACTCCATAGCGGAACTTCTTGAAGTAAGGATGTTGCGTAGATGTTTTCTCAAAATCATCCCAAGCGACCTTCTCAAATTCGTCCGTGCCCGTTTTCCTTATCTTCAGTGTCGTGAGGAATGTTTCATCGGTGCGTTTGCACTTAGGGGCTTTCCGGAAGAAAGTAATTTCCGTGCAGAAATCATGCCAGCCTTCTTCGCCGGCTAAGGATGTTTCGTCCTGCGGCAGACAGAACTGTCCGGTGCTTCTGCGTGCCAGTCCTCCCGCTGTATTATATTGCAGGGCAAAGATGGCTTCAGAATTATTGTTCGTCCGGAATACATCGCCGTAATCGGGTACGAGTTGGTATTTGCCGGATTGGATAACATCATTGGCTTTTTCGGCAGCCTGCGCATAGTAGTTAGTTTGATTCAGCGGCCATCCGGTCATTGTCAGATATACGTCCGACAACAAAGCCTTGGCTGCATATTTATTAGCCTTGCCCGGTTGTCCCGGCCATGATTCGGGCAATAAACGTTCGGCTTTATCCAGATCGTCAAGGATCAACGAATAGACCTCTGCCACAGGTTGGCGGCCAGGCCGTTCATCCACATCCACACTCTCTGTAACAACAGGCAATTCGCCAAAGGTTCTTACCAGATAGAAATAACTCAAGGCTCTCATAAAATAGGCTTGTCCGGCTGCGCCGTTTTTATCCGCTTCGGAAGGGAATTTCACTCCATCGACCACACTCAGCACAGCGTTGGCCTGGTAGATGGCCTTCCAAGTTCCTCTCCACTGGTTGTTGCCCATGCTTCCATTGCCGGCATCGCCCTGGAGGCGGTCGAAATCACGAAAATCTATTTTATTGGATGCCGGATGAGTCGCTAAATCGTCTGAACCGAAATAGGATGCAAAACCAGCGATATATCCCCATGCATCATCCGGGCAAAGTACACGATACATAGCTGCGATGGTGCCTTCCAACTCCTGTGGTGTTTTGTAATACGTCTCCGGTGTTAAATCGGCCTTGGGATTTTCCGTCAGATCCTGACATCCCGTCAACCACACAGAAAGGGTCAAAAGAGTAAATAATAAATATCTTAGTTTCATAATAATTTTATTTAATGCGTTAATTCGTTAGACAACTTATTCAGAAACCGATACGTAACCCAAAGGTATAAGTTCTCGGGTTAGGGATCACTCCCATTTCCAAACCTTGCGTAGCCGCGCTGTTGGCGCTGGTGGTTTCGGGGTCGTAAGCGGGATAACTGGTCAATGTCAATAAGTTCTGTCCGCTTATATAAACTTCCAGGTTCGACACATAGAGTTTGCTTATGAGAGCCTTCGGTATGCTGTAGTTCAGCGAAACATTCTTCAGCTTAACAAAACTGCCATCGTAAACAAACCGGCTGCTGTCGAATCTTGACTCCCGCCCGATGACCGGGACATCAATTTCGTTCTGAGGGCTCCAGACATTCAACGCTTCTTTTATCGTTGCATTTCTTGACATCCCATGGCCTCCCCAGGTCGTAGCCAACGTCTCGGAATAAATATCATTTCCTATCATTCCCTGAAACATGACACTTAATGAAAAGTCTTTATACCGGAGGTCGTTGATGAAACCAAACGAAAAGTCGGGCGTACCATTACCAATCACCATCTTATCGTCGGGCGTAATGGAGTTGTTCCCATCTAAGTCCTCATATCTGGCGTCACCCGGGATGGCTCCATATTTGGCTGCCTCTGCTGCTTCGTTGGTTTTCCAGGTACCTAAGAATTTATATCCCCAGAAGTCGGCCAACGGATGTCCTACCATTAAGCGCGAGGCACCGGCGCCGAAGGTACCGTTTCCACTGAACGGGACATTGTCTTCACCCATCAAATCAATTACTTTATTGCGGTTGAAAGAGATGGTAAAGAATGAATTCCAGGAGAAGTCTTTGTTGACAACAGGCAGTCCTCCCAGCGACAACTCCAGGCCTTTGTTGTTTAACTGACCCATATTTCTTTTGTAACTGCCTCCTCCCATATAACTCGGCGCCTGATAATCAAACAGCAGATCGACTACATCTTTATTATAGACATCTGCCGTAAAGGTCAGTCTTCCATTGTATAATACAACATCCAAGCCCAGGTCGGTTTGTTTGGCATGTTCCCAGACCAATGATTTAGGAGCAGGCATGCCCAGTGGAGTTACGGTGATGGAACTTTTGCCATCGAAAAAGTAGAAACCGGTATTGTCGCCCGTTGTATTAATTCTTGGGATAGAAGAATAGGCGCCGATGGATTGGTTCCCGGTTTCTCCATAGCTGGCGCGGAATTTCAATCCGCTGATCACCTCATGGTCTTCCAGGAAACTCTCCCTGTGAATGTTCCAGGCAAGCGCTGCCGAGGGGAAATTGTCGTATTTCTCGGTCAGCTTGGAAGAGCCGTCGCGCCGCATACTTAATGTCAGCAGGTAACGGTCTTTGTACGAATAGTTAATTCTGGCCATATACGATTGCATGGCATCTTTTGAATATCCGGAAGACGTCTCCTGTGCACTACCCAAACGCAGGTTGTAAAAGGTTAAAGAAGCTGTCGATAATTGCCGGGCCAGGCCTCTTTGATCCAGTTGCTCGTATTGGCTGCGTTCATACAGTAAAGTAGCCGTCAGATGATGATCGCCAAATACTTTATCGTATGTCAGGAAGTTACTGCTCTGGAAGGAGTACCATGTTTTAGAGTATATTTCGGCCCGGGTAGCGTATCCTGCTCCGTCCATGGTATGCGGGCCTTTCCAGAGCTGGCTGAACTCTGATCCGCTGGAATACGTATTATTCGAAGTAAGCGTCAGGCCATTGATGATTTTGTAAGTCAAGACTCCGGTGCCTACTGTTGTTTTGTAGCTTTTACGATCCTGAGAGTCATTGATTTCGCCTACCGGATTGATACCGTTTGAACCCCATTGTGAACTGACCGTATAATCTCCGTTTTCATCATATACCGCCATGGTCGGGTCGAAGATATTAGCCGAGGAGAACGGATCGTAGATGTCGCCTCCATATTCAATATTCTGGCTCTTGGGCTCGATGTATGAGAAGTTAAACTTCAGGTCTAAACGACTGTTGACCTTTATGTCGAAGTTGGCTCTCAGGTTATCTTTCTTATACCACTGATTCCTGATGAGTCCCGGTTGATCCAACCGGTTGTACGAAAGCCTGTACCGGAACGTTTCGTTCCCACCCGATAGGTTCAGATCGTAATTCTGTATCCAGGGGCTTTGTTCTAATTCGTCTGCCCAGTTGGTACCGCCGGTACGTCTCAATTCTTCGATCTGAGCGGCTGAGAAAGCGTCGTGGTTGGGCGAATAATACTGGTTGATAGTCTCCGCAAATTCGGCGGCTGTCATCAATTCTATCCGCTTGGGCACATTGGCATTGGCGACCCAGGCATTGAAACTGATTCGCGGTTTGCCTAATTCGCCGGATTTGGTAGTAATCAGCACCACTCCATTGGTACCTCTCGATCCGTAAATAGCCGTAGCCGAAGCATCTTTCAGGATTTCAATCGACGCAATATCATTGGGATTCAGCGCATCAATACCTCCCCCGATATTACCATCCACTACATACAAAGGGTCTGTGCCTCCGGTAATCGAACTGGCGCCTCTGATCTTCACTTTCAATCCCTTACCCGGTTGCCCGCTTTCGCTTACTACCTGCACGCCGGGCGTTGTTCCCTGCAGGGCCTGTTCGATCCGGGTAATCGGGCGCTTCACCAGCTCGTCGGCTTTTACCGTGCTGACAGCGCCGGTGACATCCGATTTCTTTTGTACTCCATACCCGATGGCGACGACTTCATTCAGGCCGATGGCATCTTCTTCCATCACGATATTGATGGTCTGTTTGCCGGCTGCACTGATTTCTTGAGTCACCATACCGATGAAAGAAAAGACCAAGGTCGCATCTCCCGGTACATTATTCAGGGTATAATTCCCGTCGAGGTCGGTGGTTGTTCCATTGGTTGTCCCTTTTATAAGGATACTGACCCCGGGAATACCTTCGCCTGAGGTATCCGTTATCTTTCCGGAGATTCTGTTCACTTGCATTGCCTCATGCTGACGGGGAACATCTGAAACCGGAGGCTTTGCGAAAACCTGTAGTGCGGAGCTTGTTATCAGTAAGAGCGTAAGCATACAGGCTTTTTGAAGAAATTGTTTCTTTTTCATGTTTTTCTAATTGATTTTCATAAAGAATGTATTGATAAAAGTATTACTGTTTATTAATAAAAAGTGGAAGCAAAATAAGGACAGACACATTAATATCCGGATTAATAATATCCGGATAAATACATAAAATATCATTAATATTGAATTAAGCGCTGAAAAAAGGGTGCAATTCAAATTGTCGCAGATTCAATGGATTTCCGTCGTCATTGCGAGGTACGAAGCAATCCAGGGTGTGCCCGGTCTGGATTGCTTCACCCTCCCGGTTCGCAATGACGGCCCGTAATGACGATGCGGCAATTTGAATTGCACCCCTGAAAAAAGGGAGGCTTTCGGAAGTAAGGGAAGTAAGCGTTATACTTCGCGCGGTTTAAAATACTGAGATGAAAACAGAAAAAAACAATGTCAGGAGGAGGCGGACGGGGGTATGCCTTGTTTTATCTGTAGGGAAAATCCGGAAGTTTTTCCGGGCTGAAAGCCCGGTATATCCCAGCCCAGGGCAACGCCCTGGATTCCGGGGTATGTTCCGTGGTTATTTTTTTTGTAAACGCTTGTATGGAAACAAACAAATTATGTAGTTTTGCGTGGCAAAATAATTATACAATAAGATAAAATAAGAATGAATGTAATTGAAACAGCGTTTGGGCTTGATTTTTTAGAACAAACCATACTCGGAGGAGAGCGTCTGGAACTATCGGCCCCGGCGAAACGAAGCATTGTCGAATGCTTTGATTTTTTAAAAGAATTTTCTTCCGACAAAATCATATACGGTATCAATACCGGCTTTGGCCCCATGGCGCAATACCGGATCGACGATAAATCGCTGGTGCAACTACAATACAACATCATCCGTAGCCATGCGACCGGAGCGGGGAAACCTTTGCCCGACCTCTATGTGCGTGCGGCGATGGTGGCCCGTCTCGGCACTTTTCTGCAGGCTCGCTCTGGTGTCCATATTGAATTGGTGGAACTGCTGGTGGAGTTTATCAACCGTGGGATTTATCCCCTGATACCGGAGCATGGGGGCGTGGGGGCAAGCGGTGATCTGGTACAACTGGCGCATCTGGCGCTGGCGCTTATCGGGGAAGGCGAGGTGCATTATCATGGAGAATGGCGGCCTGCCGGAGAGGTGTTACGCGAAAACGGACTGACTCCTTTCCGCATTTATATCCGCGAGGGATTGTCGGTCACCAACGGCACATCCGTGATGACGGGGATAGGGATCATCAATGTCTTGTACGCCGGACGCTTGCTGAAATGGGCTACCCTGGCCTCTGTCTGGATGAACGAAATAGCCTCTTCGTACGACGACTTAATGGCAGACGAACTGAACCGTACCCGGCGACACGAGGGACAACACCAGATTGCCGCATGGATGCGCGCCTTTGCCCAAGGCAGCTCCTGCCTGCAGAAACGCGAAAATAAACTTTATACAAACGTAAACGCCGACGAAAAAGTGTTTGCCCGGAAAATACAAGCCTACTACTCGCTGCGTTGCGTCCCTCAGATTTTAGGACCTGTCTCCGACGAAATACGATATACCGCAGAAATGCTGGTAAATGAGGTGAACTCAGCCTGTGATAATCCCATCGTTGACCCGGAAAGCCGGAACGTCTATCATGGAGGTAATTTTCACGGCGACTATGTGGCCTTCGGGATGGATAAACTCAAGATAGGCATAACGAAACTGACCATGCTGACAGAGCGCCAGTTGAATTATCTCTGTCACGACCGCATCAACGGCATCCTGCCTCCCTTCCTCAATCTGGGCGTTCTGGGATTAAACTATGGGCTGCAGGCGGCTCAGTTTACGGCTACCTCTACGACGGCGGAAAATCAAACCTTGTCGAACCCCATGTCTATCCACAGCATTCCCTGCAATAACGACAACCAGGATATCGTAAGCATGGGCACGAATGCTGCGCTGCTGACCCGAACCGTTATAGAGAACGCCTACCAGGTGATGGCCATTCACTTCATGGCCCTGGCGCAGGCCGTCGATTATCTGAAAATACAGGAGAAGCTATCGCACAAAACCCGGGAGGTTTACCGGGAGGTGCGCGCCATCTTCCCCCCGTTCACCGAAGACCGGCCCCGGCATAAAGAGATAGAGAACATAAAAGAATATTTAATGAAATCAAATCTGTAAGGATATGAAATACGCATTAGTCACCGGAGGGTCGCGCGGCATCGGACGGAGCATCTGTATTCAGCTGGCCGGAATGGGATACCCTGTATTGATCAATTATCATTCGAATGAGGCGGAAGCCGGGCGTACCCGGTCGCTGATAGAAGAAAAAGGAGGAACCGCCGAGTTGCTGCCCTTCGATGTAGCCAACGGGAAAGAAACAGATGATATACTCAGTGGATGGCTGGAAGCGCATCCCGAAGATTCGGTAGCCGTTTTAGTGAACAATGCAGGGCTCAGACTGGATAATATGATGATCTTTATGCAGAATTATCAATGGCACCAGGTGATGGATACGGCTCTGAACGGATTCTTTTACGTCACACGGCGTTTGCTCAAAGATATGCTGACCAACCGCTGGGGGCGGATCATCACGATATCCTCTCTGTCGGGTATCCGGGGACTGCCGGGGCAAACCAATTATTCGGCGGCCAAAGCGGCCCTGATTGGCGCCTCCAAAGCGCTGGCCCAGGAGGTGGCCCCCCGGAAAGTAACCGTCAACGTCGTCGCCCCGGGATTCATAGAAACCGATATGACCAAAGACCTGGATGAGAAAACACTCAAAGCGATGATCCCTTCCGGACGCTTCGGCAAACCCGAAGAGGTGGCCGAACTGGTCGGCTTTCTGGCTTCCGACAAGGCTGCTTATATCACAGGCGAAGTGATCGCAATCAACGGAGGGCTTTACACATAAATCAATCACCCATGAACAGAAGAGTCGTAATAACCGGAATGGGAATTTATTCCTGCATCGGGAAAAATCTGGAAGAAGTAAGAAAGGCCCTGTATGAAGGGAAGTCGGGGATTGGCATCGAAGCCGTGCGGACGCAGTATGGCTATCGTTCGCCCCTGACGGGTATCCTGGAACGCCCGCCGCTGAAAGGACTGTTGGAGAGGAGGCTGAGGATAGGACTCGCGGAAGAAGGCGAATATGCGTATGTGGCAACGCTCGAAGCTATGCGCACGGCAGGTATCGACACGGATTACCTCGAAGCCAACGAAATGGGTATTTTCTATGGCAATGATTCTTCTGCCAAAGCCGTTATCGAGGCCAATAATACGGTCGTCGAGAAGAGAGACACCACCCTGCTCGGTTCGGGAGCTATCTTCCAGTCGATGAATTCGACCGTCAGCATGAACTTATCTACCATATTCCGCCTCAGAGGAGTCAATATGACTATCAGCGCCGCCTGCGCCAGTGGGTCGCACGCCCTGGGATTGGGTTATCTGTTCATCAAACAGGGGTTGCAGGATCTCGTCCTCTGCGGAGGGGCGCAGGAGACGAATTTTTATTCCATGGGCAGTTTCGATGCGCTGAGCGCCTTCTCGGTACGAACAGACGAGCCGGCCAAGGCTTCGCGCCCCTTCGACGCCGGAAGAGACGGCCTGATCCCAAGCGGAGGCGGAGCCAGCCTGATCCTGGAAGAATACGAACACGCGCTGAAACGGGGAGCCACCATCTACGCCGAGGTGGCAGGCTACGGATTCTCGTCGAACGGAAAACATATCTCGCAACCCAGCGACGAAGGCTCTATCCTGGCCATGGAACGCGCACTCAGCGACGCCGGCGTGCCCGCTTCCGGGATCGATTACGTGAATGCACATGCAACCTCCACTCCTCAGGGAGATATGTTCGAAGCCATCGCCCTCGACCGCCTTTTCGGCGACTGCCGCCCCTTAGTCAGTTCAACCAAATCGATGACGGGACACGAATGCTGGATGGCGGGCGCCAGCGAAATTGTCTATTCCGTTTTGATGATGAGAAACTCTTTTGTGGCGCCTAATATTAATCTGGAAGAGCCGGATGCCTATTCCTGCAAACTGAATATAGCCACTCAGACCGTCGAGAAAGACCTCCGCCTGGTCTTATCCAATTCGTTTGGTTTCGGGGGTACCAACAGCGCATTGGTGATAAAAAAATATACCGGATAAGACGGGTGCATTCCCCGTCCTTGCGAGGTACGAAGCAATCCAGAGTTGTCGCCCCGTCCTTGCGAGGCACGAAGCAATCCAGGGTTGTCGCCCCGTCATTGCGAGGTACGAAGCAATCCAGAGCGTGCCCCGTCATTGCGAACCCGTAGGGTGAAGCAATCCAGACCGTGCCTCGCAAGGACGACCCCTGGATTGCTTCGTGCCTCGCAATGACGACAGGCCCGTTCCGGATTGCTTCCTGCCTTCGCAGGGAGGGGGCGTTCAGCGCAGCAGTCGCGAGAGGGCGGCGCTCAGGAGCAGGCAGTAGCCCAGCAGGAGGGGAGCGTTCAGGGCGTCCGGCGCGGAGGAGGGGGCGCCAGGAGCGTCAGCAGCGCTCCGATTGAGGCCAGCGTCACCTCCGTCTCCCGCATCAGCAGGCTCAGAACCGCCAGGAGGAGGAGCAGCAGGACGGCAGTCGCAGGGGCGTCCTTTCCCCTTCTGCGGGCTTTTGAAAAGTAGGCCTGCAAGCGAGAGCAGAAAAGATAAAACAGCTTCAAGATACTTCATTTTTGTTC
>JAISZA010000211.1 GCA_031269535.1 Tannerellaceae bacterium
TGTTCCGTATTACGCTTCGCGCCCACGGCATTGTTGAAAACGGAAAGTGGGATCCGGAGAAGAACTACATCAGCATCGACATTATTCAGGGTCAGGAAGCTCGCGAAGCCATTGCGGGCACACGCCTTGAAATCCTGGGCGAGAAGCCGGATGCCATCTATATTTACAACGGCGAGGATGCTGTAACCCGTGCCACGAACGGCATGGCTACCTCCGGGCGTAACTATATCCTGCACGGGCGTATGCTGAAGATAGCAGGAACGGATCCCTCGGTAGGCATCACGCTAACCAACCAGTCAACCGGTAGTTCCGTACAGATTCCTAATGAGATGATCGCGGTGAACGAGCCGGCGAAGATCATCCTTCTGCTCCCCGACAACCTGGCGGATGGTGACTACACACTGAAGGTAACCACGCAGTATACCGGTGCGAGTAACTTCTTGCGGAAGGAGCCGCACAGCGTGGAAACAACGATCACCGTCGGGAAAAGCAGCATCGGCACGCTGCCGGAGACACCGGGCGGCGACGGCGGCGGCGGCGGCGGCGGTATCTACATTGATCCGAATGCTTGAATAGTTAATAGTTAGTTAAGGAGCGGGTGTTACCAGAGGTGGTAATACCCGCTTTGGTTTTCTAAAGTAGCTTACTTTAGGGTACCATAGTAGCTTAGTATGCAACCCCATAGTAGCTTAGTATGCGACCCCATAGTAGCTTAGTATGCAACCCCATAGTAGCTTAGTATGCAACCCCATAGTAGCTTAGTATGGGGTACCATAGTAGCTTAGTATGGGGTACCATAGTAGCTTAGCTTAGGATGCCAATGTAGCTTACTTGGGGTGCCAATGTAGCTTAGCTTGGGGTGCCAATACAGGAAGTTGTCTATTTCCTTTTCTGTTTTGTCTAATCCGGGCAAAAGAAGTAGATAAAAGTAATTTAGCTTTGTCAGACTATACTTATTCTATTACTTTTAAATAATTAATTGCCTATGAAAAATCAAGTCTTATGTATGGGAATCCTTCTGTTTATGCTGGTCGTGCCCCGGATGGCGGCACAGGAATACCGGCTTCAGAGTGTCGTTAGGGCAACCGATGGCCCGATTGTGGGCGCTACGGTGCTCGAAATGGGTACGGCAAATGGTACGATGACAGACGTAGACGGGAAATTCGTTTTAACGGTTTCCCGTGCGGGTGCGCTTGTCCGGATAAGCTATATCGGCTACCGCACGGTAGAGCTTCCCGCTCAATCCAATCAGTTTCGTCAGGGTATTACCCTGGAAGAAGATCTGTTGTTATTGGAAGATGTAGTGGTAATCGGTTATGGTTCGGTGAAAAAGAACGACCTGACCGGTTCCGTCATCGCTATTAAGGCGGAAGAGATGAATCGGGGATCGGTTGTCTCTGCCTACGAGTTGTTGCAGGGGAAGGTGACAGGCCTACAGGTCATCCCCGGAGGTGGTGAGCCAGGTACCAGCGCTACCTTCCGTATCCGGGGTTCGTCTTCGCTGAATGCCTCCAACGACCCTCTGATTGTATTAGATGGCGTTCCGCTCACGCAGAATGACTTCTCTTCGATCAATCCGAACGATATTGAGTCGTTTACCGTTCTCAAGGATGCATCGGCAGCAGCTATTTATGGTTCGAGAGCTTCGGGGGGCGTAATTATCATTACAACAAAGAAAGGAAGCCCGGATGGGAAGAAGTTCAGTCTGAGTTATCACGGCGCTCTCAGCGTGAAGCAGAATACGCAGCGCATCGACGTCATGGACGCCGGCGAATACCGTGAATTCATTACGGACATCTACGGCGATCGGGTATCCCCCCTGCTGGGCGATTATGATACCGATTGGCAAAGTCTTATCTTCCGAACCGGTTTTATGCACGACCATAGCCTGAGCGCTTCCGGCAACATTATCCGGACGATACCTTATCGCTTGTCGGTAGGGTATACGCAGGATGAAGGGACGATGCAGGCTTCGTGGTATAAGCGTTCCACGGTGGGATTGAACGTTTCGCCTTCCCTCCTGAAAGACCATTTGAAGATTGCCGTCAATGCCAGAGGCAGTATTGGAACCGGCCGTAACTCGAACGCATTGGAAGCGGCAGCTTACTTTAACCCTACCCAGCCGCCTCACTTCTATAATACCGACGGCTCCATCGACTATAGCACCACAAACGGCTATTGGAACTGGGGATCCGGGCGGGGAAAAGATTATCTGGCAAACATACAGGCTACCGGCAATCCGCTGGCCACGATTTACGACTGGCATAACAAAGGGGCTAATTACGGCTTCATCGGCAATGCCACGATAGATTATAAAGTGCACGGACTGGAAGATCTCCGCTTTAATCTGAATCTTTCGACAGACGAAACCTGGGGCACCAACCAGCGTGGTTCCAATCCCGGCTCTTTCGACACTTACTTAGATACGGCGGCTCCGGGCATAGGGACATACAGGGATGTGGAATGGAAGAGCTACAACCGGATGCTGGAGTTTTATGCCAACTACAACCATGACTTCAGTGGACATGCTGTCGATTGGATAGGTGGGTATTCCTGGCAGCACAAATACAGTCATTCTCTTACCGCACAACGTTACAATGCCGATTATGATACGTATCCGAAAGACACACTGTTCGGCAATGAAGTCACGGATGATAAGGAGAACTACCTGATATCGTTCTTTACACGTCTGAACTATTCCTACAAGAGCCGGTATCTGTTTACGTTTACCTTGCGAGACGATGCTTCTTCCCGTTTTTCACCGGAGACACGCTGGGGATTGTTCCCCTCTGCCGCTTTGGCCTGGAACGTGGCGGAAGAAGACTTTCTCCGTTCTCTTCCCGCTGTTTCCACACTCAAGCTCCGCTTGGGGTGGGGTATCACCGGTCAGCAAGACATCGGAGAAAACAACTATTATCCCTACATTGCACGTTACAGCATGTCTACCGGCACACAGTACATGTATTATATGGGCGCCTCCGGCCTTTCCTATCTACTCACTCCCCAGGCTTACGATCCGGGTATTAAGTGGGAGGAAACGGAGACCTACAACGTTGCCATCGACTATGGCCTGTTTAACAACCGCATCCATGGTTCGGTCGATTTCTTTCTTCGCAAAACGAAAGACTTACTCAACTCCGTATCCATTCCTTTGGGTTCTAACTTCTCCAATACGTTACTTACCAATGTGGGCAGCATTGAGAACAAGGGTTTGGAAGTCGCCCTGAACCTGATTCCGGTCAGCACAAAAGATTTGAGCGTCACGCTGGGCTTTACCGGAACCTTTCAGAAAACGAAGTTTACCAAGCTGACGTTCAGCGGTGACGAGAATTACGGCGTGCAGGTAGGTACTATCCTGGCCGGTACCGGAGGCTTCCTGCAGTTGCACAAAGTAGGCTATTCACCGTATGCTTTCTATTGCTATCAACAGGTATACGACGCCAATGGGAAGCCCATTCAGAATGCACTGGTAGACCGTACCGGCGATGGGCTTATTACTTCCGGAGACCGCTATATGGTAGACAAGCATCCCGACCCCGATTTCTACTACGGAATAAACCTTAAGGTAAACTACCGGAATTGGGACTTCGGCTTCAATGCACACGGCTCGGTAGGCAACTGGATGTTCAATGATATATACAACGCCCATTCTACTTCGGCCATTACGTTAGGCTACAATATGGTAGACAACTACGCACGCACGGTGCTGAAGACCGGCTGGACGGATACAAATTCGGATGCACAGAACTATTCGGACTACTGGCTGGAGAATGCTTCGTTCTTCCGTCTGGACGATGTCAATGTGGGTTACACCTTCCGCTTCCCGCAGTACCGGAACCTGAGTTTCCGTATTGCCGCCAGCGTACAGAATGTATTTGTCATTACCCCGTATAGCGGAATAGACCCCGAAGCCATGGGGGCCGGCAGTTCGAGCAACTATCGCTATGCCTATTCGGCCAGTAGCACCGGCATCGACCGTTCCATCTATCCCCGTCCGCGTATCTATGCGTTACGTTTAAATATTAACTTCTAAACAGATTGATCATGAGAATCACATTCCTTGCAGGACTTATAAGTACAGCCATCCTGCTGTCTTCCTGCTTAGACGATTTGAACACCTTGCCGTTGAATAAGACCGACTATACGTCTGAGATGGCGTATGGAAACGAAGAGGTCAATTACTTAGCCGGCTTGGCGAAGATATACACAAGTTTTACGAACCAATACGACCTTCAGGTAGACGACTATGGCGCTTCCGAGATCAACCGCGCCTTTTGGGCGCTTCAGGAATTTAGTACGGATGCGGCCAAGTGCGCCTGGGAAAACGACTCCTGGGTGAAAGACATTAATCAGAACAGTTGGTCGAGCGCCGACAACGCCGCTACATACGCGGTCTACGCCCGTACCCTTCACGGTATCACGTATGTGAACGAGTTTCTCCGTCAAACCACCGACGCCAAGCTTTCCGAGCGCGGCGTGAACGGTGAATTGCAGGCTAAGATCCATTCCATGCGGGCGGAAGCCCGCTTTATCCGTGCCTATCTGTACTGGATGTCCATGGATATTTTCGGGAACGTACCTTTTGTCACCGAAGAATCCGAGTTCGGCGCCGTCAGCCCGCCCCAGGTAAGTCGGGTAGAAGTATTCGATTATATCGTAAACGAACTGAATGAGCTTAGCGTTTCCGACGCTATGCCGGCTCCCCGGAGCAACTATCCCCGCGCGGACAAGGGTTCTGTCCTGGGACTGCTGGCCCGCGTCTATCTCAATGCCGGGGAGTACAGCGGTACGCCGCGGTGGCAGGAAGCCAAAGAGACCTGCGAAAAGATATTTGCGATGAACTATACCTTGTGTACGGATTATGCCGCCCTGTTCCGGGGTGATAACGGCGAGAATCCGGACGCTCTCAACGAGATCATGTTCGCCATTGCCTACGACGCTGCCTCTATTCAGAGTTGGGGAGGCACTACCTTCCTCTGCATAGGCGCTACGCAGGTAGACGACGATCCTGCCGGCGCCCTGATGGTAGGCGTGAATGACCATTGGTCGGGCATCCGCGTGCCTTACGAATATGCCAGAGACTATTTTGACGTGTCTGCTGCGGATTATGTCACAGGTACGTACACGGCGAGCAGCGACAAGCGGGGCGAACTGTTTTTCATCAAGGGACGTTCGGAAGAGATGTCTGATATTGCTGTTTTCTCTCAGGGATGGGGATTATTCAAGTTCAATAATGTCCCCCACAACCAGACTGCCGCGGAATATTACTCCGTAGCGCAAACCTTGTCGTTTGCCAATATCGATATGCCGCTCATCCGGCTGGGAGAGATATATCTCATCTACGCCGAGGCCTGCCTGCACCAAAATGCAACGGCGTCTGCCTTGCCTTATCTGAATCTGTTGCGAAGCCGTGCCGGCGCGAATGAAATCACTTCGTACAACGCCGACTGGCTTTTGGCCGAACGGGCGCGCGAACTGATATGGGAAGCCCATCGCAGAACCGATCTGATACGCCACGGGAAGTTCCATTCGGGTACGTTCTTGTGGAAATACAAAGGCGAAGCCTACGACGGACAAGGGTTTGGAGCCTACATGAACCTGTTTGCTATCCCGGCCTCCGAACTGGCATCTAATATCAACCTTGTACAAAACCCCGGTTACATTAATTAAAAGTGAACCTATTATGAATGCTAAACATTATATATCCGTACTGCTCCTGTTCGCTGTGTCTCTGTTCGCAGGATGTAATAAATTAGAGCAAGTAACGGCTTACGGAAGCGATCGGATCGTAAGCCCTCAGTTCCAGTCCGCCGGTTCGGTAGTTATCACGGAAGATAATTATGCCACGGGGACTACTACGTTCTCCTGGAAAGGCGCCGACTTTGGCTATCCTGCACAGGTTTCGTACGCCATTTATGCCGGTTACGGGAGTGTATCCGACTATTGCCTTTTCGAGAATATCAATCTTACTTCGTATACGGTAAGCAATGAAGCTTTGTATACGAAGCTTACAGGTGTCTCCTACTTAGGCTTGCCTACCGGCGCTTCCGACGTTTCCATGTACGTAACGGCTACCATCGGCAGCCATTACGAGGTGGTAGAATCAGCCCCCGTGACGGTACGCTTCGAGTTGGCCGAACTGTCCTCTATCCCTACCTTATTATATCTTCCCGGTTCGTACAATGGCTGGGCCATGTATTCTCACGGCATTTGGGGAACAGAGAATCTATATAAGGGCTATGTAGATATGAACGCCTCGGGTTCGCCTGTGGTATTTAAGTTTCTTACGGCCAAAGGTGAATGGTTGGGAAACACACTGGATGCTCTCGGAGGTGGCGACAACCTGACAACGGCCCCCAGCCTCTATTACGTAACGGCCGACCTGAACGAATATAAGGCCACGTTAGTCCCCTTCACCATTGTAGGCCTCACCGGCATTAACGGCACTTGGGCTACGCCGGCCGTGGCCCTGCCATACGATGCGGCCTCTAAGCGCTATAAGGCGACGATAGACGTCACGGCTACCGGTTCATTCCGCGTCCTGTGCTATTCGCCGGAAGATGCTGCCGGATGGTACTGGAGCTACACCCTTGGTGCGGCGTCAGCCGATGATGTCGATGTAGCCGGAGGCTCTGTCGTCCGCTTGCTGCCTCCTTCCGAATCCGGCGTGGCCGGCGACGGCAATATGATGATGCGGGAGACCGGCACCTTCGAATTTGCCTTCTACTACAATCCGACGGACAGTTATTTCTATCTGAGTATTACCAAAAAATAAAGTCTGATGAAGAGAATCCTGTTATTTCTAAGTTTGAGCGGGTGTCTGATGCTTGTCGCCTCATGCGGCAAGACAGCTCCCTTCAGCATCGGGGCCGATATATCCTTCGTCCCCCAGTCCGAGGAGATGGGCGTGGTCTTTCAAGACGGGCAGGGCGTGGAACAAGACGTCTGCCTGTTGCTTGCCCAACACCATTTTGACCATATCCGTCTACGTATCTTTGTGAATCCCGAGGCGGAGAAAGGCTACGCGCCCGGCAAGGGATACTGTGACCTGGCGCATACCATTGCCATGGCTAAACGTATCAAAGCCGCCGGGATGAAGTTTGCCCTCGATTTCCATTACAGCGACACCTGGGCCGACCCCGACAAACAATACAAGCCCTCGGCTTGGGAAGGTCTGGCCGGTGAAGCCTTGGAGTATGCGCTCTATACATATACCCGGGACGTTCTGACAGCCCTCAAGGAAGCCGGCGTAGCGCCTCAGACGATACAGATAGGGAATGAAATCAATCACGGCTTAGTATGGCCCGAAGGATATATAGACGACAATGCTACGGAGGCAGACTGGAAAGCCATGCTCGGTATTTATAAAGCCGGACAGTACGCCGCGCGTGAAGTACTTCCCGATAGCAAACTGATGGTGCACTTAGCCTTGGGAGGCGAGAATACACTCTGCCGCCAGTTCTTAGACAAGATGATACAGGAAGAGGCAGCTTTTGATATCATCGGCCTATCCTATTACGAACAATGGCATGAGACCTACGACGACCTGAAAGCGAATCTGTATGATCTTTCGGCCCGCTACAACAAGCCGGTCTGCGTATGCGAATACGGTGCGAACAAGGAGAATATAAAGAGGATAAACGATATTGTCCGCTCGACGCCCAACGGATTGGGCTATGGGACGATGGCCTGGGAACCTACCCGAACCCTGTTTACTTCGCCCGACAGTTCCCTCGTAGGACGTATGCCGCGACCCGGACAGGAAGGAGAGGTCTTCCGCCTGCGCGCCGCCCCGGATGTATTGCAGCTATACGATGAGATCTATGCGCAATATAGCGATCCCAACTACCGGCCGGAGGAAGAACCTCCTTTTGAGCGTACCGTGGAGAAGGGCGAACAGATCATCGGGGCTGACATCTCCTGGGTACCCTGGCAGGAAGACAGTGGCATACGATTCTCCGACAAAGGCGCAGAAAAGGATGTATTGCAGATTCTGAAAGAGAATAAATTCAATTGGATACGCCTGAGGCTCTTCGTCGACCCCACAGCCGAAAACGGATATTCCCGGGAAGGCTATTGCGGCCTGGAACAAACCCTTGCTTTTGCCAAACGTATCAAAGCGGCCGGAATGAAGTTCCTGCTCGATTTCCATTATAGCGATAACTGGGCAGACCCCGGTAAGCAGTATACTCCCGCCGCCTGGAAACAGCTCAGCGGTTCGGGACTGGAGGGGCAACTCTATCGTTATTCCCACGAAACCATCAAGACCTTTATTGCCGAAGGCGTGCGGCCGGATATGGTGCAGATCGGCAATGAGGTGAACCATGGGATGCTGTGGCCTCAAGGCAAGATAGACGATAGCTACATGCCCTTCGGCGTTTTGCTGCGCTGCGCTTCTGCGGGAGTCCGCGCCGCCGACCCCACGATCCTCATCATGGTGCACCTGGCCTGTGGCGGGATGAACGAAGAATCGGTCTTCTTCCTGGATAAGATTATCAGCCGCGATGTGAAATTCGATATCATCGGGGAGTCTTACTACCCCCAATGGCATGGCACGTTGGACGACCTGAAACGGAACCTTACCGATCTGGCCACCCGCTACGGCAAGCCGTTGATTGTCGTAGAATACCAGGAACATGCACGGGAAGTGAACGAGATCGTACGCGACCTGCCTGATGGATTGGGCTGGGGTACGTTCATCTGGGAAGCTACTTCGCCGCAATGGGGAGGACTATTCGACAAAAAAGGCCGGACTACCGGCAAAATAGATATATACAAGCGTACTTAAGTAGCCCTTATGTAACTATTTGATCTGCAATTATGTTATAAACCTGTTTTTCTGAACTATTTAGCTTATGAGATTTCGATTAATCATAACAATCATAGCCCTTTGGTGGGCTATGCCCGCAGATGCCCGGGCAAGCGAAAGCCGGGAAATCATACCCTTCGACGCCAACTGGAAATTCACTCGCGGGGACTATCCGAACGCCCGGCGAACGAGCTACAAGGATGCGTCTTGGAGAACCTTGAACCTTCCGCATGACTGGAGCATCGAAGGAGAGAACCTGCAGTCGGAACCGGGAGGCGGCAATGTAGGTTATTTCCCTACCGGTATCGGTTGGTACCGGAAGACGTTCGACCATCCCTTGTCCGGCCGGCAAAAGCAAATACGTATCGAGTTCGATGGCGTTTACGAGAATAGCGAGGTGTGGATAAACGGAACCTATCTGGGAAAGCGTCCTTTCGGTTACGCCAGTTTCTCATACGACTTGACGAAACACCTCAAAGCCAGGGGGAACGTTGTTGCCGTCCGGGTGGACAACTCCCGCCAGCCTAATTCCCGGTGGTATTCGGGTTCGGGCATTTACCGCCATGTACGGCTGATCGCAACCGAACCGGTTCACTTCGAACCGTATGGTATCTTTTCGTATACGAAAGAGGCGGGAGAAGGACGTGCGCTGCTGGCCGTCGAATCGACCGTGATAAACGACCGTTCTGAGGTCATCGGCGAGGTCATCGTCCGGAACGTTCTGTACAGGGAAGGGGTGGAGATCGCTTCCGCCCACTCATCCCTCCGCCTGGAAGCTCGTGCGAAAGAGACGGTACGTCAGGAGATAGCCGTGGATAATCCTATGCTTTGGTCGATAGAACATCCTCACCTGTATACGCTGGCTTCCTATTTATATATCGACGATCGGGAAACCGATTGTGAACGACGTGACATCGGTCTCCGTACGATCCGCTACACAACCGATGGCGGATTCTTCCTGAACGGTGAACGGGTGAAGATGAAAGGTGTCAATCTGCACCATGAAGCCGGCGCTGTGGGCGCTGCCGTACCTGAACGGGTATGGGAAAGGCGCATAGAGATACTCAAATCCGGAGGATGTAATGCTATCCGAACGGCACACAATCCGCCGGCGCCCGAATTTCTCGATCTCTGCGACCGGCTGGGGATGTTGGTCATGGATGAAGCTTTCGACGAATGGCTGGCCGGCAAGCGTGAGTATAGCTATCAATTATATTGTGCCGAATGGTACGAAGAAGACCTTCGCATGATGATACGGCGCGACCGGAATCATCCTTCGGTGGTGATGTGGAGCATCGGGAACGAAATACCCGATCAGAGTACGCCCGAAGGCCCGGAACTGGCCCGCAAGATGA
>JAISZA010000249.1 GCA_031269535.1 Tannerellaceae bacterium
TCCGGCTGTCACCGGTACGGTGGTCAGCCCCAACAAAAACAGAATGGAAACAAGTCGTATCATGATGATTGCTATTATAAATTATGAATCAATATCGTTTCATTAATTGAATATACACACACAGTTGGGATATCCCCCATTCCTTATGCGCTATAAAGTTAACCATCACAAGACATATAAACAAATATTCTGAGTACTCTTTTGATTTAAAAGATACTCACCGACCTGACCGGCCCCCGGAGGTTCCTCTGTTCCGAGGCGCTCCATATCGATCACCTGTTAGATGAGATTGAAATCCAGGAGATTACAGAGAACAACGAAGCCTTCCGCATCCGTCCTCCGGAAGAAGACCTGTTCCATACGTATTTCCGTCAATATGAGTAAGATGAGGCAGACAGCCAGTGGCTCACGGCAGCACAGATTATGTACCTGTTGTGCCTCAAAACGTACCTTATGATGAGCTCCGGAGGCAATATCAAGCTGGGAATTCTGCTCCGAAAAGAAGGGTTTCCTGTGCTGAGAAGGAAGAACAAATGTCTGTATCAGGTAATGAGGGTATCTGATGATCAGGTAGATAGAGAAAAAACAGAGCAACCGGTATCCTGAAAAGCCTCCGGATTACGGTGGCGGTTAGGGTTAGGGTTGTTAGGGCTTTTCTTATAATATATATATAATATGTTCCTCTGCGTACTAAGGAACATATATATATATATATTATAGAAACAACCCTAACAACCCTAACCCTAACCCTGACCCCACTCTCCGTTGCCGGGAAAGCAGCAGGCTGAGGCAATAACCGAATTTGTTCCCGTCCGGTTTTTTTTCGCTCCTGTCCGGATTTTTCCCGGACGGGAGCCATTTTTCTTCGGACGGGAGCAAAAAAACGACTGTAAAATAAAAAAAATAATATGGGATTTTTCTTGGAGAAACGGGTCTTTTCGTACTATATTTGTGTGCAAAATAGCTGTTTCCGGCAGAAAAATAAATGGACACAGGCGCTGGCGGTGAACAACGAACAGTGAATGGTGAATAGCGAATTTTCTGCTAAAAAATAAAAAACGACAGGCTGCAAGGCGGAGAGGTGAGATTTATTCCGTAAATTTGCCTTTCAAAATAAATCAAGTGTGATGGGTGTAGAAATCAAAGAAGTAACAAATAAAAAGGAACTGAAGAAGTTCGTGAAGTTCAATATTGAACTTTATAAAGGCGACCCTTATCATGTACCTGGACTAATTGATGAAGAACTGATGACTTTGGACAGGGGGAAAAACCCGGCCTTCGAACTGGCAGAGGCAATCTATTTCCTTGCTTACAGGGATAAAAAGATTGTCGGGAGAATAGCCGGAATAATTAATCATAAGGCTAACGAGAAATGGAAGCAGAAAGTAGGCCGCTTCGGCTTTGTCGATTTTATCGACGACGACGAAGTAGTGGATGCCCTCTTTGAAGCCGTCGAAAAATGGGCCAAAGAACGAGGGATGGAAGAACTCCACGGGCCGTTGGGCTTTACCGATATGGACCACGAAGGCATGCTGATCCATGGATTCGACCAGTCGGGCACCATGGCCACTATCTATAACTATCCCTACTATCCCCGCCAGATGGAACGGATGGGATACGAAAAAGCGCAGGACTGGAAAGAATATAAAATATACATCCCGAAAGAAATCCCCGAAAAACACTGGCGCATCGGCGAGATAGTCAGAAGCAAATACGGGCTTAAAACGCTGAAGTTTAAGAAACGCAAAGAAATCTGGCCCTATGCCAATAAAATATTCTACGCCCTGAACGATGCCTACGCCTCGCTCTACGGAGTGAGCCCACTTACCGAAAAACAGATAGAATATTACATAAAGATGTATATCCCCATGCTTCGCTTAGATATGATTACCATCATCGTACGCGAAGCCGACGACCAGGTGGCGGGCTTCGCTATAACCCTTCCGAACCTCTCGCACGCCCTGCGGAAGGCCGGAGGACGGATGTTCCCCTTTGGCTTTATTCCCTTGCTGAGAGCTTTGTACGGAAAGCCGAAGGTGGTCGATCTGTATCTGACAGGCGTCCTGCCCGAATACCGGGGGAAAGGGGTCAATGCCTTATTCTTCAACGACCTGATTCCCGTATATCAGAAAGCAGGAACCGAGTATGCCGAGAGCAATCCCGAACTGGAAACCAATAAAGCCGTACAGGCACAGTGGGATTATTTCAAGCGCGAACATCACAAGACCAGAAGAGCCTTTAAAAAACAATTGATAAAGAACAATTTATAATTAATGGAGAAGAAACGACCTTTGCCTGCTACAAATTACGGGGAGGAGGATATAAAAACCCTCGACTGGATGGAGCATATCCGACGGCGCCCCGGAATGTATATCGGGAAGCTGGGCGACGGCTCTCATGCCGACGATGGAATCTATGTACTGCTCAAGGAAGTATTGGATAATTCCATCGACGAATACATGATGGGATACGGGAAGAGCATCGAGGTGAAAGTAGAAGAAGGCTCCGTCTCCGTACGCGATTACGGGAGAGGAATCCCCCTGGGAAAGGTGCTGGATGTGTCGAGTAAAATGAATACCGGAGCCAAATACGACAGCAAAGCGTTTAAGAAATCAGTAGGACTCAACGGCGTAGGGATCAAAGCGGTAAACGCACTGAGCAGCCATTTCCTGATTCAAAGCAACCGCGAAGGCGAATGTAAACAGGTCGTTTACAGCCGGGCCTTTGTCACCGAAGAAAAGGAAATCGGCCCGACACAGGAGCCAAACGGCACATTGATCGACTTCACTCCCGATATGGAAATATTCAAAGACTATGAGTATAAAGACGAATACATTGAAAAGCTGCTTAAAAACTACGTCTTCCTCAACTCCGGACTCAGCATCTTTTACAACGGGAAGAAATTCTTCTCACGCAACGGACTGGTGGACCTGCTGAACGAGCAGATGACCGCCGAGCCGCTCTACCCCATCATCCACCTGAAAGGCGAAGATATCGAATTAGTCATTACCCACAGCAACCAGTACGGCGAAGAGTATTATTCCTTTGTCAACGGACAGCATACGACCCAGGGAGGGACGCATCTCTCTGCTTTTAAGGAACATATCGGGCGCGTTATCAAAGAATATTACAATAAGAATTTCGAGTATTCCGACATCCGGGCGGGAGTCGTGGCAGCTATCAGTATCAAGGTGGAAGAACCGGTATTCGAAAGCCAGACCAAGACTAAGTTAGGCTCCAAAGACATGGGCCCGAAGGGGCCGACAGTCGGTAAGTTTATCGGCGATTTCATAAAAAAGGAGCTGGATAACTTCCTGCATAAGCACACGGAGACCTCGGACATCCTGCTCCGGAAAATCTTAGACTCGGAAAAGGAGCGCAAAGCGATTGCCGGAGTGACGAAGCTCGCGCGGGAACGGGCGAAGAAGGCCAACCTCCATAATAAGAAACTCCGCGATTGCCGCATCCACTTCAGCGATGCCAAAGGAGAACAGACCGAAGAGAGCTGCATCTTTATCACCGAGGGCGACTCGGCAAGCGGCTCCATCACCAAAAGCCGCGACCCGAACCTGCAGGCCGTCTTCAGCTTGCGGGGCAAACCCCTGAACTGTTTCGGACTGACGAAAAAGATTGTCTATGAGAATGAGGAATTTAATCTCCTGCAGGCCGCCCTCAATATCGAAGACGGGCTCGAAGGACTCCGCTACAACAAAGTGATTATCGCCACCGATGCCGATGTCGATGGGATGCATATCCGCCTGCTGCTGATTACTTTCTTCCTGCAGTTCTTCCCCGACCTGATCAAGAGCAACCATGTATATATCCTCCAGACACCGCTCTTCCGCGTACGAAACAAGCAGCATACCTGGTATTGCTACTCCGAAGAAGAACGCCTCGCCGCCATGAACGCTGCCGGGAAAAACCCGGAAATCACACGCTTCAAAGGACTGGGGGAAATCTCGCCCGACGAATTTAAACACTTTATCGGAAAAGAGATGCACCTCGACCAAGTGACCATGCGGAAGGAAGACCTGGTAAAAGAAATGCTGGAGTTTTATATGGGAAAGAATACGATGGAACGGCAGAATTTCATCATTGACAATCTGGTGATAGAAGAAGAGATCGCATGAAAAGAATCGCCTTGTTCCCGGGAACCTTCGACCCTTTTACGATCGGACATTATTCATTGGTAAGGCGCGGCCTTGAGCTGGTCGATGAGATTGTTATCTCGATTGGCATCAACGACAGAAAGGAGGCTTACTTCTCCCTGGGCGAACGACTGGAAATGATCCGCAGGATATACAGCGAAGAAACAAGGGTACGGATTGAAGCCTACGACTCGCTGACGGTCGATTTTGCTGAGAAAATGGGAGCAGGCTTTATCCTGAGGGGCATCCGCAGTATCAACGATTTCGAATACGAAAAGAATATTGCCGATGTAAACCGCAGACTGAGTGGTATCGAAACGTTTATCTTGTTTACCGAACCCGAACATACGCATGTCAGTTCGACTATCGTACGCGAATTATTGCGCTACGGCAAAGATATTTCTTCCTTTATCCCCGAAGTAAAGGCTTAATTATTAAACGAATCATACAAACATGAAAAAAAATGTATTATACCTGCTGCTTAGCTTTGGCTGCCTTGCCCGTCCGGAAGCGCAGAATATGAATCTGGAGGCGAGGAAACTCTCGATGGCCCTGTATGCCGTGGCTACTCTGTATGTGGATTCGGCCAGCGCAAGCCAACTGACCGAACACGCTATCATCGGTATGCTGGAAAAGCTCGACCCCCATTCGAATTATTTAGACCCGGAAGAGACGAAAGAAATGACCGAGCCCCTGCAGGGCAACTTCGATGGCATCGGTATCCAGTTTAATATGCTGACCGATACGCTTTATGTAATACAGGTCATCGCCGGAGGGCCCTCGGAAAAAGTAGGACTGCTGGCCGGCGACCGCATCATCATGGTAGATGATACCCTCATTGCCGGCATAAAAATGAGAACCACCGACATACAGAAACGACTCCGAGGCCCCAAAGGAACGGAGGTAAGGGTGAAAGTACTCCGGCCAAACGAACCCCAACTCATGGATTTCAGGATCACACGGGGGATAATACCTGTACACAGCCTCGATGCCTCGTATATGGCCGACAAACGAACAGGCTATATACGGCTGAACCGCTTCGCCCTCTCATCGGTAACCGAATTTCAGACAGCCTTGGCCGGACTGAAAAAAGAAGGAATGAAAAACCTCATCCTTGATCTGCAGGGCAATGGAGGGGGATACCTGAATACAGCCATCGAACTGGCAGACGAGTTTCTCGGCAAAGAAAAACTTATCGTATATACCGAAGGGCATAACCACCCGCGGGAGAACGCGGAAGCGACAGCCCGGGGAGGCTTCGAAGAAGGAAGGCTGGTCGTCCTGGTCGATGAATCCTCGGCCTCGGCCAGCGAAATACTGGCCGGAGCCGTGCAAGACTGGGACAGAGGCATCATCCTCGGACGGCGCACCTTCGGGAAAGGACTGGTGCAGAAGCCTATCCAACTTCCCGACGGCTCGATGATACGCCTGACCGTATCCCGCTACTACACGCCTACCGGACGAGGCATACAGAAACCTTACGAAAACGGGAAGAGCGAAGACTATAACCGCGATTTAATCAGCCGTTACAACCGGGGCGAACTCATGAGTGCCGACAGCATCCATTTCCCCGATTCGCTGAGATTCAATACCCTGATGAATAATCGCATCGTCTATGGAGGGGGAGGCATTATGCCCGATATCTTCATCCCCCTTGATACAACGCGCTATACCGATTATCACCAGCGTCTGGCAGCCAGTGGATTGATTAATCGCATCGCGATGAATTACATCGACCAGCACAGGACTCAGCTAACCTCCAAGTATCCGAAGTTTGCCCGATACAAGGACTTGTTCGACATCCCGGAAACCCTGATGAAGGAATTGATAAACCTGGCGGAAAAAGAAGAAATAAGCTTCGACGAAAAGGCTTACGCCCAGTCTGAACAACTTATCAGACGACAGATCAAAGCGCTCATCGCCCGCGACCTCTATGATCCCGGCCACTATTATCAAATCATGAACGAAGAAAATCAAAGCTACAAAGCCGCGCTTCAATTCATTAATGATACGGCTGCCTACAATAAAAGCTTAACATGCTGCAGGTGAATCATAAAACAATTCAAATCAGGGGGAATCTGGTTTCCCTCCGGCCTCCTTTAGTGATGGGCATACTGAATGTCACGCCCGATTCGTTCTATGCCGGCAGCCGACAGCAGACCGAGGCCGGGATACACAGCCGCATCACACGTATTCTGGAAGAAGGCGGGCAGATAATAGATGTAGGTGGGTATTCTTCGCGCCCCTCCGCCGGAGAAGTGACGGAAGAAGAAGAGATGCGGCGTCTGGAGCCTGCCCTGCGGATTCTGAATGAGCATTATCCCGAAGCCCTTGTCTCGGTCGATACGTTCAGAGCCGGCATCGCCCGCCGTGCGGTGGAAATGTATGGAGCGGCCCTTATCAACGATATATCCGGAGGCAGCCTGGATGCTGCTATGTTTGCTGCCGTCGCCGGCCTCAAAGTTCCCTACATCCTGATGCACATGCGGGGTACGCCCCGGACCATGCAGCAGTTCACCACCTACGATCACCTGATAGTCGATATCCGGAAATACTTCGCCGGAAAAGTCTGCGAGCTGGAGCTTGCCGGTGTGAACGATATCATCCTCGATCCGGGCTTCGGCTTCAGCAAGACGAGGGAGCAGAATTTTGAACTGATGCGGGGCCTCGGCGAATTTGCCCTCTTCGGACTTCCCCTTCTGGTAGGCATCTCACGCAAATCCATGATCTATGAAACGCTTGGCATTACCTCCGGCGAGAGCCTGAACGGTACAAGCGTATTGCATACCCTGGCCCTGCTCAAAGGAGCTGATATCCTCCGCGTACACGACGTAAAAGAAGCCGTCGAAGCGGTACGCCTGGTTGAACAATATTCAAAAAACGATTTCTTATGTGGATGCACATCGGCATAAAAGATATCATTGATATTCTGTTCGTAGCCGTCTTCCTGTATCAGATTTACAAGCTGATGCGAGCATCGGGTACGACTGCACTTTTCACAGGTATCCTGGCTTTTCTGGTCGTCTGGGTGCTCGTCTCCCAGGTATTGGAGATGCGGCTGATGGGTGCTATCCTGGATAAGTTTATCAGTGTGGGGGTGCTGGTGTTGATTATCCTTTTCCAGGATGAGATCCGGCGTTTTCTTTTTGCGCTGGGTTCGCACCGGAGATGGAAAATCTTTTCGTATATCTTCAAAGGGAAGAATGAGCTGCGCGGGAGTGAGAGCAAGTACATAGCCCCCGTGGTGCTTGCCTGCATGAATATGGCGCGTAAAAAGACGGGAGCGCTCATCGTGATCGGGCAGGAGATAGACCTCGCCGTTTACGAACATACCGGCGAAATATTCAATGCCGACGTCAATGCCCGCCTGATAGAGAATATCTTTTTCAAGAACAGTCCGCTGCACGACGGAGCCATGATCATTTCCGACAATCGCATCAAGGCTGCCGGCTGCATCCTCCCCGTAGCCCAGCACGCCGTCCTGCCCAAAGACTTCGGGCTACGCCACCGTTCGGGCCTGGGCCTGTCGATGGAAACGGATGCCCTGGTTATTATCGTATCCGAAGAACGGGGGAAAATATCCCTTGCCCATCAGGGCCGCTTAGCCGGTAATATTACTGCCGAAGAACTGCAGCAAATTCTTTCCGGCGAACGCAAGGTCTCCGATTTTTGTTAAATCTTCTAAAACTTATCCCCCGGCTGGCGATTTTCTTTCCGATTTTGCTAACTCGATATTGCATTTTCATATATTTGTGAAGTCATATCCGCAAGATTATATAAACATTTAAAATATTCCAATGATGAACTTAATGCAAAGCATCCTTGCACGCGCGAAAGCTGACAGGCAGCGTATCGTTCTCCCCGAAGGAACCGAAGAAAGGACTCTTCTGGCTGCCAATCGCTTGCTGGCTGACGAGATAGCCGATATCCTGCTGATCGGAGATCCTTCCGGGATAAAAAAGCTGGCCGCTTCCAGAGGGCTGGAACATATTGAAAAAGCAACTTTTATCGACCCCTCTGATCATCCACGGAAAGCGGCTTACACGGATTTACTTTACCGGCTGCGACAGGCAAAGGGCATGACACCGGAAACGGCCGCCCGGTTGGTGGAAAACCCACTCTATCTGGGATGCCTGATGATAAAAGCCGGGGATGCCGACGGCGAGATAGCCGGCGCTTTCAATACGACCGGCGACGTGCTCCGCCCTGCGCTGCAGATCATCCGGACCGCACCCGGCATGAGCAGCGTCTCGGGGGCCTATCTGATGTTTACAAAAGCGGAACAATACGGAGAACAAGGCCTGCTGGTCTTTGCCGATTGTGCGGTCATACCCAATCCGACAGCTGCCGAACTGGCAGAGATAGCCGTCACTACGGCACGCACCACCCGGGCAATAGCCGGGTTCGAACCGAGGGTCGCCATGCTGAGTTTTTCTACCCGAGGCAGCGCCTCTCACCCCATGGTCGATAAGGTGATCGAAGCCACGCGCCTGGCTAAAGAACGGGCGCCCGAACTGCTGATTGACGGCGAACTACAGACCGATGCCGCCTTGGTTGCCGGAATAGGCGCACGGAAAGCCCCCGGAAGCCCCATCGCAGGAAAAGCCAATGTCTTGATCTTTCCTTCGCTCGAAGTGGGCAATATCGCCTACAAATTAGTCGAACGCCTCGGAGGAGCTGAGGCGGTAGGCCCTATCCTTCAGGGAATGGCGGCCCCCGTGAACGACCTCTCACGCGGATGCTCCTCAGACGATATCTATAAAATGGTGGCCATCTCGGCCAACCAGGCGATTGGGCTTAAATCAAATAAATAAACATATGAAAATATTGGTTCTTAACTGCGGAAGCTCATCCGTGAAATACAAATTGTTCGATATGGACAACCATACGACACTGGCGCAGGGAGGCGTAGAGAAACTGGGACTGCCCGGTTCGTTCCTGAAATTCACCTTGCCCGACGGACAGAAAATCAGGCTGGAACACGAACTGCCGGAACACACCGCCGCCATTGAGTTTATCCTCAACATCCTCCAGGATAAGGAATACGGCTGCATCCGCTCGTTCGGCGAAATCGATGCCGTAGGACACCGTGTGGTACACGGGGCGGAAACCTTCAGCAGCAGCGTGGCGATCACTCCCGAAGTCATCGGCAAAATGGTGGAATGTATCGGACTGGCTCCCCTCCATAACCCTCCCAATCTGAAAGGTATTTACGCCATGCAGGCCCTGCTCCCCGGCATCCCCCAGGTAGGTGTCTTCGACACGGCTTTTCATCAGACCATGCCCGATTATGCGTATATGTACGGCATCCCCTATGAGATGTACACCGCATACGGCATCCGCCGCTATGGCTTCCACGGCACCAGCCACCGCTACGTCTCGGCACGCGCCTGCGAACTGCTGGGAGTGCCCTACAAGCAACAACGCATCATCACAGCCCATATCGGCAACGGAGGCTCACTCGCCGCCATCCGCAACGGAGCATCCATCGATACCACGATGGGCCTGACGCCCGTGGAAGGACTGCTGATGGGCACCCGTTGCGGAGATATCGACGCCGGCGCCCTGCTTTACCTCATGGACAAGGAAGGCCTGGATACCCAGGGCGTCTCCGACCTTATCAACAAACAAAGCGGCGTATGGGGCATCTCCGGCATCTCGTCGGATATGCGCGAAATAGAAGCAGCCGTAGCCGCAGGCAACCCCAAAGCCATCCTCGCCCTGAATATCTATAATTACCGCATCCGAAAATACATCGGCGCTTATGCCGCAGCCCTGGGAGGACTGGATATCCTCGTCTTTACCGGAGGCGTGGGCGAAAACCAATGGAGCACACGCGAAGCGGTATGTACCGACATGGAATTTATGGGCATCCATTTAGACAAAGAGAAGAATCAGGGACTGCGGGGCGAAGAAGCGATTATCAGCCTCAACGGCAGCCCCGTGAGCATCCTGGTTGTACCTACTGACGAAGAATACACCATCGCTTCCGACACGATGGAAATATTAAGTAAGAAATAGAATGACAGTTGAACGGCAGATTCTGATAAAAGGCGCCCGCGTCAATAATCTTAAAAATATAGATGTAGAAATCCCGAGGGATAAATTAATAGTGATAACCGGCCTGTCGGGCAGCGGCAAATCTTCGCTGGCCTTCGATACCTTGTATGCAGAGGGACAGCGGAGGTATGTAGAGAGCCTCTCTGCCTATGCGCGTCAGTTCCTGGGGCGCATGAGCAAGCCCGAATGCGACTATATCAAAGGTATTCCCCCGGCGATTGCCATCGAGCAGAAAGTAAACACACGCAATCCCCGCTCTACGGTAGGGACTTCGACCGAGATATACGAATACCTCCGCCTCCTCTTCGCAAGGATAGGGAAGACGATCTCCCCGGTCTCGGGCGAGGAGGTAAAGAAGCACCAGGTGAGCGATATTGTCGCATGGGCCCTCTCTTATCCGCAGGAGACGCGCTTCGACGTATTCGCCCCCCTCGTCCTGCCGCAGGGGCGCAGGATGGCGGAACAGCTGGAGATACTGCGTAAAGAAGGCTATACCCGGCTGGCGGTCGGAGGAGAGGCCTACCGCATCCAGGAAGTGCTGGAGAATGAACACCTCCTGGCTTCGCCCTCTGTCGAACTGCTGATAGACCGCCTGATGGTATCCGGCGACAAAAGCCTGAGAAGCCGGCTGGCGGACTCGGCGGAAACGGCTTTCTTCGAAGGACATGGCAGCTGCCTCATCCGCGTATATACACCGGAAGGCGTAGTGACAAGAGAATTTTCAAAGAAATTCGAGGCCGACGGCATGACCTTTGAAGAACCCTCGGACAGGATGTTCAGCTTCAATAATCCGGTAGGAGCCTGCCCCGTCTGCGAAGGCTTCGGCAAGGTGATAGGCATTGACGAAAATCTGGTCGTGCCGGATAAGAGTTTATCGCTTTACCAGGGAGCGGTCGTCTGCTGGAAAGGAGATGTCATGGGAGAATGGCAGCTGAGATTTATACGGGAAAGTGAGCCATATGACTTCCCCATCCATCGCCCCTACTACGACCTGACGGAGAAAGAGAAAGACCTGCTCTGGTACGGAACGAAAGGCCTGCATGGGATAAACGATTTCTTTGCTTTTGTGGAAGAAAACCGCTATAAGATACAATACCGCGTGCTCCAGGCCCGTTACCGGGGGAAGACGACCTGCCACGCCTGCAAAGGCAGCCGCCTGAAACCCCAGGCGCTTTACGTACGGGTAGGAGGGAAACATATCGCTCAGTTGGTGACGCTCCCCATTGCGGAATTAAAAGACTTCTTCGGCCATCTCGTGCTGAGCGAGACGGAGGCCTCCCTTGCCCGCCGCATCCTGACCGAGGTAAACAGCCGCCTGCAGTTCCTGCTGGATGTAGGACTGGGCTACCTGAGCCTCGACCGGCTCTCGGCCTCGCTTTCGGGAGGCGAGAGTCAGCGTATCAATCTGGCGACCTCGCTGGGAAGCAGTCTGGTCGGCTCGCTTTATATACTCGACGAACCGAGCATAGGCCTCCATTCGCGCGATACAGACCTGCTGATCCGGGTGTTGCGCCAGTTGCAGGCACTGGGAAATACGGTCGTCGTCGTAGAACACGACGAGGAGATCATCCGGGCCGCTGATTATATCATCGATATCGGCCCCCAGGCCGGACGCCTGGGAGGAGAGGTCGTTTATCAGGGAGAGGTGGCTCACCTACAGACGCATACCGACAGCCATACCCTGCGCTACCTCACGGGCGAAGACCGGATACCTATCCCCCCTTACCGCCGCAAATGGAATAATTACATTGAAGTCAGAGGCGCCCGGAAAAATAATCTGAAAAGGATAGACGTCCGCTTCCCGCTGAATGTGATGACGGTAGTAAGCGGGGTCAGCGGTTCGGGAAAGAGTACGCTGGTGCGCGATATATTTTACGAAGGCCTGCGCCGCAAACTGGACGAGGCTTCCTCCTCTACGTATATCGACTGCCTGGCTGTGGAAGGCGATACACACCTTATCAGCGGGACAGAGTTTGTCGATCAGAACTCCATCGGCAAAAGCTCCCGCTCCAATCCCGTAACCTATATAGGTGCTTACGACGAGATACGCAAACTCTTCGCCGAACAGGCCCTGGCCCGGCAAATGGGCTTCACCGCTGCCCACTTCTCCTTTAATAAGGAAGGCGGCCGCTGCGAAGAATGTAAGGGAGAAGGACGGATAACCGTCGAGATGCAGTTTATGGCCGATATCTCCCTCGAATGTGATGTATGCCACGGCAAACGCTTCCGCTCCGACCTCTTAGACGTAGAATATAGGGGCGTCAATATATACGACGTACTGGAAATGACGGTCAATCAGGCCATCGAGTTCTTCGACCCATCCATAGGAAACCAGGAAAAAAAGATATACAAACGGCTGAAACCTCTGCAGGACGTCGGACTGGGATATATCAAACTGGGGCAGACTTCCTCTACCCTCTCCGGAGGAGAAAACCAGCGTGTGAAACTTGCCTTCTATCTCGGACAGGAGAAACAACAACCCACCCTCTTTGTTTTCGACGAGCCAACCACCGGGTTACACTTCCACGACATAAAAACCCTGCTCAAAGCCTTCCATGCCCTGATAGAAAAAGGACATACCGTCGTCATCATCGAACATAATATGGACGTTGTCAAATGCGCCGACCATGTGATCGATTTAGGCCCCGAAGGCGGTGATAAAGGCGGATACCTGGTCTGTGCCGGTACACCCGAAGACATTGCCTGCTGCCCATCCTCCTATACCGGACATTTCCTGAAAGAAAAACTCGCCTGAAGGCTTCACTCCCGGGCGGATACTAATGTGAATAATATTTTTTTGGGAAACTTTTGTGAAATGATAACAAAAAATAATATATTTGCCGATGGAAAACAAAATTTAAGAGAATGACACACACACACACACACACACACACACACACACACACACACACACCGCGTAAGTTATAGATATTTTTTCATATATCCAAGAGCAGCTTATCTTTATTTGAAGGAGATAAGCTGCTTTTTTTGTTTAAAGCCCACTATAGTATAAACAAATAATCCTATTTGCCT
>JAISZA010000250.1 GCA_031269535.1 Tannerellaceae bacterium
TCTTATCATACAGGATAAAATATTCTCCCCCCCTCCTCCCGGTAGATGATAAATGGAATTGCGGTACCTTTCGTTTTATATCCGGGGTGTTGCCGCCGGGCAGTATAAAAATGAATGGGGAGCAGAGAGCATAAAGCAAATTGGTCAGGACTATCAAAATGTCAGATTTTGTAATTAAAAAAACCGCTTTTTTGCCGCCTCTCTCTCCTTTGGGTGCAAAAAACGCCGTAATCCGGGGGGAGTGAAAAAACAGAATGCTTTTTTAAGTGAATAACGAATAGTGAATAGTGAATAGTATATCACTGAAAGTGACAATAAGACACATTTTCTTCCGTAAACAGCGTAATATGATATTCCCGCTATTCACTGTTCACTATTCGTCATTCACTGCTAAAATCCCTGATTTTAACTGAATTTTCTTCTATATTGGGTGTTCTTAACTTTTTATCGGCATCTTTCGGAGATTTCATTGCGATGATTCCGGGAAATCATTGCAATGAAATTTCCGGATCATCGCAATGATTTCCCGGAATCATCGCAATGAAATCCCCGAAAACAAGGGATCAGATTACCAAAATACGCAGAATTCTTTTTATAAAATAACAAGTCTGTCTGAATTAACTTTAAAGTACAATGATAATATGATAGCTGAACTATCTATTTAACTATTAAAAAGCATACGAATTAACTGAATTTAGAATCGGTTAATAGTTATTGGCTTTAAAGAGTCTGCATACGACTATGTGGACTGGATGGAACGGAGGGGAAGAGTAACAGTCCTGCACTCAGGGGATGAAAAACAAACAACGTACAACAATTGTATCTGGGTTATTGTAACGTTTATTTTCTGAGAATGACTTAGTTATTTACTGTTCTTGTTTCTTTGTATTGATTGGGGTGCGTTCCGAATTGGGCATAGAAGCATTTGGCAAAGTATGAGTGGTTATTGAATCCTACCATATACATCACTTCGGAGACAGTGAACTTCCTGCTTTCCAGCAGGAGGGCGGCCTTTTTCATCTTTATGGATTTGATATATTCAATGATGGTCATGCCCGTCAGCTCTTTTATCTTCCGATAGACCTGCTTCTGGCTGATGCCCACCTTGTAGCAAAGGGTATCTACGTTGAAATCCGGGTCGGAGAGGTTTTCTTCTATCACGCACGTCACGTTGGCAAGCAGTTTCTCGGCATACGACACCTGATGTTTCATCCTGCCGGGCTCGGTCAGTATTTCTATCCGTATCTTCTTCTCGATTTGTTTCTTCGAATCGATCAATTGCTTCACCCGCGAAGAGAGGATAGACAGATCGAACGGTTTGGGAATGAAGGCGTCGATGTTCAGACGTATGCTGTGCAGCTCGGTTGTTTTGTCGTCTTTCGCTGTCAGGAGGATAATGGGGATCGTAGAAGTAGGTACATGGTTCTTCAACCGGCGGCACATCTCCAGGCCGTCCATCACCGGCATCATGGCATCGGCAATGATCAGGTCGGGAAGCAGTTCCATGCTCAGTTTCAAGCCTATCCTGCCGTTGTGAGCCGTTACGCAGCGGTATTCGGAGGCGAACATATTGCCGATGAACTCAGCCATATCGGTGTTGTCTTCTACCACAACGATGAGCGGCCTGTTGCTTTCCTCCGGCGGATGTCCGGCTTTTGCATCGGTACATGGGGCGACAGGCAGCTGTTCCACGGGCAGAGTTACGATGAAAGACGTTCCGCTTTCTTCATCCGATTCTACCCGGATTTGTCCCCCATGCAGTTCTACGTATTTCTTTGCCATATACAGCCCGATACCTGTGCCTTCCTTGTGGGCGGAATGAGTGGGCGACTGGAAAAAGCGCTGGAAGATATACGGAAGGTCCTGCGCAGGAATGCCGACGCCGGTATCCGACACTCTGATCTCCAGTAATCCGTCCGGCAGGATATAATCGACCGATAGCACGATCGTGTCGCTCCCGCGGGTATATTTGCAGGCATTCGAGAGAAGGTTATTCAAGACCGATTCTATCTTGATAACGTCTATATTCAGGTACATACTGTTCAGTGTCGAACTGAAGATAAAGGATATCTGCTTATCTTTCATCTTTTCCGTACAGGTGGCGAATAATTCCCTGGCGAACCCAATAAACTCGATATGCGAGGTGATCAGTCCGACAGACGTCCGGTTGTCGTCGCGATAGAAATCCAGCGCCTGATGGATGAGTGAGGAGAGGCGCATCGCGTTCTGATAGATCAGATGGAACGTCTTTTTCTCTTCCGGCGTGCGTTTGCTCTCTATCAGCAGCTGACTGATAAAGGCAATGATCAGGCTCAGGGGAGTTTTGAACTCGTGAGATATCTCAGTGAAAAAGTCCATCTTGAGTTGAGACTGCCCGATGGTCTTTTCTTTCTCCATACACTCGAAGCGCAGCCGGTTTCTCACACGGAAGAAATAAACCGTCCACAGGGTGAGACAGAGCAGCAATAAGACGTAAACAGCTTGGGCTACCGGCGTCGCATACCAGGGAGGCAGGATGGTTATATTGAACGTCCTTACATGTGCCGACGGCTGACGGTTCACTCCCAGACGGCTTATCTGAAGCGTATATTCTCCCGGCTCCAGGTTGGTAAACGACAGGGTGTTCTCGCGCGCACTGAGCAGGTGCCAGGACTCGTCCTTACGGGCAAGCTTATACACAAATGAGCTTCGTTCATCCTGCGAGAAATGGAGATCGGAAAATTCCAGCGTAAAGGTGTTCTGATGATGTGGCAGACGGACACCGTCCAAGTAACGGATACTCTTCCCCTCGTAACCGCCGGCCGGCAGCGAGAGACCACCCGCCGCATGCAGGGCGGTGATGACGATCGGCGAATCGTTCCTGCTGTTATATACTAAGGAAGGCTGCGCTATGGCCACGCCGTCGATGCCTCCCAGGCAAACATGATTCGCCTGTACGTCATAGTATAAGCCTGTAAACGTGCGATCTAACAGATTCTGATGGTGGATACTCAGCGCTTCCTTGTCCACAATCCAGACGCCGCCGGCCGAGGAAATCCACAGATGCGACTTTACTTCCGTCATAGCAAGCGGATTATCGGCAAAGCGAACGGTCTGCATCTGCAAGGTGGCGGCATTTATCTTCACCACGCCTCCACGGAAAGTAGCCCAGATATATCCGTCGGAGTCGCCGTGTATCATCGTAGGTTTAGCGTCGCCGAGTTCGGCCGGCATAGCGATGTGCTCCACTCGACGGGTGAGCGGATCGATCCGGTCAAGCCCCGTATTATACACCAAAGCCCATATACGGGAAGCCGCGTCGGGTACAATGTGGGTGACAAAGTTACCGGCGAGACCGTTTGTCGTATTATAGCATTGGTCGGCGAGGCAGTAGGGAGCGCCTCGCAGGCGTTCCTTATCGACGACCAGTATCCCGCTCATGCAGGTAGCTATCCAGAAATACCCTGAGGCGTCTTCCAGTATATGGTAAGGCCAGGCCGAGTGATATTGCCGCGAGCTGTCCGCAACGATGCAATAGCGGAACCGGCCGGTTTCGTATTGGTAGTGGTCGATCCCCCCGTCGCTCAATACCCACAGAGACTTTTCTTTGTCCTCAAAAATATGCCGGATACGATTGTGCGAGATATGCCACTGCGCCTGATTCATCATATACCAGCGGGACGTCGCGCCGGGGCGAAGATCGTCCGCGCGTATCAATCCGCTCGTACCCCCCAGCCAATAGTATCCATGCGAATCTTTATGGATGGAGTACACATGGTTCCCGTCTCCCGAATGGGTTAACTGATGGATGGGGATATACTCGAAGTTCCGGTTGTTGGAGGAGAGGGATATGCCGTAGTCGGTACCCAGCCATATGTTCCGGTTCGCATCGGCGTACACAGCCCAGACGATATTATTGGCCAGGGACTTGCTGTCGCGCGAATCATGCTTTATGTATGCTATGCCGGATTCGTCGTAAATGCACAATCCATTGTCGGTGCCTATCACCAGACGGTTGCTGCCATCAAGGCTCATGGCTTTGATGAACGAGTAAGGGTCTTTGTATTCCACCGAGCGCGTAGCGGGGATGTACTTGACAAGGAAATTACTTGTGCCGACCCATATACATCCTCTTGCTTCGTCTTTCAACAGGGAATTAGCGAAAACAATCTCGTGCCGGCTGTCCGTCACGGAGGGAAGAAGACGCTCGAACTCTTTCGTCCGGGGCGAGTACCTGCCGAAACAGACGTTTGAGCCTACGTAGATGTAACCCGCATCTTCCAGGACGGAATAGACCATGGGCTGGGGAAAGGAAGAGGAGTCTGCTCCCAAGGGTATTTTCTCGCAATGATGCGCTTCCATATCGTACCGGAAGAGTCCGCCCATGGAGCCAATCCACAAAACCTTGTCCACGAGGGTCATAGATTGTATTTCGTCTTTGAGCAACAGCGGAAACGGCTCGTAGGTGTCTTGTTTGTAGTTGTACAGGAGTATCCCTTTCTGAGAACCCAGCAACAGGCGATCCGTTCCGTACAACAGTGCGCAGTTGACAGGCAGGCTCGTACTGTCTCCATAATCGAAATGTGGATGGGGCGTAAAGCCGTCGTAACTGAACAGTCCTTTGTCTGACCCCACCCATATCATTCCTTGCGTGTCCTGCAGGAAACAGCGCACGGATAATGCTTCCCGGCTTAACAGGATGTGTTCATACATCCGGTAATTCACCGACGATTGTCCGTACGCTACGCTGAACGACAGCAGGAGGATTCCTATCCACAATTCCTTTTTCATCCGGTTCAAAATAGTATCGACTCGGAACAAATGTACAAAAGTTTTCCGGCCTATGGTTCCACGGCTGTAATCTTTACTTCGGATGCTTCTAAGCCTTCGGAAGTTGCTCTGACGGTAAACGTTCCGGCTCCGGAGGCCTGAATGATAGCCAGACACATCCCGCCGAACGACCGGCGCTGATGGGATTTGACGGATGAGAGATCGTAGAAATTGCCGCTCTCTACCCCAATGAGACGGGCGGCCTCACCCATCGTCTCAAAACGGATCAGGTTGTCGGCATAGGGTACCGGATGGCCATCTTTGTCTGTTACTTCTACCGTTATATGCACCACGTCGGAAGGATGAGCCTTGATTTCCGTACGGTCGGCCGTCAGACGGAGCTTTGCAGGCTCGCCCGTGGTGACCACACGGCACATATATTCCTTCCCGTCCTTCCTGCCTACGGCTTTTATCTCTCCCGGCTGATAGATTACGTCCCAGGCCAGGTGCAGGTCGGCCGTAGAGGTGAATACTTTGTCGGGAGCATACGTAATCCAATCTTCCGTATTGCCGGTTCGCGGGAACTCGAAAGTCTTCATACCGTAAGACTGCCCGTTGACGAAGAGTTCCACCTCATTGCAGTTGGTAAAACAGATCACCGGTATCACCTGTCCTTCCTCTCCCGGCCGGTTCCAGTGGGTTGCAAGGTGGACAACCGGCTCGTCCGTCCATATACTTTTAAAGAAATAGTATCCGTCTTTCCTGAAACCACAGTTATCCAGGTATCCGGACGTAGCACCCCTGGCCGGCCAGAACGTCTCACCGTAATAGTCGATACCTGTCCACATAAAGTCACCTATCACATAGTCGTTCAGGAGGGTGTATTTCCAGCGTTGTTCTACGTCTATCAACTGGGCGGCCAGCGTAGCGGCACGCCTGAAGCGGGTGGCTCCCGGCCGGGGAGGGAGAGGCGCGCGGCTACCCCCTATGCCTCCGGTCTCGGTACCGACCACTTTCCGGTTGGGATACCGGGCCTTGTCGATGGCATACAGCAGTTCCCGCCGCTCGCGGTAACGATCGGGATAATTGTATCCGATGATATCCTCCTCGAAGGCCGACAGAAAAGCTTCGGTGGCTGCGTTTTTCGTAGCCGCGATGTTATCGTTGCCGCTCGTCACGGGACGTGTAGGGTCCAGGCTATGACAGATGTCTATCATTCTGTGGGCCAGTGCGGGTCCTTCGGGTGTGCTCTGGTCGGGTATTTCGTTCCCGATACTCCACATCACCACCGAGGGATGATTCCGGTCGCGCCGTATCATCATGCGCAGGTCTTCTTCATACCATTCGGCGCAGTATAATTGATAGCTGTACTCGCGCTTGCCGGCCAGCCATTCGTCGAAAGCCTCATCCATGACCAGCATCCCCAGCCGGTCGCAGAGGTCGAGGAATTCGGGCGCCGGCGGGTTGTGCGCCGTACGGATGGCATTGCATCCTCCGGACTTGAGTATCTCTATGCGTCTTTCCCATACCCGTTCGGGTACGGCCGCGCCCACAGCTCCGGCTTCGTGGTGCAGATTGACACCTTTCATCTTCACCCGTTCGCCGTTCAGAAAGAATCCGCCGTCGGCTGTGTAGCGGATCGTGCGGAGGCCGATGTCACGCCGTTCGCAATCGGTCTCCCGGTCGTCGATATACAGATAGGAAACCAGCGTATATAGGTGCGGATGTTCTACCGACCAAAGCAAGGGATTGCCGACAGCTATCTCCTGATGTACCGTCTCTTTCGCACGGGCTTCCAGGCGAAGGGACGAGCGGGTGGAGGCTATCTCTACCCCCTCCTTATACAATACGTTCCGCACCGTTACCTTGTCGATGGCTTCGGAACGGTCGTTTATCACGGCCGCTTCGACAGTCAGCAGCGCACGGCCTTCTCCTGCCTCTTTCGTATAGGAGAAGATACCCCACGGCTCGAAATGAACCGGTTCGGTTGCAACCAACCGCACGTGACGGTAAATCCCCGACCCCGAATACCACCGGGAATTGGGTTGGCGGGAATTGTCCACCCGGACGGCCACCACGTTTCTTTTGGGGGTCAGATGCTTCGTCAGATCGTATGAGAAACTGGCGTAACCGAAGGGGCGCTTCCCCAAATAGACGCCGTTTATCCACACCTCACTGTTCTCGTAAACGCCGTCGAACTCGATACGTATCTGCTTTTGCCCGCCGGGCAAGGGATGGTCGAACGTCTTCCGGTACCAACCGATACCGGTAGGGAAATAACCCACATTGCCGCCCCCTGGTTCCGATTGCAGGTTCTCTCCTTCGATGCTCCAGTCGTGCGGGAGGTCCAGGGTTCTCCAGGCGGCGTCGTTGTAACCCTTTTGTCGGGCGTTCTTATTGTCTCCGCGGGTAAATTTCCAGCCGGCATCGAAGGGTATAATTTCCCGGCTGCCGCCTGGCTGGGCCTCTATGGGCATAGCCCACCCAAGGGCTATGCCTGCTATGATTAACAGAAGTTTCATAAGCTATCAAAGAATAAAGGATACGTGTCTATTTTACCGGTAGTCCGGCCTTTTTCGTCGAACAGTCCTCCCCATTGCGGCGAGGTAGCTTCCCAGATAAACGTACCCCAGCCCAAGCCATTGGGGAGGTCGCATACGATCTCGTTCACTTCCTGCGCATGTTCCTGGTATTCTACGACAATCAGTGGTTTGCCGTAGCGGGTAGCCAGGTCGGTAAGATTATGCTTCAGGTCGTCCAATGTGCCATGCCATTGGGGATAGTAAGATTCTCCGATGATATCGAATTTCACGTCGCGACTGATAATCTTATCCAGAAAAAAGACCGATTCTTCGTTCATTCCACCGCAGGCCAGATGCACCATGATGAGGATCGTAGGGTCGGCGGCACGGACGCCTGCAGAAGCACAGCGCAGCAAGACGCCGAAGGACATATAGCTATCGTCTATCCTGCCTTGTGGCCATAACATGCCGTGATTGATTTCGTTTCCTATCTGTACCATATCCGGTCGCACACCTTCGGCAATGAAGGTCTTGATGGTTTCGTAGGAATAACGATAGAGCTGCCCTTCCAGTCCCGAACCGCTGAGGTGTTTCCAGGCAGCGGGAGTATATTGCTTACCGGGGTCGGCCCAGGTATCGCTGTAGTGGAAGTCGAGCAGGAACTTCATCCCGGCTGCCCGGATGCGTTTGGCAAAGGCAATAGTCTGCTCCAGCCCGCAATAGCCTTCCCCGGAATATCCGTTTTCGGCCGTAGGATCGACGAAGAGCCTCAGGCGTATCCAATTGAATTTATTCGCTTTCAGAATCTGCAATACATCCTTTGCTACGCCTTTGTCGGAGAATCGTATGCCACTGTCTTCCTGCCAGGGTACCCACGAGATGTCGGCCCCGATGATTGGTTCGCCCTTCTCTACGGTACGCTCAAAGGGAGGTTCTTCCTCCGGCCGGTAGTTGGGATCGGTGTATTGTGCATAGATATCATCGTATAGCTGCAATACCTCCAAGGCAGCGCGCAGGTGGAAGACCTGTCCCTCCTGTCCGGGTCGCGGCATACGCCCCACGAGGGAACTGTCGGGCGAAGTAAACAGCGTCCGGGTAGGCTCCCAGGCCATCGTCCCATAGCCCAGTCCGTTGGGTACCGAGCGGACAATATCGTTTATCTTCTTTATATTTTCCTTGCCCGCACCGTATTCACATACACAGACCGGCTTATTGTAGCGGGCCGAAAGGTCATACAGATTTGCCTTCAGGTCGTCGTAGGTCTCATGCCATTGCTCATAATAAGACAGACCGATAATATCGAAGGCGGCCTCCTCCTGTATCATCTTGTCTAAGAACTGACGGCAGAGCGTGTTCTCGCCTCCCAAGGCTAAGTGCACCATCAGTTTGCTGTCGGGCAGTACTTCACGCGCGGCACGCTGTCCGGCTTTATAGATGCCGAGCATGGCTTTCCAGTCTGCTTCCGTGGCATTGTCGTCGATATATCCTTCGGGCCATACCAGGCCGTGATTGATTTCATTCCCTATCTGTATTGTCTGAGGCGCTACGCCGGCTTCCTTCAGAGCTGTCAGAACGCTCCGGGTGTATGTATAGAGCGCTTCCTCCAGCGCTTCGCCGGTCAGCCCCTCCCAGGCCGAGGGCTTATACTGTTTGTCCGGGTCGGCCCAGGTATCGCTATAATGGAAGTCGAGGGCAAACTTCATCCCGGCGGCTTTGATGCGTTTGGCCATGGTGATGGTATGCGCCAGGTCACAATAGCCTTTGCCGGGAGCGTAGCCTTTCTCCGCTTCGGGGTTCACAAAGATGCGCAGACGGATATGATCGAAATGGTGTTGGGCAAGCAGCAGGCAGACGTCTTGCTCTACGCCCTGCTCGTCCTGAAAGACCACACCCATCTCCTCGGACTGGGGGACAAAAGATATATCGGCCCCGATACTGAAGGGGGGAGCTGTCTTGCCGCATGAGGCAAGAAGTATCAGCCACCCGCTCAGGTTTAGTAATAACAGAATTCTCTTCATCAGACTTTATTTTTTGGTAATACTCAGGTAGAAATAACTATCCGCCGGATTGTAATAGAAGGCAAATTCGAAGGTGCCGGTCTCCCGCATCATCATATTGCCGTCGCCGGCCACGCCGGATTCGGAAGGAGGCAGCAAGCGGACGGCCGATCCTCCGGATACATCAATATCATCGGCCGAGGCCACTCCCAGGGTATAGCTCCAGAACCATCCCGCAGCATCTTCCGGCGAATAGCACAGGACGCGGAACGAACCGGTAGCCGTGACGTCTATCGTCGCCTTATAGCGCTTAGAGGCCGCATCGTATGGCAGGGCCACAGCCGGCGTAGCCCAGGTGCCGTTGATACCGGTGAGGCCTACGATGGTGAAGGGAATCAGCGTGGCCTTATACTCGTTCAGGTCGGCTGTTACGTAATAGAGGCCGGAGGCTGTCGTCAGGTTGCCGCCCTCTCCGATAGCGTCCAGCGTATTACCCAGCCATTCACCCTTGGACGTAAGAAACTTAAACTCCACAGGCGAGTCTGCGGCATTCATGTCCACATAGCCTTTGAATACATTCTTTGTTCCCCAGATGCCATGAGAATACATGTCCCAGCCATTGTACGATCCGGGAAGATATAATAGGGTAGGGACTGAGGATAACTCGGCCAGCTCGAAGCGTAGCGTTGCGGGGGCAGACTTTATCACCTCATACCGGCTGCCGATGGTAGCCGTTACGTACATGGAAATGTCGGTGGTGCCGGTAGGCAGGCCTAAGTAGGAGACACCTGTGAGCTTCGTATATAAGGCTTCGTTGCTTACCGTATAGGAAGTAGTATTGATGTTCTCGAAAAGGCAATAGTCGGATACACTCCCGTAGCCGGCATAGATGGCGTACGAAACCTGTGCAGGATAGCCGAAGTCGGCGCCTTTCCAGGAGAACGTTGTGGTTCCCGTGGCATAATTATCTTCCGTGATAATTACCGGGCCGGTAGATTGTAACTGGGGGCCTACGATCCGATCGTTCCCGTAAGCCGTTACTTGCTCCAACTTATCGCATCCTGCGAACAGAGAGGCGACGAACAGGAGCGGTACGAATATATCATGTTTTGTATTCATATTGGTTCGCTTTTAATTAATGTAACCGGGGTTTTGTACAAGGTTGGTGTTAGAGGCCAGTTCGGAGGCCGGGATGGCAAACAGGTTCATGTAGGCTTCAAACCCTTGTCCGTCGTAGGCTTCGCCTTTGTATTTCCACAGGAACGTGCCCGAATGAAACTTCCCGTGGCGTATCAGATCGGTCCTGCGGTGGGATTCCCACATCAGTTCACGCGCCCGTTCGGCCAGGAGCCAGTCGGCATCGTAGGAAGTAATCTCCTTTGCGCCGGCACGCCTGCGCAACTGATTCAGATAGGGCAGGGCCTGCGCCGTCGCATTCTGGTACAGACAGGCCTCGGCATAGATGAGGCAAATCTCTCCCAAGCGGATGAGCGGCATATCAATATTGGCAAACGACAAAGTCTGCGCTACGGGGTAATACTCCGCGGCGGTCTGATCGTGGGGGACATTATTGAACTTGAACAATCCCCATCCCTGCGAGAAAATAGCGATATCGGACATCTCTTCCGAACGTCCCCTGATAAAAAACAGTTCGCCCCGTTTGTCGCTTACCGCATACGTACCCGTGGTATAATCCGCAGCAGAGACATCAAAATAGTTTGCGGCATACTCGTAAGGCACGCGGATGCCCGACCAATGGTCGTTCACGCCTACCATCAGGGTGTTGGCAGGGTCGTCGTCCACCTGTGTAGCACCCACACTGAGGAAGGTCGTGCCTCCCCAGCTCTGAGTAGAGGCGGCGTCGTAGGCAATGGCAAACAGGATCTCGTTGAGAGCGTCCGGATTCTCGCCGTTATCGCCCCGGAACAGGGCTGCATAATCCGGGCATAAGGTATAGTTCATAGCCCATATCTTTTCGCAGATCTCCTTGGCTTCCTGCCACTGCGGCGTACCGCTATATACCTCCGCATTGAGATAGACGCGGGCCAGCAATCCCAGGACCGACCCCTTGTCGGCGCGGGGATAATTGCTCCGGGGAGCCGGCATCGCCTCGGAAGCGCTCAGCTCATTCAGTTCGCTTACGATATAATCGAATACTTCGACCCGACTCACCTGGGGCGGACTGACGGCACCAAATTCGGATTCCTCGGTGACAAAGGGTACATTTCCGAAGATATCCATGGATATCCAGTACAGATAGGCGCGGACGAACCGGGCTTCCGCCCGCATGGAATGAATCTTCGCCTGCAATTCGCCACTCACACCCCGGTCGGAAAGCCTTTCATCGGTGGTTTGACGGAGAAATTCGTTCACGTAAGTGATCCCATGAAGGGTGCGGGCATAAACAGCATAGGTAGCGGCATTGTCGGCGCCCGACCAACTGTTCTGATTGACGTCCTTCACCCATGAGTCGTTTTCCCAGGCGCATTTAGCCGCATCCGTACTCAACTCCTGAAGCGCCCAGAAGGCGCGGTTTATTTCGGAAGCGCCGTAGTCGTCCACCTGCAGGTCGTATTGGTTCGTAAAGCTTGCATATATCTTCGCCAAACCGGCTAAGTAATTGACCTCCTCGTTTCCATACGCCTTCTCAGACGTATAGTCGGTCTTATTCAGCGGCAGGGTATTCAAATCGTCTAAGCAGGAAGACAGCAGGATGGCTGCACTTATAAATCCTGCAAGGAATGTGATTCTCATAATCAATCTGTTTAGAAGTTAATATTTAAACGTAACGCATAAACCCGCGGACGGGGATAGATGGAGCGGTCGATGCCGGTACTGCTGGCCGAATAGGCATAGCGATAGTTGCCCGAACTGCCGGCGCCCATGGACTCGGGGTCGATGCCGCTATACGGGGTAATGACAAATACATTCTGCACGCTGGCGGCAATGCGGAAACTCAGGCCCCGGTACTGCGGGAGACGGAAGGTATAACCGGCATTGATGTCGTCCAGACGGAAGAAGGAAGCATTCTCCAGCCAGTAGTCCGAGTAGTTCTGCGCATCCGAACTGGTGTCCGTCCAACCGGTCTTCAGCACCGTACGGGCATAGTTGTCCACCATATTGTATCCTAACGTAATGGCCGAAGTAGAATGGGAATTGTATATGTCGTTGAACATCCAGTTGCCCACCGAGCCGTGTGCATTGAAGCCGAAGTCCCAGTTCCGGTAGTTTATTTTAAGGTTTACCCCGTAGTAGAAATCGGGATCGGGATGTTTGTTTACCATATAACGGTCGCCGGAAGTGATGAGGCCATCGCCGTTCCGATCGACCAGGGCATTCTGGATGGGCTTTCCATTGGTGTCATATACCTGCTGATAGCAATAGAAGGCATAGGGAGCATAACCTACCTTGTGTAGCTGCAGGAAGCCGCCGGTGCCGGCCAAGATGGTACCCACCTGTACGCCGTAGTTCTCGTCGTCACTGAAGGTCAGCTTGGTGAACTTCGTTTCCTGGAACGTTCCGGTAAAGCCCAGCGTGACGCTCAGGTCTTTTGTGCTGACCGGGATCAGGTTCAAGGCGATTTCCAGCCCCTTGTTCTCAATGCTGCCCACGTTGGTAAGCAGCGTATTGGAGAAGTTAGACCCCAAAGGAATAGATACGGAATTGAGCAGGTCTTTCGTTTTGCGAAGGAAGAAATCCACCGAACCATGGATGCGGTTGTTGAACAGACCGTAGTCGATGGCCGCATTGTAGGTCTCCGTCTCTTCCCATTTGATGTTGGGGTCGTAGGCCTGGGGAGTGAGCAGGTAGGAAAAGCCGGATGCACCCATGGGATACCGGGTTCGCGTATCGGTGGACATGCTGTAACGCGCGATGTAGGGATAGTAGTTGTTTTCCCCGATGTCCTGCTGCCCGGTAACGCCCCAGCCCAAGCGGAACTTGAGCGCGGAAACAGCGGGAAGGGAACGGAAGAAGTCTTCTTCCGCCACGTTCCAGGCCAGTGCGGCAGAGGGGAATAATCCCCAGCGTGTCTCCGGCGAAAAACGGGAAGAAGCATCGTCGCGCAAGGTAAACGTAAACAGGTACCGGCTCTTATACGAATAATTCAAACGGGTAAAGAACGATATCAGGTAATTCTCCTTATCATCGGTGACCTCATTGCCGAAGATTTCGTCTTTCGCATACGTGCTGTAATCGGCATTATAACGTTGAGAAGTAAGCGAATGACTGTATTTATGCTGCCAGGAATACCCGCCCATCCAATCGACGGCATGGCCCCGGAAGTCGTGGTTGTAGTTGGCATAGAACTCCAACATCCGGTTGTAGCTGCTCCATTCGGTGTCGCGATAGGTCCCTACACCCGGAGCTGCCGTATCTAAGTAAGTATCGAAAGAACCGGGATTGGAGCCACGCTGGTTGGTTCCCCAGATATCGTCTGTCGAAAGGTTCAGATTCAGGCGGAGGTCTTCCAGGCCATGCACCTTATAGTCCACCGTGGCATTGCCGATGAAGCCGTAATTGGCTCCCTGGTTATGCCAGTCGTAGAGGGTGGCCAGCGGATTACCGGTAGCCTGTATGTTTGCCAGATAATCCTTTCCTCGTCCCGAGCCCCAGTTCCAATAGCCGTTCGTCGTGGTGTAGTCGATAGAACCGTCGGCGTTATAGAAGTAAGGTGGCTGAGTGGGGTTAAAGTAAGCGGCCGCTTCCAATGCGTTCGAGTTACGGCCGGTTCCGATGCTGCCCCTGGCATTGACGGCAATCTTCAGATGGTCATTCAGCAGGGTGGGCGAAAGGTTCAATCCCACCGTAGAACGCTTATACCACGAAGCCTGCATCGTTCCCTCATCCTGCGTATGGCCGACCGACAGGCGATAGGGTATCGCCCGGGTAATATTGCCCGAAGCGCTCAGGCTATGGTCGTGCGTAACACCGGTGCGGAAGATAAGACTCTGCCAATCGGTATCGTACGCCCCCAGCAGGGAGGATACCCGGTCGCCGTAGATGCCTGTAATAAATTCGCGGAACTCGCCGCCGTCCATGACGTCGATGCGCTGCGTATTCTGCTTCACACTCAAAGCGCCGTGATAGCTCAGGCTGATCTTCTTTCCTTCCGGACTGCCTTTCTTTGTGGTGATGATAATGACGCCGCCCGAGGCTCTCGAACCATAAATAGCCGCGGCCGAGGCGTCTTTGAGCACGGTAAACGACTCGATATCGTTCGGATTGATGGACGAGAAATCATTCTGCGCGAGCGGGACGCCATCCAGCACGATCAGCGGGTCGTTCGAGGCATTCAGCGAAGAAGAACCCCGGATACGGAACGTAGCGGCGGTACCCGGCTCACCTCCACCGGGGATAACCTGAAGGCCTGTCACCTTCCCCTGCAACAACTCATAGGCGGAGACAACCGCGCCCCGGTTCATCTCCTCTGCCTTGATAGCGATGACGGCACCGGTCAAATCGTTCTTCTTCACCGAACCATAACCGATTACCACGACATCTTCCAGCAGCAACAGATCTTCTTCCAGGGTGACACCCTGGCGAAACTGTCCGGATTGGGCGGGAAGCTCTACCGTACGATAGCCGATATAGCTTATCCGGACAAGCGCATCGGCGTGGGAGACGGTTAAAACGAATTTCCCGTCTAAGTCCGTCACCGTCCCGTTCACCGTACCCGTTTCGAGCACCGTAGCGCCCACGATGGGGCCGTCGGCTGCCCGGACTACGCTCTGAATCCGGTACTCCTGTGCTGTCATCCGGGGCGCTATCAGCATACACAGAAGCGCTCCCATACAAAAGACTTGATTTTTCATAGGCTAACAATTATTTAATAATAGAATAAGTATAGTAGTACAAATGTAAACGGCCTTCA
>JAISZA010000058.1 GCA_031269535.1 Tannerellaceae bacterium
ATGGGAGGATCGTCATTGCGAGCGGAGCGAAGCAATCCAGGTCTTTGTAACGTTTATTTCCTGACAACGCCTAATTAAATCTGAGGTACATTTCAAATTGCTGCAGATTCATCGGAAAACAACAGACAGATGAACTATCCGCATCAGAGTCCTGCCCGCCGGATTACTGTCCGACCTGGGTCGGACAGCTGTTTGACCTGGGTCGGACAGTTGTTTGACCTGGGTCGGACAGCTATTTGACCTGGGTCGGACAGTTGTTTGACCTGGGTCGGACAGCTATTTGACCTGGGTCGGGTTATAAATAGCCTATGTATTGAAAATCGACGTAGTCAGATGCGCCCAATGCAACCTCAGCGGTTCTATCTATAACAAGAACGATTCGGAAACGGGAGGAAAAAGTCCGGGTGCATTTCAAATGGTCGCAGATTCAATGGATTTCTATCGTCATTGCGAGGTACGAAGCAATCCAGGGTGTGCCCGGTCTGGATTGCTTCACCCTCCCGGGTTCGCAATGACGGCCCGTAATGACGATGCGACAATTTGAAATGCACCCAAAAGTCCGGAGAATTTGTTTATTATAGATTTTATTCTTCATCACTCAATATAGGAATGAAATGAATATATGCACATTTGCAACTGATATTTTAAATGAAAATGAATCAGCCGATAAAAAATCTATCTTGGTGTTGTAATAACAGATATGCCTTATACTAATCGGGTTAGGTGGTCTGATAAAAAGGAAGATTCAATGAACATTTTATTAAATACAATTATTCCTGTTCTTAATGAAGATTCAATTGTTGCTGTCAGCCGTAATAAAAAACAAAAAACAAATAATTCTGAATTTAAAAGAATCGATAAACACAAAACAGGGTATCGGATTATTGAATGAAGGAATAAAAGAAACATCCCGCATAGGTTCGGACAGAAGTATAAAAATAGTTGACTCGCTTATAAATCATAGATTTTTATTTATATTTGTCGCAAATATAAATTGATGTATATGGGAGTAAAGGCGGTTGTCCCGCAGGAAAATTACAAACTCTGCTCACATTTGAAAAAAAGAATAAATGAATTATTGCGAAAATATCAGATACCGGATATGTATAGCGGAAAAAGCAGCTTTTCCGGCCATGGTTGATTATTTATTAGCTCAATTACCCGGAGATGAATGTATTCTGCGGCTTGCTTTTTTTGGTACCCCCCCATCGAATAAAGAATACCTGAAGCGGCACAGCCTGCTGAAAGAAAAAACAGCCGCCCGTTTTGGAGACAGGGAGCCGGCATGGAGCTATGTTTCACAGCCTCCCCTTCATGCGCCGCTTCTGATGGAAGTGCATAGCATCTCAGCCGATGAAATCGGCAAAATCGTATATAAACGGTTTCAAAACAAGCCTTATACCTTGCTGGAAAACCCGGAAGGACGCTTCCTTTTCGCCGGTGGATTCCAAAGCGATATCAACGTATCCATCGAGCAGCAGTCGGTAGAGGTGTTTCGCCGGATAGAGGAACTGCTGAAGCACGAACATTTCCCTATCCACAGCATCATCCGGCAGTGGAATTATATCGAACAGATAAGCTGTTTCAGCAATGGGAACCAGCATTACCAGAGTTTCAATAATGCACGGAGCGATTTTTATGCCCAAACGCTATGGCCCAAGGGGTATCCGGCTGCTACGGGGATAGGGACGAACCTGGGAGGCGTACTGGTCGATCTGGATGCCGCGGTATTCACCTCACCCGACACCTTTGTCACAGCGGTTGATAACCCTTTACAAATTGCAGCCCACGCCTATTCGGAAAAAGTGCTGGAAGCAAACCGTACGAAAAAAGAAACACCGAAATTTGAGCGGGCCAAAAGCATAACCTCCGGTAACAGGCGATTGGTTTATATCTCCGGTACAGCCGCCATCCGGGGAGAAGAAAGCCTGAAAGAGGCCGGATTAGAACGTCAATTGCATATTACAATGGAGAATATTGCCCAACTCACCGGTAAGGCGCAGCCCGTGATGTTTCGTGTTTACCTGAAAAACAAAGAGGCTTATGCCACGGCCCAACGGCTGATGAATGCATACCACCAGCATACAATCCCCATCTCATACATGTGCGCAGATATATGCAGGGATGAGCTGCTGATAGAAATCGAAGGAATCGCTATTGAATAAACCGAATAAGAAATGGATTAAAAAAAACCGAATAAAATGAAAACATCTGTTGAAAGGCTGATCAGCTCTTATTATACCACGCTTGTACTGCTGGTAATCTATGCTCTGGGCCTGGCATTGGCCACTCTTATCGAGAAATACCTGGGTACGGAAATGGCTAAAATACTTGTTTATTATTCTCCCCCCTTCTTTCTCCTGCAGCTTGTACTGCTTATCAACTTTATTGCTACAACATTGAAGCATCGGTTACTGAAAAAGCGCAAATGGGGATTTATGCTCGTTCACTTCTCGTTTATCATTATCCTGCTGGGCGCTCTGATATCCCACCTGTTTGCCGAAGAGGGTGTGCTGCATTTACGGGAAGGAGACAAAAGTAATCATATACGAATTGAAACTTCGGAAGGAACAAGGTATCATACGCTTCCATTCAGCGTTGAGCTGGTTAAATTTACCTTATCCCGCTATCCCGGCTCCTCCAGTCCGTCCTCGTATGAAAGCGAAGTTTTGATTCACTTAGACGGGAAAACCTATAAAAGCCTGATTTTCATGAATAATGTGCTCGATCTGAGAGGATACCGCTTCTTTCAGGCTTCGTACGACAGAGATGAGAAGGGAACGATTTTGTCGGTCAATAAAGATGTAGCCGGGCGGAATGTCACCTATACCGGTTACCTCCTGCTTGTCATGGGTTTTGTATGCTCACTGACAGGGAAAAATTCCCGCTTCCGCCAATTAAGCCGCCAGCTGAAAGAATTAAGGAGCGGAGCTGCAGGCAAGGCAGTAGCGACCGTCTTTCTTCTACTGGTATTAACTCCTGCCGGGGCATCGCCTCTGTTGGATGCCGTACAGAAAAATGCGGTTGACCCCGCCCATGCCGCCCGTTTCGGATCGCTGCCTCTGCAATCGTATAACGGCCGGATTATGCCCATAAACACGTTTTCATCGGAGGTACTCCGTAAAATACATAAGGCAGACAAGATAGGAAATCTCAATTCAGACCAGTTTCTGCTGAGCCTGCTGGCCATGCCGGATATGTGGATGCGCATCCCTTTCATCGCCCTGTCTAATAAAGAACTGGCCGGTTATTATGATCTGTCTGAAGGCATGTTCGCTTACATCGAGGCTTTCGACAGCCAGGGTAATTATAAATTGCAGGAACACTTAGAAAAAGCTTACAACAAAATGCCTGCCGAACGCAGCCGCTTCGATAAAGACCTGATAAAGCTGGACGAACAAATCAATATCGTCTATGAGCTGCTCCATTACCAACGCCTGAATATCTTTCCCCGGAAAGACGATCCGAAGCAAAAATGGTACGCGGCAGGCGACGACCTGGCTGTCTTCGCAGGCCCGGACTCCGCTTTTATATCCGGTATCTTTTTCACATACATAGAAGATGTACGAACCGGTCTGAAAGAAAGAGACTGGCAAAAAGCCTACGAAACACTGGAAATGATAAGCATTTACCAAAGCAAAAGCAAAACCTTCGACATCGATATGCGCAGGATAGAAATGGAACTGAGGTACAACCAAATGAATATCTTCCGTTTCTGTAAAATCGGATATCTGATACTGGGTGGCCTATTGCTGGTACTGGCCTTTGCCTCCCTCTTCAGGAAACGGAAAGGGATGGAATGGCTTAGCAGCATAGTCGCCGGCGGAGTAGTGATGGGGTTTCTTTTCCACATCGCCGGGATGGGGATGCGGTGGTTCATAGGAGGATACGCCCCCTGGAGCAATTCATATGAGACGATGGTCTATGTATCGTGGGCTTCCGTGACAGGAGGATTGCTGTTTATACGCCGCAGCAGGATCACTTTCGCACTGGCTACCTTGTTTGGAGGGATTATCCTCTTTGTATCAGGACTTAACTGGATGGACCCGCAGATCAATCTGCTGGTTCCGGTACTGAAATCGCCCTGGTTGATGTTTCATGTGGCAGTCATCGTGGCGGCTTACGGGTTTTTCGGCATCAGTTGCCTGATAGGAATAACCAATCTGAGCATGCTGTCCATAGGAGGAAAGAAGCGCCCCCTGCTGGCTGACCGCGTTAAAGAACTGACTATCATAAACGAGATGTCGCTATGGATAGGGCTGGCGCTGATGAGCACCGGCACCTTCCTCGGCGCCGTATGGGCAAACGAATCCTGGGGACGCTACTGGGGATGGGACCCGAAAGAGACCTGGGCATTGATAACCATGCTTGTCTATGCCATCGTGCTTCACCTGCGATTGGTGAAAAAACAGAATCATGCCGTGCTTTTCAACCTGATGTCGGCGCTTGCCTTCCTTGCTGTATTAATGACTTATTTCGGAGTGAATTATTTTCTCAGCGGCATGCACTCATACGGTTGAGAGAGAGGATAAAACAAAAAGAGAACACTTTCACAAGCGCTCTCTTTCCTGGTTAAATATGATTTTTCTACTTCTATTTTCCTGGGTGCAAGATGGGGTTCGAACCCACGACCCTTGGAACCACAATCCAATGCTCTAACCGACTGAGCTACAAGCACCATAGAACGCCTTTCCGGCTACCTCGCCTTTAAGACGGTGCAAAGATAGATATTTCCTTTTATTCTCCAAACCTTTGCCGTAAAAAAAATCTATCTTTATTCGTAGATGCTTTTTTTTCCGGCAAGCAAGGTATTACGCATGAGCGAAACAATCGTCATGGGGCCTACACCGCCGGGAACCGGAGTGATATAGGAACATTTGGGAGATACTTCGTCGAACTTCACGTCGCCCGTCAGCTTAGAGCCGTTCCGGGTTTTGCCGGGCGTACGGGTCGTTCCTACATCGACGACTACCGCTCCCTCTTTTACCATATCCGCTTTTAAAAATTCGGGAACCCCCAGGGCAACAATAATAATATCGGCGCTGAGACAGATTTCTTTCAGGTTGGCCGAATAGCTATGGCATACCGTCACCGTAGAATTGCCGGGCTCGCTTTTTTGCATCATCAGCATGGCCACCGGTTTACCCACGATATTGCTCCGTCCCAGCACGACGCAATGTTTTCCTCTGGTCTCTATTCCATACCGCCTGAACAACTCCAGGATACCGGCCGGAGTAGCCGAAACAAAACACGGCAGCCCGATAGACATACGCCCCACATTGATGGGATGGAAGCCATCCACATCTTTACGATAGTCGATTGATTCAATGATCTTTTGCTCTGAGATATGTTTGGGGAGCGGAAGCTGCACGATGAAACCGTCTATATCTGCCTCTTTATTGAGGCGGTCCACGCAGGCGAGCAGTTCTTCTTCCGTCACATCCTCTTCATACCGGATCAGTGATGATTTGAATCCAAGCTCCTCACAGGTTCGTACTTTGCTTCTCACATAGGTTTCACTTCCTCCGTCGTGGCCTACTAATACAGCCGCCAGATGCGGTATTTTCCCCCCAGCTTCCCTGATACGCAGTACTTCGCCGGCGATTTCTTTTTTTATTTGGTCCGAAACGGCCCTTCCATCTAATAATTGCATACTGGATTATCGTCTAAGTGTAGGTAATTTTTTACTTCCCGGCCGGGAGGTTGTAAGCATACGCATCATTTTGCGTGTCTCATCGAACTGTTTAATCAGTCGGTTCACCTCCTGCAGGCTTGTTCCGCTACCTGTAGCGATACGCAGCCGGCGCGAACCGTTCAGGATAGCCGGGTTGCTGCGTTCTCCCGGTGTCATGGAATAAATGATTGCTTCAATGTTCTTAAATGCGTTTTCATCGATATCTATGTTTTTCATCACCTTGCCTATGCCCGGGATCATGGAAGCAAGCTCTTTCAGGTTTCCCATTTTCTTTATCTGGTGTATCTGAGCGATAAAATCGTTGAAATCAAACTGATTTTTGGCTATTTTCTTTTGTAAACGCCTGGCTTCTTCCTCATCATACTGCTCCTGGGCACGTTCGACAAGTGAAACGATGTCGCCCATTCCCAGGATACGGTCTGCCATACGTTCGGGGTGGAATACATCCAGGGCATCCATCTTTTCACCGGTTCCGACAAATTTAATCGGTTTATCTACTACCGTCCGGATGGAAAGTGCAGCCCCTCCCCGGGTATCCCCATCGAGTTTGGTAAGAACAACTCCGTCGAAATTCAGGCGGTCGTTAAATTCTTTGGCTGTATTGACAGCATCCTGGCCCGTCATGGCATCTACTACAAAGAGTATTTCGTCGGGCTGTATGGCCTGTTTGATGGCTGCAATTTCCTGCATCATTTGTTCGTCAACAGCCAAACGTCCGGCGGTATCGACTATCACTAAATCATAGCCTTTCAGGCGCGCCTCTTTTATGGCATTCCGGGCAATAGATACCGGATTTTTATTTTCCGGTTCGGCATATACAGGGACTCCGATCTGCCCTCCCAATATGTGCAATTGTTCTATAGCGGCCGGACGATAGACGTCGCAGGCAACCAAAAGGGGATTTTTTCCTCTTTTGGTTTTCAATAAATGAGCCAGTTTTCCGGAGAATGTTGTTTTACCCGATCCTTGTAAGCCCGACATTAATATAATGGAAGGAGAAGCTTTCAGATTGATATCCGTAGCGGTTCCACCCATTAATTGCGCCAATTCATCGTGTACAACCTTCACCATTAATTGTCCTGGCTTCACGGAACTAAGTACATTCAGCCCCAAAGCTTTTTCTTTCACCGTATCGGTAAATTGTTTGGCCACTTTATAATTAACGTCGGCATCCAATAATGCCTTCCTCACATCCTTGAGGGTTTCCGCCACATTAATTTCCGTAATCCGGCCTTCCCCTTTCAGCAGTTTGAATGATCTGTCTAATCTTTCGCTTAAATTTTCAAACATAAGTATATTTAATGTATTATTCTTTATTGGGTTTCGAATATAGTCACAAAGGTACGCAAAAAAACAGAACAATCATCTCCGGCGAAAACACATCCCGGAGTTAAGGCATTATTTTAAATTCAAAAAAAAAGAGTTTTTCTCTTTTACCGGCTCCGGAAATTCAGCTGCCGGTAAAATATTTTTTCTATTACCCGGATAAAAAGAGACCGGGATTTTTTTATTTCCTCGATTTCATCCGATATAAAAAACTGAATAAATCCGAAACAACCGAATCTTTTTTGAGTTTTTGTATGCAAAATCAGCTCGTATTAACCATCAGAATGGGGAAAATGGATTCTGAAACGTTAAATATGTTGAAATATGGCCTTAAAACCCTATTTTCAATAAAAAAAAACCATGAAAATACGATTTATTCGAAAGGAAGATCCTATATTTGCAAAGGATATATAAGAGATTTAGTTTACACCGGAAATTGAATCGAAGGGTTATCCGAAAAGAGCATTGTATATTGTTTGTGTTCTATAAATATAGTAGGTTTTAATAGGTTTTTAGTCTTTAAGGTTTTAAAAGATTTTCAGGTTTTCGGAAGAGTTCTTTAGTACAATTCGTTTAAAACGCCGCTTATATAAAGACCAATAACTATATTATTTTCTTCAACAGAAGAATATAATATAGTTATTTTTTTATACAAGAACATACGACCTACCTGTCAGAGGTTCAGGTGTGATTGCTTTTCTAGCGCAAGACCGGTGTTCCTTACTCTATATTTTTCCGTACATGCGAAAGATAGGTTTTCATCGCGGATGAATCTCTTTTTTCAATAATTTCCTGTAATTTCAGAAGTTCTTCCTGGATACGTTCAATCTGCCTGGGGGTTCGGGGATTAAAAAGTATTTCCGTCAACAGGTAATCGTCTTCGGAAAGTAATCCGCGGGCAATTTTCATGTGGCGCTTGAAAGTCGTACCCGGAGCATCCTGATGCTCCATCGTAGCGGCGAAAACCAGCGTGGAAGCAAATGGAATACCCAAGGAATACGCGACCACACGATCATGCTCTTCAAAGGTGTATTCAAAAATATTCAGTTTCAACTTGGCATATAAATCTTTAAAAAAGACTTTCCCTAAATGGTCTGATTCGGAAATGATGATTGTATTTTCCTTCTCCAAACTACCTAAATTGGCAAAAGTAGGTCCAAACATAGGATGGGTAGAAACGTACGGGAAATCGCAGGAGTTGTAAAAATCTTGCAAATTAGTTTTTACGGAGGCTATATCAGATAGTATACATTTGGTCGGCAAATAAGGAATTACCGAAATAAAAGCATCAACAGTTTGATTCAATGTCACACAGTTGATCACCATATCGGGAATAAAATCCGCTATTTCGTCGGGCTTTTGCAGCCGAAGCGCATTATAGATAAAACGCATACGCTTCGGATGATTTTCCAGTACTGCTACTTCATGTTCAAAACTTAACAGGTCGGTGAAGAAAGAACCCATCTTTCCGGCACCTAATATGAGTATTTTCATTTTTCGTTTCCCATTATAATCATCTGCTGGCGGACAGATTCTTCGTGTATTTCTTTTAATATCTCTCTTACAAAATCGGGATTCAGCTCCATCGCTTCTCCTATTCTTGAACGCTTTTCCAGGATTTCGCTGTAACGCGGCGATTGCAGTACCGGCATATTATGTTCTTTTTTGTACACGCCTATTTCACGGGATATGCGCATACGTTTGGCCAGAAGCTCCAGCAATTGTTCGTCGATCTGGTCGATCTGGCGGCGCAATTCCGACAGGTTCTCTGTTGTCTGGACGACATCGCGTATCACAAGCAGGTTCAGCACATAATCCAGTACATCCGGCGTGATCTGTTGTTCTTTATCACTCCATGCAGCATCCGGGTTACAATGCGATTCGATTATCAGGCCATCGAAACTCAAGTCCATCGCCTGCTGCGAAAGAGGAGCTATCAGTTCGCGCTTCCCGCCGATATGGCTGGGGTCGCAAAAAATAGGAAGTGTCGGTATCCGGCGGCGCAGTTCAATCGGGATATGCCAGAGTGGAAGGTTACGGTATATTTTTTTATCATACGAACTGAATCCGCGGTGGATAACCCCTATGCGCCGGATGCCTGCGCCATAGATACGTTCAATCGCGCCAATCCAGAGCTCCAGGTCAGGATTGACGGGATTCTTTATCAGGACAGGAATATCAATTCCTTTCAGCGAATCGGCAATTTCCTGTACGGCAAAAGGATTGACAGTCGTACGCGCACCTATCCAAAGCAGGTCGATCCCGGCTTTCAGGGCCTCAAAAACATGGTCTCTCGTTGCTACCTCGGTCGCTATATACATGCCGGTTTCTTTTTTTACGCGCTTCAGCCATTGAAGGCCTATCTCCCCTACCCCTTCGAAGCCGCCCGGTTTGGTACGAGGTTTCCATATTCCGGCCCGGAATATTCTGATTCCTTTATTGGCAATGCTGCGGGCTGTCTCCATTAGTTGTTCTTCCGATTCGGCGCTGCAAGGGCCTGTGATGACAAGCGGGCGTTGCGTATCTACGCCGGCCAGGGCAATTGGTTCTAATTCCATTTCCATAAATCAATATATTATTTAATGTATTGCTGTATTCTGTTTAATGCTTCCTGCAGGGTTTCATTCCTGCAACATAAGGAGATGCGTATGTATCTCTCACCCTGGCTACCGAAAATGAAACCGGGAGTGATAAAGACATTCGCATCGTATAAGATTTTGTCGGCCAGGGCCTCACTGCTTATTGCTTCTTCCGGTATCTTCCCCCAGAGGAACATCCCGACCTGTTTCTCGTCGAAGCGGCAGCGCAAGGTGTGCATAATCTCAGCTGCCAGATACCGCCGCCCGCGATAGACGCGATTCATCTCGTCGTACCACTCCCGCGGCGCTCTCAGGGCTTCGGCAGCGGCATACTGCATCGGCTTGAACTGCCCGGAATCAATATTGCTTTTCACTTTCAATATCCACTGAACAAACCGGGCATTGGAAGCCAGCATCGCCATACGCCAGCCCGGCATATTGTGCGACTTGCTTAGCGAATTCATTTCTATACATATATCTTTAGCACCGGGAACGCTCAGGATACTCAAAGGCCTGTCGTTTAAAATAAAGCTGTACGGATTGTCGTTTACGACTACGATGCCATGCCTGCGCCCAAAAGCGACTAATCTTTCAAAGAGTTCCATACCGGCATTGGCGCCTGTGGGCATGTGGGGATAGTTTACCCACATCAGCTTGACGCCGGAGAGGTCTGTTTGTTCCAGTGTTTCAAAATCAGGATACCATCCCTGCTCTTCTTTCAGGTCGTACGGAATGAGACGGGCTCCCGTCAGATGGCTGACTGAGCTATACGTCGGATAACCGGGATTGGGCAGCAGAACACCGTCGCCCGGATTCAGAAAGGCCAGCGATATATGCAGGATACCTTCTTTCGAACCTATCAGGGGTTGTATCTCAGTATCAGGGTCTGTCTCAACATTGTACCAGGCCTTGTACCAGGCTGAAAAAGCTGTACGCAATTCCGGAATACCGGTATAAGGCTGGTAACCGTGCTCATCTGCCCGCAAAGCATGGGCACGCAGGGTTTCGATGGCCGGTGCCGGGGGAGGAAGGTCGGGGCTGCCTATGCCCAGGTTGATAATCTGCTTTCCGGCTATATTCATCCGGGCTATCTCCTTCAGTTTGCGCGAAAAATAATACTCACTGACATTATTTACGCGCTCCGCAGGTGTGATATTACACACTTTGTTGTCCTTCAGCATATTCACCTAATATTTTAAAGTCCTTTATTAAGGGGATCACAGCATCCAGGGCTTGTTTATACCGCATATAATCACTGAAAGCAAGATCGATATAAAATAAATACTGCCACTCGCGCCCGATAATCGGGAGGGATTGTATTTTCGTCAGATTCATATCATAAAAAGAAAGCACAGAGAGTATATGGGATAAACTACCTACGGTATGGGGAAGGGCAAAGACCAGCGAAGCCTTGTTCCTCACCGTTCCGCGGAGTATTTCGTCTGCCGTCCAGGAATCGGCTATCAGCAGGAAGCGCGTAAAATTACGTTGATTGGTTTCGATACCTTCCGACAAGACTTCCAGCCCGAAAAATTCGGCTGCCTGCCTGCTGCATATCGCGGCATGTCCCTTCAGTTGGTTCTGAGCAATCCATTGGGCGCTCATGGCCGTATCCTCCTTTTCTACAATCCGTATGTGAGCCAGGGTATCGAGAAAATCCGCGCACTGCATCAAAGCAATCGGATGGGAATCGACTTCCTTTATCTCGTGGATAGACGAGCCTGGCAGGGCCGCCAACGAATGTGTGATGCGCAATTTATATTCACCAATGATTGCAAGGCCGCTCTGCCTGATAAGCTCATGGTTCTGCAACAAACTGCCGGCAATGGTGTTTTCTATTGCCATCATTCCCAACACAGAAGGGTCTTTCCTGATCGCTGCGATAACCTCTTTGAATGTATCGCAACCGATAATATCAATCTCTTCTTTTTCAAAGTAATTACGGGCTGCCAAATCGTGATATGAACCAGCTATACCCTGGATTGCCACTTTTTTTTTCATCTTCTTTTTATACAAGTTAGTACTAAAAAAAAGTCCTGCCGTTTCCTCCGGCAGGACTTTATATGATTTTCATTGATTTGCTTTATTCTGTCGATCAACTTCGTTCTACATACAAACTCCTGCCTCCACTCTGCTAAAGTAAAAGTAATAAAAGTAATATGTAAAGCTAAATTGATTCATTTCTTATTATATTTCGGGGCAAATGTACTATTTTTCTCAATACACCAAGAGAAATAGATTGTTTTTTTTAGTTACAAGTTACGAATTACAAGTCCCCCCCTAATACGGTATAACTCGTTACTTATAACTCGCAACTCAGTTGTAACTCAGAACCAATTCTCCCATAAATATTGATATTTCTTTCCGGGTTTCCGGTCTTTCAGATTGCTCAGGTCGAATGTCGCATAAAAGGCCTGCCCGTGATAAAGCTGTTTTTCCATAAAATGCATAGAATAAATAAATTTCAGTTTTACGACACCTGTATTTATAAAACATATATACAGGTCTAATCTGTCGTATGCTTTTGAGCGATAGGCAGGATCACCCCAGTACAGCTTACTGCCGAAATCATTATAATATATTTGCTGGGCATCTCCTCTGTAATAGGTATTAAACAAGCCAGTTCCCTTGTATTCTACCTTTATTTCAGACAATAAGCCCTGTGGTTTGTTCCATACGCCCACTCCCCGGTTCCGGTCTAAGCCCATCGACCAGCCGAGATTCGCTTCCAGCTTTTCAAAGCCTGCCTCCCCGGAGTAATCAACACCCAGGGATGTGAGTAGCAAACCCATATCATGAATTGATTCATCTGCAGCCGGGTTCCTGGTTTTGGCAAAATGAAACATATAGGCCGAATGCTGTGCGTAAAACCTTCTGTAATTATATTTCCCTGACCATCCCATAAAAAAAGCTTCGCGTCGGGTATCCGTCTGGCGACCTGTCCAGTCAAGCCATACGTTTGCATAATTGTTTCCGAAACCATATTCCCAGAAGATGCCGTTTATCACGGGGCGGTAATTCATTATTGAATCCCGGAAAAACATGCGGGGATACCTGTCCGGAATAATGGAACGAGGAATCGCTCCCGCATAGAAACGAAAAAGCTCGCCTGCATATTCATAATAGATAAGCGGGGCATAATAAGCAATGACTTTACTGCTTCCATATTCATACATGAGGTCGGTTCCTGCAAAAATACGATGCTTGTCCTCCCATACAAGTCCGATTTCAGGAGCCAGATGTACCCCGCTCATCGTCTGTGGTATCCGAATAGCCGAACCTCCAAACTCCATATTATCAAAAAAAGAATGAACGCCCACCTTCCATACAAGAGGCTGGGCGGGAAGGAGGGCATATATTCCTAATAGTAATCCGGTAACAAACAGGTTTTTTCTTTTCATAATAAAAAAGTTAAACGACTCGCTGGAAAGCCTGCAAAGTACACATCACTTCAGGTACCGAGGCCCGGATATTCCTGACTAACAGCTCAGCTATAGCATGACGGATGAAATCCTTCCGGGTTACCAGGACAATCTCACGCGTAGGCCTGGGAATAGCGAAGGGGCGCACGAGTTCTTTCTGCTCATGCCCCAGCTGGTAAGTCGCTAATTCGGGAATAAACGTAATCCCATTGCCACTCTCTACCATACGCATAAAAGTCTCCATACTGCCCAGGCGATAGGCTCCCTGGCGGATTTTGACCTGTTCCAGCTGGCAAAAACGCATCAGCTGGTCGCGGAAGCAATGTCCTTCGTCTAATAGCCAGAGGCGTTCTCCGTTCACATCCGCCGTACGAATCAGTTCATTTTTAAATAGCGACTCATTACGCGAGACATATCCGAAAAACTGCTCATAATACAAGGTCTGTCCCTGAAGTTCGGTTTCTATCGGTTGCGAAGCAATGATAGCCGCGTCTATCTCTCCATTCAGCAATGCGATAAGCGTAGGAGTGGTTTTCATTTCCAGTATATGGACATCCAGGTCTTTATGTTTTTCCGTCAGTTTCAGAAAGAAGCGTGGCACCAGGTAAGGTGCAATCGTAGGCAGGACAGCCAGGCGGAAAGTTCCCTTCACCGACTGTTCTTCTTCCGTCACAATATCTTTGATAAGCGATGCCTGATACAGCACCCTGCGTGCCTGCTCCACCACTTTTTTCCCTGCCGGCGTAGGCCTTACCGGCTGCACATTCCGATCGAACAATTTAATACCCAACTCCTCTTCGAGCTTCTGTATCATCATACTAAGTGTAGGCTGTGTCACCCGGCAATGCTCGGCTGCTCTGGCAAAATGCCTGAACGTATCCACAGACAAAACATATTCCAATTGTTGTATAGTCATAATATATATATGTATGTATGTTTCATAATAATGAGGAGTAAAAGTACCCGTTTCTCCGTAAAGAAACAAAAAAAGCAATAAATATTTTGATATTAGAAAGAAACTCCTACCTTTGCAGCTCAAATAAAACCGCCTCGGGGTGTAGCGCAGCCCGGTTAGCGCACCTGCTTTGGGAGCAGGGGGTCCCAAGTTCGAATCTTGGTACCCCGACGATTGGAAATTAAGCAGTTAGGATGTATTTCCAAACTGCTTGATTTTTTTATTTGCATACAATTTGCACACAGCTTTCGAGATTCAGCCCTTTTCCACACACGTTTTATAAGAAGTTTTCAGAATTGCCGCTTTGTTTTTCTATATAAAATAACAAATCGAGAAACGATAAATTTCCGAGAATAACCTGAAAAAATTTGGCTTATTGAAACCGCAAAACTACCATTTCAAAGAACGAGAAAAATTATTTGCACACAAAATTTCTATTTTATCGGATTTTTCTTGAAATATCCGCTCTTATACATTTCTTTATCTTCATCGTATTGTTCTTTCCAAAATTGGACATAGTCTGCTGTTGCCTGCGGATTGAGCGTATAAAGGTAATGACACAATTTTCGGTACAAGTTCAATATCTGCTCATCGCCCGCAAAATCAAGTAAATGGTCTAATGTCCACCCTATTCTTTTTTCGTCTTTGCATTTACTACGAATCAGGTCTTCGACAATCGGCGTATATTCAACAACCGCAAGTGAATGAAGTGCCTGTATCTGTTTCGCTATTGCGGAAATGTCGGCGACAAAATCATCTTGTTGTTTCGATTCTTTCTTTTTCATAATTCAATAATCGCTTTTCTATTAAAAGTATGATGCTCATCTTGCCTCACATACCCCAACTGATTGCACAGCATCTTCGTTCCGTTAATATCAATCTCGGGCATATTGCGGTGCGAATGTCCGTAAATCCAAACGTCGATGTCGATGTCGTAAATAAAATCGTGCAGTTCTGCTACAAACGCGCCATTGATGCGGCTGTTATTAAATTCCTCTGCCATACAAAGATGCGTTGGTACGTGGTGCGAAACGACTATGCGGTGTTTGTTTTTGCAGGTCTTCAACGCCTTTGTCAAAAACTCAACCGATTCTTTGTGTAACTGATTGAAACACGATGCAGTAAGCAAAAGTCCCTTGTAGGCAATTTTATAAAAGTCGGACACGCCTTGTTGGGTAACGTATTGATTTTCGGGTGGAATATCTGCCCAGAGCGTGCAAAGAATAAAATCAACGTTGTCAATCGTAACAACAGAATTGTAATAGCACTTTACGTTTGGGCGAATTTCGGCGATACAGCCGTATTTGAGCGTTCCGACATCGCCGCTTTTGTAAAACTCGTGATTGCCCGGAACAATCAAGGTCTGCTTGAAATTAGCAGAAGCCCAGTCCCAAAACTTATGAGATTGGTAAAGCGGCGTATCAAAATAAGCAATGTCGCCCGCCAAAACGAGGATTTCGCTTGTAGGCACAATGGGGTTTTCCTGCAAATAGCGCGTATTTTCAAGAAATTCGAGATGCAAATCAGAGGCGTATTGGATTGTCATATTGTTGAGTATTAGCGGACTACTTTCCATTGAGCCAATTATGAGGCAATTGATGCAATTATGAATCAATTATGGCGCAATTGATGCAATTATGGTGCAATTATTTTTTCAAAATATAGAAACTGCCTGCACCTCTTTGCGCACTATAATTTAATACTTCTTTTTCCACTAATTCGGCAAAATCGCGAGTAGCCGTAATTCTTGATACCTTATTGATTTCCTGATACTCTGCATTAGCAATCTTCCCTTTCTCTTTTACATACATCACCGCTTTTATCTGCCTGTCGTTCAACCCTAATTTTTGCAGTTGTTCTTCCGTAAATTTGTCTTTGAAAAGCGTTACGATAAAACCGCCCTCTTTTTCTTTCAGGTCGGGAGTTGGCAGCCCTGCGGCTTGACAGGAATCTACGATTTTCATAATTCCACTACCCCACGAATCTATGTAACCGCCAAGAAAACAAGCACCTGCAAGTATTGGGTTGCGCGGGTGCGACGAGTGGTGTTCTTTGAGTTCCGACAAAGTGATAGTGGGCGGCAAACCACCATCGTTCCAAATAAACAGTTTCTTATCATATACTCGCAGTTGCGTTGGCGCACCCATATAATTACGGTGAATGAGGGTGTTAAGTAACATTTCACGCAACGCAGGTATAGGATATTCGAGCGTTTCAACGCGATTCATTCCCTCGAAGGAAATATTGCGTATCAGAAATTTATAATCTAATGTACGCAAAACCTTGTCTAACACTTGAATAAGGTTGCCTTCTTCTGTTTCTTGAAAACGAATTGTAAAATCATCGTCTTCAAACTTACCGATTTTAACAAAGGTGTTCGGGTAGAACTTGCCGGGGTCTTTACCAAACAAAACGATTGCGGCGCGTTTGAGTTTTCCGTCCTGTACCAATCGCAATTTTTCCAACAGTTCGGGCGTGGAAAGTCCGTCAATATCAGGCAAACGCCCTATTTCTTCGGCTTTTCTCAAATACTTTTTGACTGTTGCATCGTCAATATCTGCAAATG
>JAISZA010000132.1 GCA_031269535.1 Tannerellaceae bacterium
GAGTGAGACTTCCGGATATAAATCCGGACAGCTGTTTCAGACAAAACCGTCAGCTGATTTCCTGATGGATCACGCAGTAAGATGTGAAGGATGCGGCCCCCATCCTTCACACTTTAACATAGTGTCGTTCAAATGTTTATATCCTCTGTGAAGGAGTGAAGGATTTTTAGTCAAAAGTCTATGGGGAATTTTCTGAAAACTATTCTATAAGGAACGACGGAAGGCGCCATCAACCTGAAACCGTTTAAAACCGATGTTCCTTTCCATGCAGGACAGTCCGTGCATACCCCTCAGAGGGTAAGATATTGTCTTTCTATCCTCTTTTGCCGTAGGTATAGATGCCTCTTTTCACCTCTTCGCTTTCGAAAAATTCGCGTTCGCAGGAAGCGTCTCCCCAGAGCAGGTTGGCGGTAATGCGGTGTGAAGTAGTGTGCGAGAAGTTTTCGATATTTGTCGTATCGATCACATCGCAATACAGGGAAGCAAAGCGTTTGAACCAGGGATATTCCCCGAAATAGCCCAGCCATGCTTCGGCATAGGCGCAACGGACGCCTCCCTGTGAAGGCTCCCAGGCATCCCAGGCGATGCGGGGAAGGTCGTTTACTTTCGCGAAATTTGCCGGCGTAGTCTCCAGGCCTTGTTCCAAAGCCCGGGCGCGTATGCGGTCGGTACGGTCTAAACTCAGTTCAAATATTGTTTTTTGCACCAGCGGGAAAGCAGCATCTTCCCCCACAGTATCCACCAGCGTCTTGCAAAAATGGAAATACAAAAGGGCAAACTGGCGGCAGGCTTTCCTTACATCGCCCACTGTCGCTGCTTTGTCCTGCCTTACGGAGGCATTTATCCGCCTCCCCAGCAATAAACCGACCGAAGTGAATCCTGCTGCTCTGATAAACTCTCTGCGCTTTTTCATACGATTGCTCTTATTTCGTTAAAGAAGCAAAGGTAAGAGGGCGCAGGGAGTTGTGTAATACCACAAAGAGGGTATTTTGTGCAGAGCAGACAAGGGCTGTCAGGAATGAGGAAAACAAATAGGATCCCGGAGTGATATAAATAGGTTTCAGGGAGTGATAAAATACATTCCCGGAAAATTACGCTTTTACAAAAAGAATTTATACTTTTATAGCCTAATTTAATTTTGTAAAAGATATGAAACAGTTAACCGGTTTATTCATTGTAAGCCTTTTGTTATTAAATAGTTGTGGAAGCGTTCCCTTAACAGGCAGGAAGCAGGTCGTGTTGGTTTCCGATCAGGATGTGCTCAGCAGCAGTCTGACCCAGTACTCTAATTTCATGAAAGAAGCTACACTCTCGACCAATAAAGCGCAGACAGATAAAGTCGTGCGGGTAGGGAAAAACATCGCAGCTGCGACCGAAGCCTACATGAAAGCGAATGGCCTGGAGGCGGAAATAAAAAATTTCGCCTGGGAATTTAACTATGTGAAAAGCGAGGATATCAATGCCTTCTGTATGCCGGGAGGGAAAATTGTGGTCTATGAAGGCATCATGCCCTTTGCTACTACCGACGACGAACTGGCCGCCGTACTTGGGCACGAGGTAGCCCATGCCGTAGCCAAACATGCCAACGAACGCATGAGCCAGCAAATGCTCACACAATACGGCGGCGCCATTCTGGGGCAAGCCGTCAGCGGCGCATCAACTACGGTGCAAAACCTTGCCGGAACAGTCTATGGACTGGGGACAGAGTTGGGCATTATGCTTCCTTATTCCCGCAAACACGAATACGAAGCCGACCACATGGGACTCATCTTCATGGCCATGGCAGGATATAATCCACAGGCTGCCATTACCTTCTGGACAAAGATGGCGCAAGGCAAGACCTCCTCCGTCCCCGAATTTTTGAGCACCCACCCCAGCGATGTCAACCGGGTAGCCGAACTACAGAAATATCTGCCCGATGCATTGAGATACTACAAGAAATAAATGGTTGAAGAGGAAAAAATTGTAATTAAGTCAGAACCCCGTCAGGGATAGGCAGACGCTTTCAGGGAAATAGCAGGAATAAAATACACAAAAGACATTACGAGTTACAAGTACAGGTTATTAAGTTTTCTGCTGAACAGCCGTCTTCTAACTCTTTTACTCGTAACTCGTAACTTGTAACTCGTAACTCGTAACTCAGACTATAAATTAGCCATTATAATCAGCTGGATAAACATACTGAAGAGGGCGAGGGTGAATATTACCCATCCGTTTGTTACTGCCGAAGGGGTGTATTTTTTAACTTTTCTCTGGTTGGTCACTTGGGTGGAAGTGGCAAGTATAAGCCCGAAGATCACGCCTAAAAGCCCTCCCATAAGGGCGAAGATGTATCCGAAGACGATCAATGCCGTTCCGTTTTTATAGACAATTTCATCCCCTGCTCCATCTAAAGGTAAAAGGGTCTGCACCTTATGCCAGGGTAAGGCTTCTGCGTCGGCGAGGAGCACAGAGTCTCCCACTACGACATGTCGTTCTCCTCCTCTGTTCAGCGTGACGCCATTAATACGTGTTCCGTTGGAACTACTGTCGCGATAGAGATATCCGGTTCCTTCCTGTGATATCTGCGCATGAATCCGGCTCACCCGCGAATTGTTGATCACGATGTCGCAAGAGTCATCTCTTCCTACTGTTATTGTTCTCATATTGATTTGTTTTTAGTGTAATTTATACGAATTGTCGATGTATCCTTTTACCTTTCGGCGGGCAGAGATGTCTCTGTCGATAGGTCGCAGGTTTGTTTTTTCGCCGATCCGGGCCGATTTGAGTCTTTGTCCCATAATCTCGTCCAGTGCCGTACTTAGTAGCAGTTCACGGGTGTCGCCAAGCTCGTATAGAGTACCGGCCTGGGTTTCATCGACAAAGATATCGGGTGTCAGTCCGCCGTCGGGTATTGTTTCGTGATCCCGGTTATAGAACCTGAAGGTGATGGGCTGGAGTTGCCATTCGTATTGCCGGCTTTGTATTGTCCATGAGCCTACACCTTTGCCTGTCGAAGTGGAGCCGATCTTGACTACGCCGACAAAGGGCGAGAGCGAGTTTATCAGCGATTCGGAAGCGGAGGCGGTATGTCGGGTGATGATGAAATACGCTTTGCCGAGTCCGAGATTGTTCCCGTCGATGATGTTTTTCCCGAGGAAGAACAAGATTTCCTCTTCGTTTCCTGTCCTTTCGTATTGCAAGGCCGCCCGTTTTTTATTATACGAATGGTATCCCGATATCTCCCCTAAATATTCGTCCGGCAGGATGAGGCTTCCCAGGTATTGACAGATCGACACATAGCCTCCGGGATTGTAGCGTAGATCGACAATCAGGTCGGTCGCTTCCTGCTGTCCGAACCGCGTAAAGACAGCTTTCAGTTCCTCCCTGTAGGGATTATAGATCAGGCTTCCCCCGTCGTTGAATTCATTATAAAAGAGGTAAGCTATTTTTCTGTCTTCTATCTGATATACCGAGTCGAGCAAGACGGAGCGGGTGTATTCCTCCGTTTCGGCCTGTAGTGGGATGGGTTGGTGGGGGTAGAATACCTCTCCTTCCATATTCCCTTTTATGAGGGTGATTCCCTTGCCGCTATCGTCTGCTATTTTAAACCAATCGCCTCTTTTCAGTCCGGCCTTCCGGGCCCGGGTATCTTTGCGTACAAGGAGCACCCTGTGCACAAGCTCTCCCCCGGCTGTCTGATACGTTGCATAATCCAGTCCGTACTGGTCGTAGAGCGAATAGGTTTCAACATCCGTATTGGGTTCGATCCACGAAAAGCGGTCTCCCTCGTAGAGCAGGTTGTCAAAGAATTGTTTGGGATATTCGGAGAATGAGAGGGTAGAGGTATCCGGTAAATATTCTTCCCATAAATAATCGTTTTCCATCTGCTTGTATGTCCAGCGATTTTGTTCCTTCACCCGTTCGTCTTCATCCTCCTCTTCATCGTCTGTGTTTACGATGGTTTCATCAGGTAAGAATTTGTCGGAAGCCCCCTCGTAGCAGGCAGGCAGGCTTCCCACAATCAGTAATAGCAGATATTTGCGTAATACGTCCATTTCTTATTTCTTACCCTGCATCTTTCTGCTTTTTTCGATATCTTCGAGGCTAATGGCCGACTTAGTCTCTACCTTCGTATTCCCTGTTCGCACATCGACTGTAATAATCTGATTTACGGCCTGCTGGGCGTTGAATGTCGTAGAGCCTTGTTTGATTATTGCGGGTTTGGCATCCAGGGTAGCCCAGGTAAGTGTCACGTTCTGAACGGGCAGGAAATACCGCTGGTCGTAGAAGCCCGTATATTTCGCCTCTATTTCATATTCATTTTCTACATCCGTATTACTGACATTCGATTTTTCCTCGTTTACAAGATAATAGTCCGAATTTTTATCCCAGGTATAATACAGGTATGCGATCTCACTGACGTACAAATTGCTGAAGTAGAAGGTGATTAATGCGCCTACGGGTTCGACATTGATTTTCACCGATTCGGCTTTTTCTAAGTTAATAGTACTTTTGGATACTCCCATTGCCTTATACTTGAATCCGTTGTATTGCAGGTCAACAATCCTGAGATTCTCTAAATCGTCTGTATTTTTAAACTCCCAGCATGCAAACTCAATCTTGTCGCCGGTATTTTCCACCATATCGGCAGCGACTACCAGGGTGTAGTCGCCCGGTTTCAGGCTGTTCTTTATTTCGACACTTTTTGAGAAATCGTCCACTATCTGCGTACTTTCATAAACATTCGCACCATCGGCATCATAGATGAAAAAGTTTACTCTTACATGGGAACCGTCGTCAATGGTACCACCGGGGAACGCATCGGTATTATCCAGGTCTTTCAGGTCTTTAACCACATTCTTCGTATTGATGGATACGGTAAGCTGATATTTGATATCCAGGTCTTTTCCGGGGTCGGGTTTGTCATTACAGGAAGTAAAGAACAACATTCCTGCTATGAGCGCTATACTCGTAATTATATTTTTCATTTGTATTTTTTTTATATTAAACAATCCATTAAAAAAACAGCCATCCAACGGAAACGGCCAGGGTATTACTTTTCCATTGCAGATTATTCGCCATATCCGACAGCCCCAGGTTGTATCTCACGCCTACGGTCAGTCCTTGTCGGGTTTCATATTCTGCTCCAATGCCTACCCCTATTCCTGTTTTACTTTTTAAATTGGAGAGGGGTATCTCAGCGTCGTCTATCACTGTCGTGGCGGGCGAGGTGCTCAGCAGATAGCTGAGATAAGGGCCGGCCTCGATATTGATATTTCGGGTCACATACAATTTGGCCATGACAGGCAGGGTGAGATAGTCGAATCCGATCGCTTCTCCGTCAACGGCAAAGCCTTGACGTGAGTATAAGAGTTCGGGTTGCAACCCGAACCATCCGGTACCAACGGGAGCGCCTTCATCCCGATAACCGAAATGCAGATTAGCAAGCAGTCCCATATGGAAATCTGCTTTCATAGCCGGCGAGAAATGAATACTTGCGTCTCCATTCGAGATGGTTGACAAATTCATACCCGCTTTTACGCCAAAACTTGATTTTAATTGTTTCGGCGCCTCCCCTTGCGCATACGAGGCGAGACACATGGCCGACATCAGAAGTGTCAGCATAATCAGTCGTTTTTGTTTCATTTTTTGTGTGTTTTACCGATTTCTATTTGTTTACTTAATCCTACATCATTGACAGGAGTTTTCTGTATCTCCTCCTGTACCTTTATTGAGATCCGCTTGCTCTTTGCTATGAAAGGAGTCTGCGGTGGCTTGACAATCACCTCGACGTCCTGTAGCTTGACAGGAAGATTGAATACTAAGTCTCTGGATTCTCCATCATTGAGGTAGTCTATGATTTTTTTTTGGTCACCAACAAAGACAGAGACATTATTTACGGACAGGGGAGACAGATTGACTATCCGGATATTCAATGGATACGTGCTTTGTCCTTTTTTTACAGACACAGATGCATCGGGAATCTCTATCCGGATGGCCGGTATGTTTTTCAGCACGATCCTTTTCCTGTATTCTCCTGCCGGCAATCCGTATTCCGAGAGGGTAAACAACAGCTCTTTTACCTCGATCTCCTTTTCGTCTGTCATATCCAAAGAATGCGTGAGCTTTACTTTTTCTCCCGGTGCGATGGAAGCGGGGATGGGTACCGACGTCCCGTTTATCTTCACTTCAAGGTTTTCAATCTCCGAAGGCGAAACATTAGCAAGGACATAGCTTAAGGCAGCCGGTTTTCCGAAAACCGATGCAACCGTATCCGTGAGCAGAGAGATGTTGGCCACAAATGCATCGTCGAAGGCGATTACCCCGAATTTCGAATTAGCGGCCTTTCGGATATTCGGCTGATTCTCCTGCTCGTCCGGTAGCATAAACGCTGTTTTCCCTCCCCTGTTATTCACGAAAGCGGTGATTCTGCTTTTTGCATCGAAATACAATTCGCCTTCCCTGCACGTAAGGCTTTCCTTTTTGTAGCTGGCAGCATCCGGCGGGGGAGTCATCTGCGGGAATCTGTAATTCAGTTCCCGTCCGTTTCTGTCGATATATCCCATGCCGTTTTTGTATAAAACAGCCGCTCTGCCCTCATGGAAGCCCATTGCCCAGTATATTCCCCTTTTATCGTCCGGTCTCACCCGGGTCTCACCATTCGTATCGATATAATACCAATATTCGCTGAGCAGCACAGCCGCCAGTCCTTCGCTGAAGGGTTGAGCGCTCGCATACTTGCATTCGATAGCGAGCCTGCCCTCCTTGTTGAGATAGCCCCATTTCCTGCCGTTGTAAACCAGGAGTAATCCGTCGCTGAAGATGGCAAACCGGCTGTCTGTTTTTAGTTTTTCCCTTATGGGAGTCAGTCTTCCGGTATTATCCACGATAGCCAGCAGCGTATTATCTGCTGCCGCGAGTACGCCGACGCCGTCACTGAAGGGATAGGCAAGCTCGTATGCAGCAGGGAGTATTTCTTTTCCGTTGCTATTGACGTACCCCCACTTCCCATTCTGTTTCACGGCCGCCACTCCCTCGCTGAAAGCCGATACGGATTCGTATTTCGGTTTGACCACCCATCTGGCCCTTTGTTGGGCAACCACCAGGTGAACAGTTGATAACATGATCAGTAGTACTATGCTTTTCATCATCTCCCGCTTGCTGTTGTTTCATTTATTTCTCAGAGAATACTTATTTCCAGGCTGTCTGGTTTTATCTCCAGGCTATCGGGCGGCAGGTATTCTTCCTGTCCGGGTTGCCGGCCTGCATCTCTGCTGTCCCATAAGCAAAAAGCAGCGATGCCTGCTCCGATCAGTATGAGGGCTATGATTGCGTAGATGAGCAGTTTGTTTGTCACTTTGGGTATGAGTGTCCAATCCAGTTCGATTTCATTGGCAAACGAGATAACGTCTCCTCTTTTCACAGGGAAATTTGCATTGGAGGCGATCTTCACCCCATTTACAAATGTACCATTTGAGCTGTAGTCGGTAATGAATATCTTCCCATTATTCATTACTTTCAGTGTAGCATGTCTGCGGCTGATCCTTTGTCCGCTGTCTTGTACGCGGATTTGGCAGTCTTCGCCTCTTCCGATAGTGTATTCCTGTATGGCCATTATGTATGTTCCTCCTTTTTTAATGAAATATAAATCTCCAGATGTTCAGACAAATAGAGATAAATAACAGTATTGATAATATGCTTATGATAATTTTAATCCGATTGCCTGTTTCCGGCTGTATTTTTGAATTGATATTTGTTTCGATCAGGGCGGCAGTCAGGTTATCATGTTTTCCTCCTGTTCCCGTACCGATGGTGTCAATTGTTTCCATGATATGTTCGACTGTTCTTTCCACTGATTTTTCGTTTTTAATCAGTTTAAGCATTTCTTTTTCGTTAACAGCTCCCCAGATACCGTCGCTGCATAGCAGAAAGCGGTCGCCTTTCAGGTAGTGAATTTCTTCATTTATTTCAATCTCCACTTCAGGCTTTGTTCCGATGGCCCGTAGGATCACGTTCGATTGGGCGGACAGGCGTGCCTGTTCTTCGCTGATAGTGCCTCTTTTCACTAATTCAAAGACCATCGAATGGTCGAATGTGCGGAATATTTTTTTACTTCCTCTGACCTGATAGATGCGGCTGTCGCCCACATGGGCGGCAGTGGCCTTGTTTTCATTGATCAGAAGTGCGACGACCGTTGTTCCCATTCCCTGCAGGTCCTGGCGGGTGCACCCTGCATGATACACCACGCTATTGGCTTTCGTTATGGCCTCCCTGAGTATTTCGGCGGTATTGGCATGGTTCGTATTGGCCACTTCTTCCAGGATTGTTTCGACGGCAAGTTTCGAGGCGATGCTTCCCCCTTTGGTGCCTCCCATACCATCGCAGACCACGACGAGCAAGCCATGTTTCGTTTCGCGGCTCCCGGAAGAATCCTGATTCTCTTCCCTTCCGCCTATCCACGACAAGATATTTATATTAAACTCATCCATCTGTCTTTAGCTATTTATATAGATCATTACCAGGAAAATAAGTAAGATTATTACGAGGATTCCCAGGACTATCACCAGCCAGTTGACTCCGCCTCCTTTGTTGGCTTTTATGACTGCCTTTTTAAAATCCTCCGCCGACTGATACCTATCGGACTTCTTTTTGGCCGTCGCTTTCAGCAACACCTTAAATAAAGGCCTGGGAATAAATTTGTTATAAGGCAGCGGCATAGTGATTTGCCTCTCTACTGTTTCTATCTCGATCCGACTGTAAAAAGGATTGAAACCTGTCAGAAGTTCATAGAATGTAACCCCAAGGGAATAAATATCCGAGAGGTGGTTTACATCGTCCCGCGCCCCTGTAATTTGTTCGGGAGGCGCATAAGGATACGTACCAAATCCTTGATTCAAGGTTCCGAAACTGATGCCGTCGGCGGTAGCAATGCCCAGGTCCATCAGTTTGGCATTTCCCATATGATCCACCATGATGTTCGAAGGTTTCACATCTCTGTGGCAGATTGTCCGGGTATGCAGGCAGTGCAGGGCATCCAATATTGAACACATCATTTTCGATACGGGTACGACACGCCTGGCCGATTCGATGCGCTTGGCAAATTTATCGATCGTCTCTCCCCTGATTAATTCGCTGATGATATATACGGGGCCTTTCGTTTGGTCAGACTCGCAATATCCCAACATCTTTATCAGGTTCGGATGAACAATAAACAAGGAAGCTTCGAACTTCGCCCTTTCCCGTATCGATTTATTCTCGGCATGTCGGGCATGTACTTTTTTTATTGCCACTTTCTGTTCCGGATTGTTGGCATACCATCCTTTATAAACTTCTCCCATCGCTCCTCCTCCGATATAGAATTGTTCGCTATGGTAATAGGTAAACCGTTCCCCTTTGTCTGAAACCAGATTGACTTTCTCTGCAGTAAATATAGGTTTGTTCATTTGATGTATGGTTCGTAATTAAACGTTCGTATTGTTTCTGCAAACGGATGTTGAATTTCGTCGTATATTCTCTTTCCGTTTTCCATTTTATAGGGTAATTGTTCCACTTTTTTTCTGGCCATTTCAAAGTATCTGATGGCTTCATTTTTGTCTTGCCTCACCCCGTTTCCTCTCAGATAATCCATTCCGATATCATACATTGCCAGATAATTATCGAAATCATAATCTAAGGCTTTTACTGTATAATTATGCGAAACGGCATCATTCCCTTTTAAGTTCAGAGTCTGCTGGATAATTGTTGCCAGCCGGTTCTTTCCTTTTTCCTGATAGATAGCTCCCAATTGTCTGAAAGCAGGCGAATAATTTTTAGCGGCTGCTTTCAGTGTCCATTCATATCCGTCCTTGTATTTCTGTTGTCCGATCAGCAAAGCGCCCAATCTGTAGGCTGCTTTGGGGTAGCCTTTTCCGGCGGCCGTCCGGAGCCATTTCATGGCTTTTTCCTGGTCTTCTTCACTCAGTATTTCATACAATTCGTACTGTGCCTGTGGATAAGCCAGGTTGGCTGCCGATTCATAATATTCGATGGCTCTTTTTCTGTTTGGCTGCACGCCGTTTCCATACATATACATATTGCCTTTTACGAACTGAAATTCGGGATTATTGGCTTCCGTTCCCCTATCGATCACTCTGCCGGCGCTCTCGAAATAGCGGATGGCTTTGTCGTAATCGGCCTTTACATCTATTCCGTTCTGATAGATATATCCCAGTCTGTATTCCGCTAATTTATTCCCCATTTTGGCCGCCTTGCTTGTATATTCAAACCCTCTTCTGAAGTTCTTGGGCATACCGATGCCTTCGTAACTCATTTCACCGAGGTAGTAAGAGGCATCCGAAGAATTCAGAGCATCTGCCAGGTGGAATAAAGAATCGGCCCTGGCATACTCTGAATTAATGTATTCCGTCACTCCCCGGGTCAGTATTTCAAGCATTTCGATTGTCCGCGAAATACTATCTGTCCGGATGATCTTATTCGCTGTTTTATACAGATCAAGCGCCTCCTGATACAAGGCTACCGTCATGCTTGACGACGCCTTTGTGAGGGTTTCCCTGAAGCGTATTTCTCTGGATTCCTGATTCCTCCATATCCCGAAAGAGATTAAAAGCAGCAAAACAGCCCCTCCCGCCGCCATATAGACCCATTTATATTCCTGCGGGTTGTAGCCAACCGGATTTTTCCCTCTTTCTATTCTCTCCAGATCGACCATAAATTCGGAGGCAGACTGATACCTCTCAGCGGGGTTCTTGGCCGTCGCTTTGCGGATAACGTATTGTAGCTTACTGGGAATCCTTTTATTTTCGGGAACTTTCTTTTTCCTGTGACCGTTGACAATTTCGAGGTTTGTACCCGTAAAAGGCAGCTCGCCCGCCAGCAATTCGAACAACAAGATACCGGTCGAATAGATATCCGAAGTGACATTCGTAAGCTCGTGCTGTCCTTCCGCCTGTTCGGGCGAGGCATAATTTATTTTTCCGATAAATAGTCCTTCCCGGGTTTTGTTTTTAAACTCATTCTGATAGTCCGTAATCCTTTTGGCAATTCCAAAGTCGATGAGTTTCACTTTACCATCTCTACAGATCATTACATTGGAAGGATCGATGTCGCGGTGAATATAGCCTTTGTTGTGCAACATATACAAAGCCGCCAGAATATTTTTGGTATATCGGATCGCTTCTTCCTGTGATAAGATGCCGTTTTTTTCGATTACTTTATCCAGTGTTTCACCCTCCAGATATTCGCTGATCACATGATAATGCGACCTTCCGTTGCCGTCGGTTGCTACAACGAAATCGTACATTCTGACAATATTTTCGTGAACAATCTGTATGGATGCTTCCCTTTGCGCCCTGGCAATACTTTCGTTCGACAGGTCGCCGAGCAAGACTTTAATGGCAACATAATCATACAGCCCCGTATCCGTATGGATCATTCTTCCTTTAAAGACAACCCCCATTCCTCCTCTGCCTAAAGGCACGCTATCGGGGTCAAACTCATAATAACGGCCTGCTTTGTTTTGTAATCTTACTATTGCCACAGTGGTAAATATAAATAGTTTGCTACTTAAATCCGTGTTTTGTCATTATCCACATACTGCTCCCTGTTGGGATAATCATAATTCCCTGCCGGGATAAAATTACCGGCTCTTCTCAACCCATGCTCTGCCGTATCAAAGACGAGAAGGAGTAATTCGTAATTTCCGATTTTAATCTTATCAAAATTCTTGCATTGGTGCGGATCGTAGCCGGCATATTTGTTGTTTATGTATGTTCCGTTCGACGATCCCCTGTCTCTTATACCCACATTCAGCTTGTTACCGTCGTCTTTATTGCGCTGAATAGTCAACAGGGCATGGTCGCGGCTGACCGATATTTCGTCGAGTACCACATCACATTCGCTTCCCGAACCGATTACATTCTGCCCTTGCCTGAGCACCCAGAATTCACCTTCTTCCGTTCTTGAAACGGATACCAGAAAGCCGACGATAGGTTTGCCCCCGACTTCCTTCGGATCGTTATATCCACCCGTTCCCGTGTAATAATCACTTTTTGGAGTGACCATAGTTCCGGCACTTCCACTTTGCATGCCCGGAACAACTGTGCGATAATTTGTCATAATTTATACGTCTTTTAGTGTGTATTATTAATATTTATTCTCATTTGTTTTTCATTCTGGTAACAAATATATTAAATAACAGAAAAAATGAAACTCCGTGTTCATACCTGAAATGTTTAATATAGATTTATCCTTGCCCAAACTGTAAAAAATAGTGTTTAAATAGCATAAATAATATCTGTTTTATAAAGAAAAAAAACAGAAATACCGGCGAATCACAAGATATCCAGCGTCTCTTTTATCTTCTTATAGTATAAGGGAGAGACTTTCTTCTCTATGTCCATCTCGTCGGAGACATCAAATAGGCACTTCAGTGTCTTGTTTTCTATCCCCAGGAGGTGCATCAGATTGACAATGCAATATTGATTGATCTGAATAAACAAAGGGCTGACGGAAGTGATGTCGTCGGAGCTCACAGCCGAACGGAGGTTGTGGAAGCGGTCGTTGATTAGCTTCAGCTGCCATTTACGTGTCGCCCTGATATATTCAAACAGAAGCACATCTTCGCATTTGAGTATAATAATGCCTGTAATCGTCTGGATGGCAAAACGATAATCATGCCGAAAAACAGGAAACACCGTCTGATCATTTATTTTCTTTGTCATAAACTAATTTTTTAGAATATACAACAAAAGTAAGTGTTCCCCCAACCTTCTACTACCCCACAAATGGGGGGATATGAAAAAAAAATTATCGTATGTCCGCAGGAGGGGAGTTAAGAATTGACGTATGGAAAACGTCGTGACCTCTTCAGCCCGGAGCAACATAGCAGTAAGGGATGCAAGATAAATAAGGCGTTGTCAGGAAATAAACGTTACATTTTTTCATTACCGGCATTACTGGATTGCTTCGCTCCGCTCGCAATGACGACCCTCCCATCCTTGCGAGCGGAGCGAAGCAATCCAGTTCAGGCAGGGTTCGTCCTTGCGAGCGGAGTGAAGCAATCCAGTTCGGGCAGGTTCGTCATTGCGAGCGGAGTGAAGCAATCCAGTTCGGGCAGGGTTCGTCATTGCGAGCGGAGAGAAGCAATCCAGAGCGGGCAGGGTTCGTCATTGCGAGCGGAGCGAAGCAATCCAGTTCGGGCACGGATCTTCCTTTCGAGCGTAGAGAAGCACTCCAAATAGGGCAGTAGCGAGAATGCGAGCGGAGTTAAGCAATGAATTTAGGGCACGTAA
>JAISZA010000133.1 GCA_031269535.1 Tannerellaceae bacterium
GAGTGAGACTTCCGGATATAAATCCGGACAGCTGTTTCAGACAAAACCGTCAGCTGATTTCCTGATGGATCACGCAGTAAGATGTGAAGGATGCGGCCCCCATCCTTCACACTTTAACAGATTGTCGTTCAAATATTTATATCCTCTGTGAAGGAGTGAAGGATTTTTAGTCAAAAGTCTATGGGGATTGTGTCGTTTTGCTCCCGTCCGGAATAAATCCGCTCCCGTCCGGGATAAATCCGCTCCTGTCCGGGAATAAACCGGACGGGAGTGAATTATATACAGGTTTCGGGGGATTACTTAAGGCAAATGACGGCGGTAGTAACACCCTCGATAAAAGGGTCGGAAAATACTTCCTGTAAAAATATAAGATTATTTTTTGCAAAAACAGCGTGATGCGAACTATCGCCCCATATTAGGTAATTTTCAACCTTGTGTAGCCTGACTATGCCCCGTACCTTTGCCTCATATTTAAAGACGAAACAAAAATACAAACAATTAAAATTTTAAAGCCATGAAAAGAGTCATATTATCATTAGCGTTAGTGATGGGATTGGGATTCAGTGCCAAAAACGCCACTGCCGATGTGAATTTGTGCAAAGAATACGGTAATTCAAAAGCCGACAGCGATAGATTCCAATGAAAAATATAAAAAGAAACGGGGCTTTTGGGATGTCCCTTCTCCCCGCATTGTGTTTACTTTTCCTCGGCGCATGTAAGGAAAAAACGCAACCGACAGCAGGGGGCACGTATAAAACAATAGAAGTTTTGTTGTCGGATGCGACCGTATCGAGTCGCTATTCCGCATCTATCCGAGGAAAGCAAACTGTTGAGATACGCCCGCAGATAAGCGGCCTTATAACGGACATCCGCATTGACGAAGGTGCAACAGTGAAGAAAGGGCAACCCCTTTTCGTCATAGACCAGGTTCCCTATCAGGTGGCGCTTGAAACCGCTGTTGCTAACGTAGCAAGTGCACAGGCCCGAATAGCTTCCGCACAACTTGCTGCAGAGAGTAAACAAGAACTTTTCCGCGAAAATGTGATTTCGGAATACGAACTGCAAACGGCACGGAACAGCTTGCTCGAAGCGCAAGCCGCATTGGCGCAAGCGAAGGCCAGCGAAGTGAACGCCCGAAACAGTCTTTCCTACACGGTCGTCAAAAGCCCGGTGGATGGCGTGGCCGGAATGACCTTTTACCGCGTGGGCGCTTTGGTAAATTCTTCCATTTCCGAGCCTTTGGTAACGGTATCCAATGAGGAAGAAATGTATGCCTACTTCTCCATGACCGAAAACCAGCTTCTTTCGATGATAAAAGAAGGCGGCACTATCTCCGGGGTTGTTGCAAGCCTGCCCCCCGTAATGCTTTCTTTGAGCAATGGCATGGCCTACAGTACAGAGGGTAGAATAGATGCTGTAAGCGGCACGGTTGATACCCGTACCGGAACAATCAGTATGCGGGCGAGTTTCGCCAATCCTCAAAAATTGCTGCGTAACGGCAGCACGGCGACCATCGTAATTCCTTTTGTAAGGAAGAACTGCGTCGTAATACCCAAAAGCGCCACATTCGAGATACAAAACAAGGTTTATGTGTATAAAGTGGTGGACGGTAAAGCGGTGTCCGCTCCAATCATTCCTTTTCGGATTGACAACGGCACTGAATATATTGTTGATTCGGGGCTGGATGTGGGTGATGTAATCGTTGCCGAAGGAGCTGGGCTTTTGCGCGAAGGCACTCCGATACAATCGGCTGAAAATAATTAATAGGAGGACGGTCATGAAGCTGAAAACATTTATAGACAAGCCCATACTGGCCAGCGTCATATCGGCGCTCATCCTGATGGTGGGAATTATCGGGCTGACACAACTGCCTATCGAGCAGTTTCCCAACGTCGCTCCGCCGACGATCGGCGTGAATACGACCTATGGAGGCGCCAATGCCGAAACGGTGCAAAAGAGCGTAATCGCTCCATTGGAAGAGGCTATCAACGGCGTGGAGGATATGATTTATATGACCTCGACGGCTACGAACACCGGCAGCGCCACCATAACAGTGTACTTCAAGCAGGGCAGCGATCCCAATATGGCACAGGTAAATGTGCAGAACCGGGTAACCTCGGTTCTTGGGATTCTTCCGGCGGAAGTAACAAAGGTCGGAGTTTCCGCCTCGAAACGGCAGACCGGTACGCTTAAAGTTATTTCGCTTTACAGCGAGGACGGAGCCTACGACGACGTTTTCCTGAACAATTATCTGAATATTAATATCATTCCTCTTATTTCCCGTATTCCCGGCGTCGGCGGCGTATTCGTGATGGGGTCGGAGTATTCGATGCGTATCTGGTTGAATCCCGTGAAAATGGCGCAGCACGGTCTTGTCCCGTCGGATATTTCTGCGGTATTGGCAGAACAAAACATCGAAGCAGCCACAGGTACGTTAGGAGGCGAATCAGAGAATACATTTCAATATATATTGAAATATCGCGGCCGGTATGAATCGGCAGAGGAATTTGGCGACCTTGTAATTCGCTCCCTATCGGACGGACAAGTATTACACCTACGGGACGTTGCAGAGATAGAATTGGGTGCTCTCTCTTACGGGTTCAAAGGAGAGGTGGACGGACATCCGGGAACCACCTGCATTATTTTCCAGACCGCAGGCTCAAACGCCAACGAAATCATCAAAGAGATAGACAAAATACTCGAAGAACTCTCCTCCGATTTTCCCAAAGGCGTAAAAACAACAGATTTGGTCAGTGTCAAAAATTTCCTTGACGCTTCGATAGACAACGTAATATGGACGTTGATTGCGGCTATTATCCTTGTTGTCTTTGTGGTTTATATATTCCTCCAAAATTTCAAAGCAACGTTAATTCCGGCAATAGGTATTATCGTTTCGCTTGTCGGAACATTCGCGTTCCTGATGGTGGCAGGATTCACGCTTAATCTGCTGACGCTTTTCGCACTGGTGCTTGTTATCGGCACTGTCGTGGACAACGCTATCGTGGTGGTCGAAGCGGTGCAGGCCAAATTCGACGAAGGCTACCGTTCGCCCTATCAGGCTACTGTAAAAGCTATGGATGGAATTTCCACTGCACTTATCACTACCTCGCTGGTATTTATGGCAGTATTCGTCCCTATTTGCTTCATGGGTGGAACAACAGGAACGTTCTACACACAATTCGGTCTTACGATGGCTGTGGCGGTTATCATTTCGCTTATCAATGCTCTTACACTCAGCCCGGCTTTATGTGCATTGTTGATGACTCCCCATGAAAAAGTGGCGAACGGAAAGAAAACGAGTTTTTCTTCGCGGTTTCATAAAGCATTCGACAGTTCGTTCAACACCATTCTCGGCAAATACAAGAGCGGGCTGACATTCTTTATTAGAGAACGTTGGCTTTCGGCTGCACTTATCATATTGGCCGTTGCCGGATTATTTTTCCTGTTGAAAACCACAAAGACCGGACTTGTCCCCGAAGAAGACACAGGTTCAATTTATATCAATGTGGCTACCGCTCCGGGAAGTACGCTCGACGAAACCAACCGTATCATGAACGAGATCGACGTTCGAATAAAAGACATTCCTCAGATAAATGATTATGCCAAAGTAGCAGGGTACGGTATGTTGAGCGGGAACGGTGCGACTAACGGCATTTTCTTCATCAAACTAAATCCCTGGAAAGAACGAAAGGGGAAACAAAACCATATAAATTCCGTAATCGCGGAAATAAAAGCCCGGACGGCTGATGTCAAAGCAGCCAACCTGATGGTATTCGCCCAACCGCTTATCAGCGGGTATGGCAACAGTAACGGAGTGGAAATGCACGTACAGGATCGACGGGGCGGAAGCATTGAAGACCTGAAAAACCACACACAGGCTTTTTCACGTGCACTTATGGCCTTTCCTGAAATTTCCGTCGCATACTCGACGTTCGACACCAAATATCCGCAGTATAAAGTATCGGTCGATGCGGCGTTATGCAAGAAGAACAAAGTATCTCCGTCGGATGTATTAAGTACCCTGTCGGGATATGTCGGCAGCAGTTACGCCTCCAACATCAACCTTTTTTCCAAGCTATACCGTGTAATGTTGCAGGCCGCACCGGAATACAGGCTGGATACGGAAGCGCTGAATAACATTTTTGTACGCTCTTCCTCCGGAGAAATGTCGCCTATCGGCCAATACTTGACGCTGACTAAGACGTATGGCCCCGAATCCCTTTCGCGGTTCAATATGTTCTCGTCAATCGCCGTTACGGTCATGCCTGCCGAGGGGTATAGCACTGGGCAGCTTATCGAAACGATTGAGCGGGTAAGCAAAGAGGTTGTTCCGACCGGTTACGGATACGAATTTAGCGGGCGCAACCGCGACGAAGCCGGAAGCAGCTCATCGACAGTGATAATATTTGTTATCTGCATACTGTTCGTATATCTGATACTTTGCGCCATGTACGAAAGCATTTTTATCCCGATGGCTATCATGCTATCGGTTCCTTTCGGGCTTGCCGGAAGTTTCCTGTTCGCTCGATTGTTCGGCATCGAAAACAATATCTATATGCAAACCGGACTTATTATGCTTATCGGTTTGCTTGCAAAAACAGCCATTCTACTGACTGAATATGCTTCGCAACAACGTGCTGCAGGATTAAGCATCCCTCGTGCCGCGCTCGACGCCGCAGCCGTTCGTTTGCGCCCGATTCTTATGACCGCACTTACGATGGTGTTCGGTATGCTCCCGATGGCAGTGGCCTCCGGCGCAGGAGCCAACGGAAGTAAAACATTGGCGATAGGCACAATCGGAGGTATGCTGATAGGAACATTGGCCTTGCTCTTTATTACTCCCGTCTTGTTTATCGTGTTTCGGAAAATTCAGGAGAAGGTTATGCCTCGAAGAAACACGGGGGAAATTACGGACAATATCAAAGGAGATTAAAATATGAAAAAGATTCTCGTAATCATAATGTTTACAACCGTCATGTGCGGTTGTAGCATATATAAAAAGTACCAGCGGTCGGAAAATATATCCGTAAGCGACACGTACAGGGACGTCGAACCGGTGTCGGACACTACGACATTGGCAAGTCTGTCGTGGGCTGAACTTTTTACCGATCCCTACCTGCAAAGGCTGATAGAAACGGGATTGAACCATAATACGGACTTACAGGTTGCTTACCTGCGCGTGGAACAGGCCGAAGCCGTATTGAAATCGTCGAGATTGGCTTACCTGCCATCCGTGAACCTTGTGCCGCAGGGTGTATTGAGTAGTTTCGACGGGGCTTCTCCCTCGAAAACCTATTCACTGGCTGCTTCGGCAAGTTGGGAGATAGACCTTTTCGGAAAACTTGCCAATGCCCAACGCGGCGACCGCGCCGTACTGGAAAGCACAAAAGCCTACCGGCAAGCTGTGCAAACCCGACTGATTGCAACGATAGCCAACAGCTATTATACGCTGCTCAGGCTCGACAGGCAACTGGAAATCAATCTGGCGACGCATAAGAATTGGGAAGAAAACATCCATGTACTCCGGGCGCTCAAACGTGCAGGGCAGTCCAATGATGCGGCTATCCTGCGTGCCGAGGCCAATCGCCTCGCATTGGAATCATCTACACTTGCGGTCAAAAAAAGCATCAATGAAACGGAGAACAGCCTTTCCGTCCTTCGTGGCCATGAGCCGAAGGCAATAGATAGAGGCTTACTATCGGGACAGACTTTCCCCGAAACAATGGCGGTCGGCGTTCCGCTGCAACTTCTTACCGATCGCCCCGACATCCGGCAGGCAGAGTATCATGTGGCGCAAGCCTATTATGCAACCCATGTAGCCCGTGCCGCTTTTTATCCGAGCATTACTCTAAGTGGCTCTGCCGGATGGACGAACAGCGGTGGCGGCGCAATAGCAAATCCCGGCAGCTTGCTGTGGTCGGCGACAACCTCGTTGCTGCAACCCATTTTCAACAAGGGCGTGAATCAGGCCAATCTCACCATAGCTAAAGCCCAAGCCGAAGAAGCCCTTCTGCAGTTTCAGCAAAGTATTCTTAATGCCGGCAAAGAGGTAAACGACGCACTTGTGCAGTGGCAAACGGCGGGTAAGCAAATCGGCCTCGCCGACCGGCAGATTGAAGCCTTGCAGGAAGCTATGCGCAAAACCGAATTACTGATGAAACATTCGTCGGTCAATTATCTCGAAGTACTGACTGCACAACAGTCGCTTTTGCTGGCAGAACAAACGAAGGCGCAAACCCAATTTGACAAAATTCAAGGAATAATTAATCTGTATCACGCTTTGGGCGGAGGAACAGCTATAAAATGAACCCCAAAATGAAAAAATGTAACACTTATTTTATGATGACTCTTAAATCTTTTTATTTCTCCACCTGCCTTTCTTCAGGTAGAAAGTGCTCAGGATGAGGAGGAGACCGAAATAAATGAGTTCGGAAGTGAAGCAGATATGCACCGGCATCTTCAGGCGCATACCGATGATGTAAACATATAAGCAATAGAATACAAGCGTAATAAGCTCGATCAAGAGCGCGACGGAGGTGTTGCCCGTCCCCGATACACCGTTGAAGACGACACTTCCCACGGCGCATAGCAGCATGACGCCCGAAATGGTATAAACCGAAGGTACGGAGTCGGCGATGAGCGCAGAAGAGTTGGTATAGACCGAAAGGATGGCTTCGGGCATCAGGCAGAAAACGAAAGCGCAGCCTGCCATAATAAAGAACGAGAAACGGGCTGTTTTCTTTATGATCCCGACGACCTGAGAGGTGTATCCGGCCCCGATGGCATTGCTGACGAGCGAATTGGCTGCGGTGGAAAGCGAATTGACGGGGATAAACATCACGATGTAAATGCTGCGCACGATGTTGGCAATGGCCAGTTCGCGCTGCCCGATATGCTCCATCGCGATAAAAAAGAAGAGAAACGTACTCATGGAGATGAAATACTGCAACATAGTAAAGATGGAAATACTCAGAATCCGCCTGAGCAGACTGAAGTCGAACGTATGCATCCGATTTAAGCCGTATTTCTTAATATCTACGGTGAAACGGGTGTAGAGGACAAAAAACAGAAAGGAAACCGCCTCGGCGATAACCGAAGCAAGGGCCGCTCCTTTCAGCCCCATCGGGGGAAATCCTGCACGACCGAATATCAATATGTAATCGAGAACGATATTGGTAAGGGCCATCAGCACAGCATTGATGGTAAGCACCCGTGTACGGGTGATACCGACAAAGAATGCCCTGAACATGACGCTGGGAAAGGCAAAAAACAAACCGAATATACGTATGCCCAGAAAATCGACCGTTGCCTCGAGTATGCTGTCCGAAGATACAAGCAGGTTCATCATCGGCGTGGCAAAGAGATGTACGAGAGAGAAAAGGAGAAAGGCCATGCTGAAAAGGAAAAAAATCCCCTGCATCATAACGGCTCCGATCAAGCCGTAGGCCTGCTCTCCATTGCGGCGTGCAATAAGTATCTGCGAGCCTGTACTGAACCCGAAGGCAAGGGTAAAGACGCATATATACACCAGGCCTCCCAGAGCGGAAGCGCCCAGTTCGATCTCCCCTATCCTCCCTAAAAAGGCGGTATCCGTCACATTGATCACGTTCTGTGCCAGCAGGCTCAGAAAGATAGGATAGCTTATGCTCCAGATATGTTTATTGGTAAACAAGCCTGTTAGTCGCCGTATCGGGGAAAATGACAGCCGGTTTGAATGTCCGGGCCTCTTCCGGCTCCATCATGGCATAGGCCATAATGATCACGACATCGCCGGGCTGTACTTTCCGCGCTGCCGCTCCATTGAGGCAGATAACGCCTGAATGGCGTTCGCCTTTGATGATGTATGTCTCAAACCGTTCGCCATTGTTATTGTTTACGACGGAAACTTTTTCGTAAGGAATCAGGTTCGCAGCATCCATCAGTTCCTCGTCTATGGTAATACTCCCTATGTAATTCAGATTGGCTTCTGTGACAGTTACCCGGTGAATCTTTGATTTTATTACTTCTATAAACATTTTGTCGTTGTTTGTATTCGTCAGTTCTTATACATTATATTATCTATAAGGCGCACCTTGCCGCAAAAAACGGCTATGCAGCCTACGGGATATGTTGTTTCCCTCCAGTTGTCGACAGGCATTAATGTATAGCCGTCAACAATCTCGAAGTACTCCACGCTCAGTAAGGCTTCGCTGTTCAGCCGGTGAACGACAAAATCTCTTACCTCCTGCACGGTTTTATCCGGCACAAAGTTAAGGCTTTCTTTTAAGGTTTGTGCTATCAGGGGTGCTTTTTGACGTTGTTCGCCTGTTAAACGCTGATTGCGGCTACTCATAGCCAGGCCATCGGCTTCGCGCAAGATAGGGCAGGCGACAATCTGCACGGGCATATCCATCTGCCTCACCATCTCTCTGATAACGGCTATCTGCTGGAAGTCTTTCTCGCCGAAATAGGCGCGGTCGGCTCCTACGGCCTCAAAGAGTTTACTGACGATCTGCGCCACACCGTTGAAATGCCCCGGGCGATAGCGCCCTTCCATGACCTTGCCGATAAGTCCGAAATCGAATACGCGCGTATCCGGTTCGGGATACATTTCTTCCCCGGAGGGAGCAAACAGACAGTGGCAGCCGGCAGATTCGAGCAGGAGGCAATCCTTCTCCGGTGTGCGGGGATAGGCATCCAGGTCGTTTTTATCGTTAAATTGTGTAGGATTAACAAAGATACTGGTTACACAGATATCGTTCTCGGCCAGGCAGTGTCTGACGAGGCTCAGATGCCCTTCGTGTAAGGCTCCCATGGTGGGAACGAAGCCGATACGTTGCCCGTGCAGCTTCTCTTTGGCAAGATAGTTTTTTAAATCTTTTACACTGTTAACTATTTCCATCGTTCAAAGTATTAAATTGACGGTGCAAAGCAAATAAAATATTACCGTAAATGAAAGAAAATTGCTATCTTTGTGTCGTCTTACAAACAAACATATAAGAATGGATGCAAAAAGAATTTTGTTTATAACTCAAGAAATCACCCCTTATCTTCCGGAATCCGAAATAGCTATGATTGGCAGACACCTGCCACAGGGTATTCAGGAACGTGGCCGCGAAATTAGAACGTTCATGCCGAAATTCGGAAACATAAATGAGAGACGCAATCAGTTACACGAAGTGATACGTTTATCGGGGATGAATCTGATTATAGACGATACCGATCATCCGCTGATTATCAAGGTCGCATCTATTCAATCGGCCAGAATGCAGGTCTATTTCATTGATAATGAAGATTTCTTCCAGCGTAAGGCGACTGTTTGCGATGCGCAGGGGCGTGAATACGAAGACAACGACGAGCGTTCGATCTTCTATATCCGCGGGGTACTGGAAACAATAAAAAAGCTTCGGTGGATACCCGATCTGATTCATTGCCATGGCTGGATGTCGGCGTTAACAGCCTTGTATGTTAAACGGATGTATGCCGACGACCCTTGCCTGAAGGATGCAAAAATCGTTTATTCGATCTATGCCGACGACTTCGGCATGCCTCTGAGGGCGAACATTACCGACAAGCTGAAAATGGACGGAGCATTGGACGAAGACCTCGTTTACCTGAAACAAGAGGCCGGTTATGTCTCACTGACGAAGCTGGCCATCGACTTCTCCGATGGCGTGATACAAGGAAGCCAGACAATCAACCCCGAAATACAGGACTACCTCTCAACACTGAAAGAGAAACCCGTCCTTTTTTATCAGTCGCCGGATGTCTATATGGATGCGTTTAATAAGTTTTATGATATAATATTGGCCTCTAACAGTAACAATAAAAAATGAAGATCAGATTGTATATAACGAGTGTCAGCCTGGGAGTTCTCCTCCTGAGCGCCTGTGATGATGAGATGGGGACAGTCGGCCCGACCATACAGCCGGAAGCCGATAAAGCGATAGTCTATACAGATACCTTTCAGCTGAAGGCATCGACGATAAAAATTGATTCTCTTTATGCCCGATCAGTCTATGGCTTACTGGGCGAATTTTACGATCCTTTGTTCGGAAACCTGAAATCCGATTATATCTGCCAGTTCTATGCTTCGGAAGGATTCCGGTTTGAGCATACCCCTATAGACGGGAAAATAGACTCCGTCATGCTGAATATTTTTTACAACAGAGGAGAGTGGGTCGGCGATTCTTTAGCCCCCATGGAAGTGACGGTATTCCCCGTTGTCAAACAGCTGGAACGGAATTTCTACACCCATCTGAATCCGCAGGACTATGTAGATATGCAAAATCCTCTGGGACAGCAGGCCTATACCCCTCGCAACCTGAGTGTGTCGGATTCGATTTGGAATCTGGCTTCCACAGACCTCAATTACTATTATCCGCAGATAAAAATCGCATTACCCGAAGCCCTGGGGCAGAAATTTTATGACGAAACGCTCAACCACCCCGCTACATTCACTAACCAGCAGAGGTTTAACGAGTTTTTCCCGGGATTGTATGTGACAAATACTTTCGGCAGCGGGAATATCACAACGGTGAGCAGTACGGCTATGCTTATCTATTACAGGTATCTGACAGCCAGTTCGTCGGGCGCTATCGACTCTGTTATTAATACTTACGAAGTTTTTACCGTGACGCCGGAAGTAATCCAGCTGAATAATTTTTATAATACCGATATCTCCCATCTGCTGGAGCCTAACGATACGTATGCCTATCTGAAAACACCCGCTGGTGTATTCACACGTCTGACGCTCCCCATCAGAGATATCTTATCCTGTATAAAAGAGCGGAGGGTGAACAGCTTCTATTTATCGCTGAAGGCCATGCCGCAGGAAGACTGGGAGTATGCCCTGGCTCCGCCGGCTTATTTATTGTTGTTGCCCGAAGATTCGCTTGCCGGCTTTTTCAGTGAAGGCAAGCTGCAAAATTCCGTCACCTCTTTTGTTTCTGCCCAATATGCTGCGCTCACCTATGATTTCGGCAATCTCTCCCCCCTGCTGAAGTACCTGGCGGAGAACGAGCCCGACAAAGAAGAGCTGAACTTTCTGGTTGTCCCGGTAGAGATGACGACTCAGCAAACTTCTACAAGCAGCCTGGTCGTCACCTCGCTCAACCATTATTTAAAACCTTCGGGCCTGCGCTTACGGAAAGACGGTGAGACCCTGCGTTTCCAGGTTGTCAGCAGCAAGTCGGGTATGGATTAATTTTTTTCCGGGTATTTCCTTTTCGGGTTTTTGGGGAACCAGCCTTTTAACACACGCCCCTCCTGTTCGAACAATTCTTTGATCGACCAGAAGGAGGAAAAAGCGAATACGCCGCACAGGGCGGATAGAAAGAGGCTTTTCAGAAAGAGGGAAGCAATAATTCCGCCAATCCCCCACGAGAGAAAGACCCACCAGCATTTTGTGCCCCAGTAATACTCTGCTTTTACTATCATTGGATGAAACAAACCTATGATCAGAAAAGTGCTTATACCTATTAATAAGCCCTCGAAATGTATCAATTCCATATATCCCTTTTTATTTTTTTTTTGGCTTAACAAATTTAGATAAAAATACCGATATAAAAGCGGCGATTGCCGAAAAAACACCATTTTATAGGCAAAGGAAGGTATAAATCTCAAATTAAATAAAAAAAACATTATTTATAGTTGTTATTAAAAAAAAAATGTACATATTTGGGGTAATTAAGATAAAAGTGTGGGAGTTAACGAGTAGCAGTTATTTATTATATGGAAGAATCAACAAGGAAGTTACAAAATGGAGGTGGTGGTGACAAGGAAATTTTATACTCCAAAGCCATAAAAGCAGGGAAGCGAATTTATTATTTGGATGTAAAAAAGAATCTGAAGAATGATTTGTTTCTTGCAATTACGGAGAGTAAGAAGATCCAGCCCAGAGAAAATGCGCAATCACTATTTGAGAAACACAAAATCTTTCTCTACAAGGAAGATTTTGATAAGTTCCTCGACGGTCTGAACGATGTTATTGGCTTTATCAGAAGAAATAACAGGCCTGCGGTCTCCTCGCAGGAAGAGGAAATTATTCCCGCGGAGAATCCGCTGGAAGAAGGCAGCATGGATGAAATAAAACTGCGTATAGATTTCTGAACCGGACAGTGGGATGGTGAAATGATAACGAGTTGTTCTTTTTAGTATAAAGAACAACTCGTTTGTACTTACAGGTATTCTGCGACAGATAAACCTATTTTTACTTCCTTGCCCCTCAGGCAGGGTGTATTGCTCCGGTAGGACACACATCTGCACACGTGCCACATTCTGTACACATCTCAGGATCAATGTGATAGATGTCACCTTCTGAGATAGCTTCAACAGGGCACTCATCAATACAAGTACCACATGCAATACAATCTTCGCTAATTAGGTAAGCCATTTTCTTAAACGTTTAAATTGATAACTATTAGTGGATACAAAAATAGAGTTTTCTTTGTATATATAAAACAGATGCTCTTATATTTTACATAAATATATGATTTTTGCAATAACTTACTTCTGCATACGTTATTATTCAAAATGAGTTACGAATTGAGACGTCTGCTTTTAGTATTATACTTATTTGCTTCCTGGGCTCCGGGAATCAGGGCGCAGAAAGAGAAGGTCAGGAATCAGCCGTATGTGGACATGAAAATGTTTCATCTGGGCTTTCATCTGGGCTTGCACGCGCAAGACCTGATACTGACTCATACGGGAGAAACAGGCCCTGACGGACAAAGATGGTTTGCTGAAATACCGGCCTACTCACCGGGGTTCAGCGTAGGAATTATCGGCGATATGTTTGTAAACCCCTATCTCAACCTGCGCCTGATACCCAGCATTCATTTTGGCGATAAGCAATTCGTTTTCAGAGAATACCAAAGCGGCGAAAGGTATATAACCACCCTGCGTTCCAATTATATCACCCTGCCGCTGGAGCTGAAATACAGTTCCGTGCGCCTGAATAACTACCGCCCTTACCTGACGGGGAGCGTTTATGGTGCTTTGGATTTAGGACGCAAAAAAGGAGAAGCCCTTCTCCTGAAGAATATCGACTATGGCGTTTCGGTCGGCCTGGGATGCGATTTCTATTTCTCGTTTTTTAAACTCTGCCCGGAACTGAAGTTCTTTTTCGGCTTCCGGAATCTGACAGAGACCAACCGCACAGACCTGTCGCGCCCCGAACTGGGCATATATACCGATGCCCTTTCGGGAGGAACATCGAGGATGATTGTCCTTACGTTTAATTTTGAATAAAGAGCCTCAGATAGATATAAAGCGCAGGGATGGCCATGAGGATACTGTCGAAACGGTCGAGCATCCCTCCGTGACCCGGTAGCAGAGTGCCCGAATCTTTTATCCCAAGCGTACGTTTAAACAAGGATTCGCTCAGGTCTCCCCAGGTGGCAAAAACAACGATCGTAGCCGAGATACCCAGCCAGTGATACCAGCTGATCTCCTGATAATAAAAAGCGAAAATCTGTGAAGAAGCCAATACGGCAACCAATCCACCCCAGAAACCTTCCCACGATTTCGCGGGTGAAATACGCTCAAACAAACGACGCCTGCCGAACTTCGAACCCACCAGATAAGCGCAGGTATCGTTCAGCCACACAAAAACAAAAAGCGCCAGCGCCGGCAAAGGAGTGAAAACACCCGCAGCCTCGCCGGCAGCAGGCCGGAAGATAATAAAATTCAATAAAGAGAAAGCCGCACAAACAACCTGGCCGAGAAGTACGAATGCCCAGTTATGAATGGGATTCCGTGAATGGGCGTACATCTCCGAAATAAAGACAAACATCAGAAAAAGAAAATAAGGCAGAAACAGCGTGCCATTCATCCATCCGTTGGCATACGCATAACAGGCGAAAAAAAGATAGACGCCTCCCACTGTGCCGGGAAGCCTTTTCAGGGACGCATCCCCGTAATGCCGCACCAAGCCGTAAAACTCCCATAGCGCAAGCCCCACTATCAGGCCGAATACTCCGGGAAAGGCATAGGGATAAGAGAGTCCACACAAGACGACAGCGACATAGATTATACCGGTTAACGAGCGTCGGATTAAGTTCTTCAAAATTATTCGCTTTTTATGTTTTGCTCCTGTTGTTCCAGTATCTCTTCCGATCGGGAGGCCCATGCCCGTTTGCCGAAGATATGCTCTACGTCTTCCGAATAAATCACTTCGCGTTCCAGCAGTACTTTCGCCAGCGAGCCATGCCCTTGGGCATGTTCAGCCAGGATATGTTTCGCCCGTTCATACTGTTCGTTGATGATTCGTTGTACTTCATGGTCAATCAGTTTGGCTGTTTCCTCGCTGTAAGGCTTGGTGAATCCCCAGTCCTGGCCGCTTGAGTCGTAATAATTCAGGTTGGGCAGTTTGTCACTCATGCCAAAAAAGACGACCATGGCGTATGCCTGTTTGGTCACCCGTTCCAGGTCGTTGGAGGCGCCGGTAGATATTTTTCCGAGGAACAGCTCTTCGGCAGCCCGTCCGCCGAGGGTCGCGCACATTTCGTCGAGCAATTGTTCTTTCGTAGTGATCTGGCGTTCTTCCGGCAGGTACCAGGCTGCGCCCAGCGCTTTCCCTCTCGGTACGATAGTGACTTTCACCAGGGGGTTGGCATATTCGAGCAGCCAGCTCAGTGTAGCATGTCCTGCCTCGTGATTGGCAATGCTGTTGCGTTCGTCGGCAGTTGTTATTTTCGAGCGTTTTTCCAATCCTCCGACAATCCGGTCAACGGCGCTCATAAAATCTTCTTTCTGCACGAACTTTTTCCCGTTGCGGGCCGCTATCAGGGCGGCTTCGTTGCAGACATTTGCAATGTCGGCGCCGGAAAATCCCGGAGTCTGGCGCGACAGAAATTCCGTATCGACACTCTCGTCGATCTTGATCGGGCGTAAATGCACGCCGAATATTTCTTTCCGCTCGTTCAGGTCGGGTAATTCCACATGTATCTGGCGGTCGAATCGTCCGGCGCGGAGCAAAGCCTTGTCCAGCACATCCGCACGGTTGGTAGCGGCAAGGATGATAACGCCGCTGTTCGACCCAAAGCCATCCATTTCGGTAAGGAGCTGATTCAGCGTATTCTCGCGTTCGTCATTGCCATTCATATTGACATTTTTACCCCGGGCGCGTCCGACGGCGTCGATTTCATCAATAAAGACAATACAGGGAGATTTTTCTTTTGCCTGCCGGAAGAGGTCGCGCACACGCGAAGCGCCCACGCCGACAAACATTTCCACGAAGTCGGAGCCTGAGAGCGAAAAGAAAGGTACATCCGCTTCGCCTGCCACCGCCTTTGCCAGCAAGGTCTTACCTGTCCCCGGAGGGCCTACCAGCAAGGCTCCTTTGGGTATTTTACCTCCCAGTTCGGTATATTTGGCAGGGTCTTTCAGGAAAGAGACGATTTCTTCTACTTCCTGCTTGGCTTCGGCCAGTCCGGCTACATCTTTGAATGTGACCTTTTTATCATTGTTTTTATCAAAAAGCTGCGCTTTCGATTTGCCTACGCTGAATACATTGCCGGCTCCTCCGCCCGTCCCGCCCGACATGCGGCGCATAATGAATAAGAAAAGCAGAATAAAGAGAATGATAGGCGCCAGGGAGAGAAAGAAGTTCCACACCGTATCTTCGCCCTCTTCGTAACTCACCTGGGTTGTGATCTGATTTTCGCTTACGGCTTTATCATAGAAGTCGGAGAATTTGTCAGCCGAGGGTATTTTGACAATCACCTTCGGTTCGTTACCCAATTTGGTCGTATCGGTTTTAAATACCAGACTGAGCTTTCCGCTTCTCACCGTTGCTTCCAACGTATTCCTTTTATTATATACCAGGAGTTTCTCAAAGGCGTCTTCCTGCGCCAGTTTCTGAAACTCCGTCCACCCCATCTCTTTGTTTACAGAACTATTACTTGTCAGGTAAAGAGCAGCAAGCATTACAAGAATTACTCCGTACATCCAATAAATATTGAATCGGAACATTTTATTTGATTTGTCATTTTTCTGAGGCATAGCTATAAAACTCTGTTAGTAAGAAATTGATTCATAATACATATTAATCGATATCCGGTATCTGTTTTATTTTCGAATCCGCCCAAAGACTTTCCAGATTATAAAACTGACGTTGTTCCGGTAAAAAGATATGTACAAGAACCGTGCCATAATCCATCCCTACCCAGTGGGCATATTGATATCCGTCGATAGACAGGGGTTTTTCGTGTGCTTCTTTTCTGGCAAAGTCCCATACCGAGTCCGAAAGCGCCGATACCTGTGTGGGGGTATTCCCCTCACTAATAACCATATATTGGCAAATAGCTCCGGAAAGTCTGGTTAAGTCAACTGTTACAATATTTTTGCCTTTCTTTTCCTGAAGACCTCTGATAATTGTCTGTACTAATTCTGATGTCTGATCCATGCACTATATTTGAAATCTTAACTGTTTAAGACAACAAATATACTCTTAATTTGTATGCTTACACCATCGCGGTTCAATATTTTAATCATTTATTGTTCCGGCGGGTACATTCGACGTCGATTTTCAATCCGGATTGTCGCCTCGTCATTGTAAAAAGTATATAGAATCCGGGGAGGAAAGTAACTGTCTTTGTGTCGTCCTTTTTCCGGTATCGGATGTTTTATAGGTAAGGCCTATATACGGAATGCACTGCTTTTACGCCTTTCTTTCAAATAAAATAACACAGCCCCTCACCCTTTTTCTCAACCGTAAAGAGATGGAATTACACCGGAAAAAAGGGTGCATTTCAGGAGTGAAAGATTTTTCGTCAGAAGTCTATGGTAAAATGAAAAAATGCTATGTTTACTGTGGACGCTTATAAGCGTAAGCGTATCCGCACAGGTGAAAAAATAAATGCTTACCTTCGTGCGATCGCAGGCCCCTTTGCTGTAACGGCTGTTGCGATAAATTAAAAGAATACATTATGAATAGATATCTCGCTGTTATTGCATTTGTTAGTATCGTATTGCTGGGTACCTCCTGCGCGACGCGGCGGCAACAGCCGGTCAGAACGGATTCGCCGGCAGAATTGTCGCGCCGGTTTGGTCTGCGGATTACGACGAAGGATAATCTGTATCTTTATACAGCGGCTTCCCGGTGGCTGGGAACACCCTACCGCTTTGGCGGAAACACAAGGCGGGGAGTGGATTGTTCCGGTTTGGTTGGTATGCTGTACCGGGAGGTTTACGGGAAGCGTCTGGCTGCCTCCTCGGCGGATATGCTGGAAGCTAATTGCCGGAAACTGAGGCGTTCGGGTTTGCGCGAAGGCGATCTGGTCTTTTTCCGTACGGACAAGGGGCGCAGGAAAATCCCCAATCACGTAGGTATCTATCTGAAAAACGGTAAGTTCATACACGCCAGCAGCTCCAGGGGCGTAAGGGTCAGCAGTTTGAGCGAACCTTTTTATTTACGCTCCTGGATATGCGGCGGACGGGTGAAGTGAAGCCTTTTACAGTTCCCTGATTTTGATGTTTCTGAACCAGCAGTTGTAGCCATGGTCCTGCAGGCCGATATAGCCTTCTTTGGCGGGGCCTGTTTTGAATCCTTCCCAGTCTTTGAATTTACTTTTTGCCACGAGTGCATTCCATTCGGGTGTCCAGAGTTCGTATTCTACCACCTTTACGCCATTTTGTGTATGAGTGACTTTCCCATCTTTCACACGTATAACGATGGTGTTCCATTCACCGGCGGGCTTTGCGTTTTGAGGCAGTGCGGGGAGCATGTCGTAAAGTGAGCCGGCCAGGTGGTTGGTCAGTTTATTATCGGAAGCATACCAGTTGTCGAGCACCTGAATTTCCGGGGCCGCGTAGTAAATGGGTTGGCCGGGATATTCTACGATGTTGTAAAAGATACCTGAGTTACCTTCTTTTTCTATTTTCCAGTCGATGGATAATTCAAAATTCCCGTACTTTTTAGCTGCGTACAATATGTCGCCATCCTGCCCCCGTCCTGCTCTTTCGCCACGGGATACTTTCATGGCTTCCTCATCGATAGACCAGTTGGCTGCCATTTCGGTAGCATTACACTTGCGCCATCCTTCTATACTTTTACCATCAAATAAAAGCGTCCACCCTTCGCTCTTTTCTTTGGATGTGAGTGTATTGTTTTTCTGAGCAGATGAAGTGATTGCGCAGAAAGCAATCATAAGTGCTGTAAAAATAATTCCTTTTTTCATGATACGATAATTTTAATGTTAATGTTAAACTGATATACAAAGGTAGTAATATTTTTTTTGATAATTGATTACCTTTGTCTCTTCAAAATTTAAACACATTGTATAGTTATGTTGACGCTTAAAGTAATTGCGGAAAACCGGGAAGAAGTGATTCGCCGGTTAGCTAAAAAGCATTTCGATGCGAGAGAGATCATTGCCCGTATCATCGGATGGGATAAGATACGGCGTGAATCGCAACAACAATCAGACGCCAATCTGGCCGAACTGAATCGTCTCTCGAAAACAATCGGCCAGTGGATGAAAGAAGGCAGGAAGGAAGAAGCCGAAGCTGCCCGCCTGCGTGTAGCTGAAATAAAAGAGGCAAACAAAAAACTGGAAGAAACAAAAGAATCAGCTGAAAAACAGATACATGAGCTATCCGTGCAGATACCGAATCTGCCGCACGACTCTGTGCCCGAAGGCAGCCGGGCCGAAGACAACCTGATTGAGAAACAGGGAGGACCGCACCCGGCATTGGGAGCCGATGCCCTGCCGCACTGGGAACTGGCCAGGAAGTACGACCTGATAGATTTCGAACTGGGCGTAAAGATTACCGGAGCGGGGTTTCCTGTTTATAAAGGATATGCCTGCCGCCTGCAGCGTGCATTGATCAACTTCTTCTTAGACAAGGCCTGCGAAGCCGGTTATACGGAAATACAGCCTCCCTACCTGGTAAATGCCGATTCGGGATATGGCACCGGCAATATACCGGATAAAGAAGGGCAGATGTATTATGTTTCGCAAGACGAGCTTTACCTGATTCCTACCGCCGAAATACCGGTTACCAATATCTACCGCGATGTGATACTGAATGATACGGATTTGCCGGTTAAAAATGTGGCTTATTCGGCCTGTTTCCGCCGCGAAGCCGGTTCGTATGGCAAAGATGTGCGTGGGCTGAACCGCCTGCACCAGTTTGATAAAGTGGAGATTGTCCGTATCGACAAACCGGAACATTCCTACCAGTCGCTGCAAGAGATGGTCGATTACGTGCAGTCGCTGCTCGAAGCGCTCGAACTGCCCTGGCGTATCCTTCGTTTATGCGGAGGAGATATGAGTTTTACGTCTGCCCTTACCTTCGACTTCGAAGTGTATTCGTCTGCCCAGCAAAGGTGGCTGGAAGTCAGTTCCGTTTCTAATTTCGAGAGTTACCAGGCCAACCGGTTGAAATGCCGCTATCGCGACGCGAATAAAAAAACGCAGTTATGCCACACCCTGAATGGCAGCGCCCTGGCCTTACCCCGCATCGTAGCTGCTTTGTTAGAGAACAATCAGACCCCGGACGGTATCCGCATCCCCGGAGCTTTGATTCCCTATACCGGTTTCGACCTGATTAGTCATGCGAAATAAACATGAGATAAGGATTTCTCGGAGCACCTGCAAAACCAAATCATTGCGATGATTCCGGAATCATCGCAATGAAATCCCCGAAAACAAGGGAACAAATTACCGGAATACGCAGAATTCTTTTCATAAAAACGACAAACTTATCTGAATTAACTTTAAAATACAATAGCAAACGGATAGCTGAACTATCCGTTTATCTATTAAAACTATTACATCCCTTTTTTATTTAGATGCGTTTGCCCTGGGCGAAGGGGTGCAATTCAAATTGTCGCATCGTCATTGCGAACCCGCAGGGTGAAGCAATCCAGTCCGGGTGCCCCCCGGATTGCTTTGTACCTACCCATGACGGGAATCTGCGACAATCTGAACTGAAAACCGACGTAGTCAGATGCACCCCTTTCAGGCAGCCAAAAAATCAATATCCGTCTCGTGAACGGGCGAATTCAAATTCCCGCACAGTCAGCGCACTAAGTGAATAGCTAATAGTGAATAATATTATATTGAGGAAATAGCAAAACGTCAGAACTATCAAAATGTCAGATTTGGTCATTGGAAAACCCGCTTTTTTGCCGCCCATCTCTCCTCCGGGCACAAAAAACGCCGTAATCCGGAGGGAGTGAAAAAGCATTATGCTTTTTATAGTAAATAACTAATAGCGAATAGTGAATAGTGCATCCATGAAAGTGACAATAAGACAGCTTTTCTGCCGTAAACAGTGCAATCTGATATTCACACTTGTAATTTATAACTCGTAACTTATAACTGCAAAAAAAACCGATTTTAACTGAATTTTCTGCTATATTGGATGTTCTTAACTTTTCATCGGCATCTTTCCGAAAAATCATTGTAATGATTCCGGGAAATCATTGCAATGAAATTTCCGGATCACCGCAATGATTTCCCGAAATCATCGCAATGAAATCCCGGAAAACAGGGGATTGAATTACCGGAATACGCATAATTCTTTTCATAAAACAACAAATCTGTCTGAATTAACTTTAAAATACATTGACAATATGATAGCTGAAATACCCATTTAACTATTAAAAAGCATACAAATTAACTGGATTTAGAATCAGTTAATAGTTATTAATCCAGGCATAAACAGAAAGCATATCCCCCTTACAATAAATACTAATTAATTATATAACAGCCATATAAGTATTTACTTAATGACCTTTTCCCCTCTAACTCTTAATTCTTAATTAATTAATTCCAGGCATATCACGCTTTTACAGGAAACGAAAAGAAAAAGTCCATAGGACTTTATTATAGCCGTTTTTGCGAGGCACGAAGCAATCCAGAGAAAAGGGAGCCCCTTTGCTTCAGGCCGGCAAACGTCCGCTATAAAAAACAACAAAAGAGGGGAAAATTAAGTCCGCTTCTTATAAGGAAGCGGAATCGGTGGGATTATTTACGGCTGCAAATATGCAAAATGTTTTTTAATCAGCAACATATTTAATCAGATATTTTACGGCCTTTTCTGAAAAAAACTCCAAATGAGCCTATAAGATTCTGATAACTACGTGTTTCAAAAATGTTTGCAAAAACACGATTTTGCCGGATATTCAGAAAACCACCTATTCCCCTCTCTGTCTGTCACCCGGCCCCCCTCCTACACCCTCTCCTATATGCCTTGTTTGCAAAATGTTTGCAAAATATTCCACTCTCTGTTTTTTTATGCAGTTTATCTTGCTGATAATATGATATATACAGACCCCGTTTTTCCGATTCCGCTTCCTTATAAGAAGCGGAATTTTAAGGAGAGTTTAAAAACACAGAAAAGCGACAAAGTCAGTCCGGAAAAGATGGGACTGACGAGCTTTGCCACGTAAGGACGACAACCGTCACAAATCCGTTTAAACACTGAATAACAATCAATTATAACTCACAGAATCCGACGGATGCTGTCCGGAAAACTGAAAGAAATCTGCTCCCTCCTGAATCGGCTCGACAAGGAAAATGACAGGCGCATGACGTACCGCAGGATACTGAAAACAGTCCGCCTCTCCCCCAACGAACTCGCCTGGCTGACCGCCCGTCTGGAAGAAGCCGGCTACCTCGCTTGCATAGGCCGCGACTTTTGGGGCGACCCGCGGGGATACCGGCTGCTGAAAGGTGCAGACAGCATCAGCCTTTTCGACCTGCTACAATGCATCGGCATGGAGGAACTGCTCTTCGAGGGGATGGAAACCGCCGGCAGTCGGCTGTCCGCCGCCCTCGGTCGGATGCAGAATGAACTAAAGGGGATTTATATCAGTGAAATATGAGGAGTGCAATTCAAATTGTTGCATCTGACGAATAGATTTGTTTAATACACCAGAATCAGAAACAGCAGAATTTTTCAGATAGACAAGTGATATTAGTTAAAAGAAAACTTAAATATTTTATATTGTGAATCAAGTAAAAGCCGGTGCTTTATTATCTTATGTTGTTATAGG
>JAISZA010000165.1 GCA_031269535.1 Tannerellaceae bacterium
GTCACTGTCGCCGAAGTCCTGACGAAAGTCTTCGAACATTCCGATATCATTTATGCCATGGAAGGCAGGAATATCCTGCTGATGAAACGAAGCGAGCTGCCCGATAAAAAACAAACCACCCGGCGCATCACAGGCCAGGTAACGGATACAAACGGAGAAGCTATTATCGGGGCGAATGTAATGGAGAAAGGTACCAGTAATGGAACCATTACGGATATAGATGGGCGATTCAGCCTGGAAATTTCCGAAAACGCTGTGCTGCAAATCTCTTATATCGGATATTCGTCTGAAGAAATTGCCGTAGGAAGGCAGACAGGCCCTCTCTCGATCAATCTGGAGGAAGACACAAAAGCGTTGGATGAGGTGGTTGTAGTAGGATATGGAGTACAGAAAAAGAGCGTTATAACCGGTTCTATTTCATCCATCAAAGCAGAGGATATGATGAACAGCGCTAATACCCGTCCTGAACAGGCATTACAGGGAAAGACTTCCGGCGTACAGATCATTTCTTCATCGGGATCACCCGGAGCAAGTATGAAAATCCGCATCCGCGGATATAGTTCAAACGGCAACTCCGAGCCTTTATACATCGTAGATGGCTTGCGTACAGATGATATCAGTGGGTTAGACCCCGGAAATATTGCAAGTATGGAGGTACTGAAAGATGGTGCTTCGGCAGCTATTTATGGTGCTGAAGGAGGAAATGGAGTTGTGCTTATCACAACGAAAAACGGTTCCGCCGGAAAAACCCAGGTATCTTATGATTTCCAATATACCATTCAGAGTTTAGGCAGGACACCCGAAGTGATGAACGCCGAACAATATATCTCGTATATGGACGAATCCGGAGCTATCCCGGGTATCGTTTCGGATGGGGTAAATACAAACTGGATTAAAGAAACCTTCGAATCTTCTCCCATGCAGAAGCACAATGTTTCATTCTCCGGAGGAAATGAAAAGACTACGTATCTCATGTCTCTTTCCTATCTTAACCAGGAAGGCATTGTAAAGGGAGATGATGATAACTACAAGCGTTACTCCAGTATGTTTAATGGTAGTCAAAACATAAACAAATGGCTGAAAGTAGGCAGTAGTATTCAGATAAGCCGCACGCTGAGGACATCGATGAACGAGAACGATGAATCTCGCGGAGTGATCTCCAATGCCATCTTGTTAGACCCTTTGACTCCCGTGGAATACAGGGGTGATTTGCCTTCGCAGGTACAATCGCTGGTGGATGCAGGCCGGAAGTTGATGAAATCGGACGATGGTTATTACTATGGTATATCCAGGTATGTGAATGGAGAGACCATAAACCCTCTTGTGCAAAAAAGACAGAATCAAACGACCAGTACGGTTACTTCCTTTATGGGTACGGCTTATGCCGATATCAGCCCGATAAAAGAGTTGACATTCACGTCCAAGTTGGGTATCAGTTACTTCGCCCGCAACGACCGCAATTACAAGCCGGAGTATTATTACAGCGGAGAAATGCTGAATGCTCTTGCATCGATCAGCGAGTCAGATGCTATGATGACTTACTGGCAATGGGAGAATTACGGCTCTTTTGTCAAAAGCATTGACAAACATAACCTGACACTGATGTTGGGTACGGCTGTTTCAAGAAGAGAAAATAAGACGGTAACGGCTTCCGGCTATCCGTTAATCAAAGACCAGGAATCGTATGCCGACCTGGATTATATCTCTACACAGTCTAATTCAAAGGTGGCTGGTACCCAGTTAGTTGACACTAAATTATCGTATTTTGTGCGTGTCAGTTATGATTATTTGAATAAATACCTCTTTCAAGCTACGGTAAGGCGTGATGCAGCGGGGCTTTCTATCCTGCCCAAAGACAATCGTTGGGGTACATTCCCTGCTTTATCTGCCGGATGGGTGATAAGTAATGAAGATTTCTTCCCCCAGGATACTCCTGTTTCATCTGCGAAAATCCGCGGAAGCTGGGGGCAAAATGGTAGTTTATCTAACTTGGGAAGATACAGCTATGCCTCCAATATTGTCTCATCCGGTTCTGCAGTGAATTATCTTACATGGAGTGGCATGAATGCTTCTTACCTCTATCCTCTGGCCGATGGAACATACGCTACGGCATCTTTCCCTTCTGTGCTGGGGAATAATAGTCTGACGTGGGAAACCAGCGAGCAGTTTGATCTGGGGGGAGACTTCCGTTTCTTTAAAGACCGCTTAGGCTTTACTGTCGATTATTATTACAAAACAACAAAGAATCTGATAACTGTAAATACGCCTCCCTTAGAAGCAGGAAACAATGCTTCGCCTATCAATGGAGGAAATGTTGTAAATAAAGGCTTCGATTTTGAGTTAAACTGGCGTGATGTTGCCGGTGATTTCAAGTATAATATTACAACCAATTTATCGACCCTGAAGAATGAAGTTACCTATTTAGACCCAACGATCAGCCGTCTGAACGGAGCCGGAGTAAGTATAAACGGCTGGCCGGTAGCGACAGCATTCGAGAAAGGACTCCCTGTATGGTATTTCCGCGGATATCAAACAGATGGGATAGACCCTGCAACAGGCGATATCCATTTGATTGATACCAACGGAGACGGAACGGTAAATACGAATGACTTCCACTACATCGGTAGCGCCATTCCTGATATTATCTACGGAGCAACCTTAAATCTGGAATACAAAGGTTTTGATTTCACCTTGTTTTTACAAGGACAAGCGGGTAATGAGATTCTGATGGGAATCCTGCGCACTGACCGTCCGGCAACCAATAAACTGTCGTTGTTCTATACCGATCGCTGGACTCCGGAGCATACGAACGCAAAACGCCCTTCGGCAACGGTAAATTCCAAATACTGGAGCAGTGACCAGATGATTTTTGATGGTTCATTCACAAAAATAAAACAAATCCAGCTGGGCTATTCGTTACCCAAATCATTGACCGGACTTTTGCATATAGGACAGACACGTTTGTATGCTTCACTGGACGATTTCTTTACCTTCACTTCGTATCCCGGAATGGATCCGGAAGCGTCCAGTTCAAATAATAACAGCCTGGGTATTGACCGGGGATTCTTCCCCATTTCAAAGAAAATCCTGTTTGGTTTATCTCTCAACTTTTAAGTGCTAAATGATAAATAATTATGAATACAAGAACAATTAAATACGGAATCCTTGCCATTGGAATGATCCTGATGGGTGGCTGTTCTGATTTTCTGGATACAGAACAAAGAGGTGTTATAACTCAGGATGGATTCTATCAGACAGACGAGGAAGTAAATGAAGCCCTTTACGCAATTTATAATAAAGTCCAGGGAGATGATTTGAACACATTCCAGTTCAAAAATCTCCTTTCGGATGATGCGACTGCAGGGGGAGGAGGACGCGGAGACAACGCCCAGGGAGAAGAACTGGACGAATATCGTTTTGGTACAAGTAATTCGATTATCCGCTCCATGTTTACTAAATATTATCAGATTGTTTATACGGCAAATCTGTTAATAAATAAAGTGAAACCCGAATCGGACATAAAAAAAACCGCTCTGGCCGAAGCTAAGACCTTTCGGGCATATGCTTACTTTGAATTAGTCACACTCTGGGGCCCTGTACCTTTGGTAACCCGTCCGCTCAATCCCGACGAATATGCTCAGCCTAATGCGAAAACAGAAGATATATGGATGCTGATAGAGCAAGACCTTCAGGAAGCAATACCCGATCTCCCACTGAAAAGCCAGCTGACGGCAGCTAAAAAAGGAAATATTTCGAAAGGAACAGCGCAGGCCTGGCTGGGAAAAGCATATCTGTTTCAAAAGAAATACGAGGAGGCAGCCTCGGAGTTGGACAAAGTAATCGCTAGCGGAGAATACCAGCTGAACCCGGATTTCTCTACTCTCACACGCAAGTCTTCAGAGTTTGGCAGCGAATCGGTGTTCGAAATCTCTTATGCGGATGAATTATCCACAATTACGGAAGGCAACAGAGTGGTGGCTTATTGCGGACCTCGTACTCCCTGGTTTAAGGCCGGCACAAGCGGTATTACGGAGACCGGCTGGGGGTGGACAATTTCCCATGGTGGGCTATATGACGCATTTGTTGCCGCAGGAGAAGAAGTACGACGGAAGGGTACGATTATGAGTGAACAGGAATTGATTAATGATTTTGGAGGCTCATACCGGATAGATGGAAATCTACCCTATGGTTGCGATGGAAGCGTACGTATCAAACACGGAACATTTGTCGATGAGACACCTGGTGAAGAATATCATACTATCAGTGGAATGAATTTTCGTATTACACGTTACGCAGATGTATTACTGATGGCGGCTGAGGCTTATAACCGCAAACCGGCTCCTGATGATGCCAAAGCGCTGAACTACGTAAACCAGGTAAGAGCACGGGCCCAGATGCCTGACCTGACCTCCACCGGAGACAAACTTTTCGGAGACATCAAACAGGAGCGCCGCTTTGAACTTGCTTTTGAATTTGTGCGCTATCAGGATTTAATCCGTTGGGGCGATGCAGCAAAAGTCCTAGCTGATAAAGGCCGGAAAATTCCCCGGGGAGACGGAACCTATTTCGAATTTCCTGATGCAGGTTTCAAGGACAGGCATCAACTCTTACCGTTTCCTGAAAATGAAATGAATGTAAATCCAAACCTGACTCAGAATCCAGGTTGGTAGGTAAATAAATTAAACGGCAGGATGTCTTTTTCCGGCATCCTGTCGTATCTTTGCCATACGATTCTCTGATTCTCTAACATCTAATATCTGATTATATGAAAGTAAATAAACATTTGTTCGTTTTTTTATTGCTGGCGCTGACGGGGGGAGCCTGTTCGGATGTGCCGGTTGTGCTTGAGTTTGTATCTACTACGGAGGATAGCTTTTGGGAAATTCAGCCTTTGCTGAAACCGGGTGACGTGGCCGAAACGGTGGATGTCGTAATTAATCCCGCCCATACACGGCAAACCATGGAAGGCTTCGGTACCTGCTTTAATGAGCTGGGATGGACGTCGCTGAACGTACTCGAACCACAGGTGCGCGAGGATATACTGAAGGAATTATTCAGCCCCGGAGCAGGCGCTAATTTTACCGTATGCCGTATGCCCATTGGCGCCAATGATTTTGCTCTCGACTGGTATTCGTACAATGAAACGGAGGGCGATTTTGAGATGAAGGATTTCTCGATCGACAACGACCGGAAGACGCTGATCCCCTTCATCCGGAGTGCACAGAGCTATCTCCCCGGTATCCGTATCTGGGCGTCTCCCTGGTCGCCGCCTTCCTGGATGAAACACAATAAGCATTACGCCAGCCGCTCGACGATGGCGATGGCCCGCCGCCTGGCCGGGCAGAGCGGGAGTACATATATGACGCGAGTAGTGGATAACGGACTTCCCGAAGACCGCGAAGGAAGCGAAGGGACTGATATGTTTATCCGGGAAGAGGCTTACCTGAAGGCGTATGCGCTGTATTTCTCCCGATTTATCGAAGCCTATCGCGCAGAAGGAATCGACATCTTTGCTGTTATGCCGCAGAATGAATTTAATTCTGCACAGATCTTTCCCAGTTGCTGCTGGACGGCAGCCGGCCTGGCCGATTTCATGGGTAACTATTTAGGCCCTGCCATGGAGGAAGCAGGGGTAGAAGTGATGTTCGGCACCATGGAGCGTGCGAATGAATTGCTGGCCGATACCATCCTGACACATCCCGCCGCCGGCCCATACATCCGGGGCGTAGGATTCCAGTGGGCGGGTAAGGCGGCGCTCCCGGGGATACATGCCCGCTATCCCCACCTGCGTTTGTATCAGACCGAACAGGAATGTGGCAACGGAAAGAACGACTGGAAAGGAGCCGTGTATTCCTGGAACCTGATGAAGCATTATCTCAATAACGGCGTGACGGCCTACCTCTACTGGAATACCTCCCTGATGCAGGGCGGCATCAGCCGGTGGGGATGGGCGCAAAACTCATTAGTGGTGGTCAATGAAGACAAGACATTTGCCTACACACCGGAATACTATGTCATGAAACACCTCAGCCATTACGTACAACCGGGAGCCAGACGCCTGCAGGCGGAAGGTACGTATAACGACCTCCTGGCCTTTATCAACCCCGATAATACCATCGTCGTGGTTGCCGGAAACGAAGAAGCGGCAGACCGGACCGTCCGCATCCGGGTCGGTGAAAACATTTATTCTCCCCTGCTGAAAGCAAATTCACTAAATACATTACTTATTCAGGCGAAATTATGAAAACATCCGTATCGCCGGTTCTTGTGGCCGGCCTGCTTTGCCTGTCCTGCTTTGTCCGGCAGACACAGGCGCAAGCGTCTTTTCCGGATAGCCTTTACCACTACATCGAGAATACTTCGGTATTCGAAAAAAATCAGGAAGAGGGACGCGCTTACTATATTCCCGCCCATCGGCTGCTGCTCAATGGAGACTGGAAATTCTTCCTGAGCGAGACGCCGGAAGGTATTCCCCGCAATTTCTATCAGGAGAAGTTTAATGATAAGGGATGGGTTTCCCTGCCGGTTCCGTCGAACTGGGAAATGTATGGCTACGGAGATAAGCTGTTCCGTAACGTACATGCCCCTTTCAAGGCAAATCCTCCTTTCGTTCCGCGCGAATACAATCCCACGGGAGCTTATCGCAGAACCTTCTCCCTACCTCCGGCGTGGAAAGGAAAAGAAGTCTTTCTGCGTTTCGAGAAAGTAGCCTCTGCTTCCTTTGTATGGATAAACGGGCAGGAAGTGGGGTACAATGAGGGAGCGCAGGAGCCTTCCGAATATAATATCACTTCTTACCTGAAAGCCGGGAAAAATACACTGGCGGTATGCGTGACGAAATACTCGGATGGCTACTATATGGAAGGACAGGATTACTGGCGGCTGGCGGGTATCTTCGACGACGTATGGCTGTATGCCACACCTTCCATCCGCTTGTTTGACTGGCAGGTAATCACCGATCTGGATGAGACTTATACCCATGCACTTTTAAAGCTCAGGGCCGATGTGAAGAACTATGCCGGGGCGGCGCCGGATGCCTGCAAACTGAAAGCCCGCCTGCTGGATGAGCACGACCGCCTGGTGGCTGAATGGGAAAGCCCCTCTTTCTCCTTAGACTCGGATAAGGAAACCGTAGAGCTGTCGCAGCAGATAAACAATCCCGGTAAATGGACGGCCGAAACCCCCGTGCTCTATACCCTGGAAATGCAATTACTGACAGCCGGAAATGAAGAGATAGACAGGGCGGAAACACGTATCGGATTCAAAGAAACAGAGATACGCAACGGCGTGTTTTATCTGAACGGAGTACCTCTCAAGGTAAACGCCCAGAATTCGCACATGCAGCATCCGCGCCTGGGGCATGTCATGGACGAAGAGACGATACGCAAAGATTTTGCCATCCTGAAGCAGTTTAATTTCAACGCCGTACGTACCTCGCATTATCCTCCGGTAAACAAATACCTGGAACTGGCCGACCGGTACGGCCTCTATATTATAGATGAAGCCGGGGTGGAAGCGCATGCTACGGAATACATATCCAACCGCCCGGAATATACGGAGATGTATCGCGAGCGTGTGCGCCGGATGGTTCTCAGAGACAGGAATCATCCTTCCGTCTTGTTCTGGAGCGCCGGAAATGAGAGCGGCGAAGGCTTCAATATAGGTGAAGTGATCCGGGAAGGACGGACATACGATGAGACCCGCTACTGGATGTACGGCGGAAATGCCTTTGCCCATCCGGCAGAAGAAATCATCGGCCCCCGCTATCCGACGCCTATGGAGCTCGAGGTACAGGTAGGCCTTTCGCTTGACAGTGCCGAACTACGCCCTTCGTTCATGGACGAATACCTGTCGGTCGCCGGTAACGGAGGAGGAGGGATGGACGACTACTGGCGGGTTATTTATGCCCACCCCCGGACAATGGGAGGAGCCATCTGGGACTTTGTCAGTCCCGGAATAAGCGAACGGGTACGTGCTCTGCAGGATGCCTCGCCTTACCATACACCCGCCCATCTGATGGGAAATGCCCGGCTGGTGAAAACAGGCAGCAATCAGGTGCTCGACCTGAACGGTCACGACCAGTGGGTAGAAGTCTATCGCCAGCAGAATGTAGAAATAGCGGGAGATAAGCTGACTTTAACCTGCGACGTCTTCCCCCGCAGACTGATCAGCAGCTGCGGTTCGCTGATCACCAAAGGAAGCTATCAGTTCGGCCTCCAGCAAAGGGGAAAAGACTCGCTCGAATTTTATCTATATACCGATAAGGCATACAGTATCCGTTCGGCTTTACCACCCGACTGGGAAAAACACTGGCATCAGCTGACGGCTACTTACAATGGCCGGGAGATGCGTATCTACCTCGACGGAGAGCTGAGAGCGCAGGGCGTGGCCTCCGGTAAGATACGCAATTTTCCCTTCCCTGTGAATATCGGACGGAACGCCGAAATACACGGGCAGGAAACCAATGTCTATATCTGTGACGCCCGCCTAGATAATGTCGGCATATTTACGGAAGCCCTTCCACCCGGAATGTGCCAGGCCTCCGGAGCTGTGCTGTGGATCGATTTCGAGCAGGAAAGCGACGAAGGAGAATTCTTCAGTTATGGCATCGGCGCCCGTACCTACGGGAGTATATGGCCCGACCGCCGCGTGCAGCCCGAAGTATGGCAGATGAAGAAGACCGTTCAGCCTCTTTCCTTCCGCCTCTTAGATGCCGGAAGCGGAGCGATTGAAATCCTGAACCGCAACCATTTCACCAACGCATCCCAGTACAACACCCGCTGGACATTGTATGCCGACGGCGAAGTAGTGCAGACAGGCGATCTGACGCCGGATGTGCCTCCCCTAAGTAAAAAGACGGTGCAGATTCCGTATCTGTCCGACCGCCCGGCTATCCGCCCCGGCCTGAGATACCGACTCGGCATCAGCTCATCGCTGAAGGAGGATAAGCCATGGGCTGCCGCCGGACACGAAGTAGCCTGGGAGCAGTTCGAACTTCCCTGGTACAGAGAACCCGAACCTCCCGCAAAGGAAAAAGCATCCGCTGCACGTCTGATCCGGACGGAAACAGGGATAAGCGTATCCGGCAACGACTTTCGCTATACCTTCGGAACGGACGGACGCCTGACCTCCATCCGCTACCGGGAAAAGGAGATGCTGAAAACACCCCTCGTCCTGAACGTATGGCGCGCTCCGCTGGCGAATGAACAAGACGAATGGAACGCAAATAACGCACGTTCCGCAAATTGGAAAACAGGCTACGGCCGCCAGGTGGCCACGGAATTTTATTCGATGGGCATAGATACGCTGACACATATCCCGCTTTCCGTCGAAGCCATGGAAGTGAACGGAAAAGTGCTGATCAGCGTACGTGATATTTGCCTGACCGGAAGCAGTACGCTGGAAAAGAAAGACCTGTATATGTGGGGAATGCAGAGTAACGGCTTTGAAGAACTCTACGACTACGTGATCGACGGCGAGGGAGAGCTGGTCGTCACCCATAAGGTCCTGCCGCAGGGAAAGATGCCACTCTGGCTACCCCGTATCGGACTGAGCCTTACCTTAGATAAGAGCCTCAGCCAGGTGGAATGGTACGGACGGGGGCCGCAGGAGAACTATCCCGACCGCAAAACAGGATACAAAACAGGCATCTATACCTCCACCGTAGCGGATATGTATGAACCCTACCTGATTCCCCAGGATTACGGATTGCGGACGGATAATTACCGGGTCAGACTGACCGACGCCGATGGCATAGGCTTGCAGTTTAAAGTAAATGAACTGTTTAATTTCAACGCCTATCCTTATTCGACGGATAATCTGACCAAGGCCCAGTACACCTACCAGTTGCAGGAGCAGGACGGTATCACGTTCAATCTTGACTATGCAACTTCCGGCCTGGGTTGCACGGCCCGTTCCATCCTCAATGCTTACCGGGTATATCCTCAGTCGTATGAAAGAACCGTGACAATTTCCATCCGGCGGGGGGCAGTCTTCCCATAGCGGCAGAAAGAATCCCAGCCTCCTGTCACAGAGGGTATAAATGGATGAATGACATAAAGTTAAAGTGTGAAGGATGGGCTTCTCATCCTTCACACTCCTATCATCTGACAAGTTACGGGTTACAAGTTGCTGGGGAATTGTAGTTTTTGTTAATGTGTTTATTTTATTCCTTCAAATTTAAGATGATGAAAATTAGCCATTTTGAACAAATCACAAAGCATCATATTCATTATAGTCGATATTTTCCAGCGTCTGTTCCTTTTAATGTTCTTTAAAAAAGGATCAACCGATTTAAAATGTAATAAAGGCGACCATGAAGCAAATATTTTGGGATTGTTTACATAAAAATACATCATCGCCGCATTGTTCCCGGATTTTTTCACCATGCTGTTGGATATCTTTAATGCCATTTTTGTTTGACCATCAAAATAAAGTTCTCCGTCAGGAAAGTTTTTTGCTAGCGTAACAAATAATTCTTGTACCTTGTTTTCCTTAAAATAGAAAAAAACGCCACCTGCTATAAATAAAATGCCGTCTTTTGTGTTGAAACGGATATCTTTAATCCATGAATAATCAAATACCGATTTCGCTATACATATATTCCTCGAACCTTCAGGGATTAATGACTTCCTCAA
>JAISZA010000172.1 GCA_031269535.1 Tannerellaceae bacterium
TATTTTGTGCGGATCGAGGGTCGCGAACAGGACTTTGAATCCCGTCTCTGCCGTGCCCTGGTGATGCTGGTCGTCTCGATAGCGTTAACGCGCTTTGATATCATAGAACTTCCGCCCACGATCAAGAGTTTGTTTGACGAACAAAAAGGCTTCCGTCACGGCTCTACCGAATCCGCGGGTATAATGAATTTAGCCGCCAGGCTGCAGGAGTCTGCAACGAACATCCTTTTAGCCGTCGATGCGGCGCTGAGTGAACCCGGAAGCGGGAGTGTAGACTCTAATACCTCATTCAATAATCCGGACGATAAAATCTTCCTGATGGCATGAATCTACCCTATATTAAATTCCATTTACCCCAGGGAGGGGAGTACACCGTTCCCAACCGATGGGAGCTGCTTACGCCGGAGCAGTTCCTGTCCCTTTTCCGCCTGCTGGAGGATTACAGTAGCGGAACCATCTCCTTCAGGGAGTTGCATATCCGGTATGTCTGCCGGTCCCTGGGATTAGACTCCGCAGGGATAACCGACGAAACGGCGGCGGAGAATATCTACCTGCTATCTACTTACGTTGATTTTATCTTCAAAAACCCGAAGGAAATCAATGCCTGCTTTTTGTCGCAACTGGTGCCGGTTCTGGAAGTCAGGAAGCGGTATTATGAGGCCTACCGGATTCATACCGGCTACGACACACTCACCTGTTCGCTTACGGCTATTCAGTTCATCGAAGGCTATGAGCTTCTGGGTTGCCCGGCGGAAAAACTCCCACTATTGGCCGCCATCCTTTACCTGCCCGGAAAATACACCTCCGAGAGGGCGCATGTGTTTGCCGGCCAATTGGCGGATGTTGATCCCATCGTGCTGCAGGCTGTGTCGTTCAATTTCATGGCTTTCACCGCCTATTTGTTTACCCGTACCCCCTTCCATATTCTTCGCTCCAAAAAGGAGGGAGCCGGCAGGACGTCGATCACCATCGGCATGGCGGAAAGCCTGTACAACCTTTCGGCCGATGGCCTGGGCGATGTGGAGACAATTGAGCAGATGCCGGTTATCAAGTATCTCACCATCTTGCGCAAAAAACTGATAGAGGGTGTAAAGGCGATGCGTGATGCACAGATGAGTGTGGCAGACATTTCTGCCAATACAGGATTACCCATGCAAACCATAAAAAAAATAACATGACCGAATCTTTATTAATTGAGTTGTTCCTGTTCTATGCCCGGTTCCCGGACCGGGAAGGAATATCGCCCCTGTTTAACCGGGGTAAAAGTGATTTTCCGGGATACAGTGCCTTGTGGGAGAAGATAGCGGCTATGGAAGAGCATTCGCTCCTGCCTGAGATATCGCAGTATGTATTCGGACCAAACTTCGATGCCGTCTCCACAAGGGTAAACAACATCCCATACGGCAAATACTATCTGTTTGTCGATTACGGCGAGATAGACTGTGAGACGGACCGAAGCAGCCGAATGCGTGATTATGCCCATTTGGCGATCACCGTATCCTGCCGGCTGAAGGACTTTTCCGGAGACCTTATCGAGCAGCTGGTTATCTCAGATCGCTGCCTTGCGCTTCTCACTGCGATCCGTGCCGATATGATCCGCCGGCAACGCGAAGTGTATTGGCTCAAAGACATATCAGGCAACCATACCCTAACGCCGTTCCTCGCCCGCGAGCTATCCAGCACCGGCTGGACGATGCTCTTTAACCGGGAAGGGTATGATACGTTTCAGGTAAAGGGGAAGCCTTGAGCCTTCCTGTCCTTTTATCTGCAAGAGGAGATACATTATTTTGCCGGTAAAAATGACTGTCATGAGTGAACAAATTTTGTTTTTGATTTCGGCAATCGTCTTTATTGTTTATCTGGTTTTCATTATCGCGATGTTTGGAATACCGGCCTCGGTCAGTGACTCCTTTTATTCGCTTAATGCGAAAAAAAAGGATCTGGGCTACCTGTTTACCTTGTGGTGCTATCTGACGGGGATACCCGCCATAGCCCTGATGCTTTCACAGTCGGATGGCCGGTGGTTCCAGATGTTCGGTTTCTTTGCCGGAGGCGCTCTCTGCTTTGTCGGGACAGCTCCACTATTCAAGGACAGGGAGCGCAGAATCCATTCTGTCTCGGCTTTTGCGTGCGCCATCGCCGCACTTCTGTGGATCGTTTTTTCGGGATATTGGCGGATACCCGCCGCGCTGCTTTTGCCCGCTGTTTTTGCCCTGGTCAAATGGAAGAAGCAACGTGTCTTCTGGGCGGAGATATGGATATTTGTCAGTACGTATTTAACCCTGGCTTATCTCTTATGAGAGTCTTTTATTCCATATTGAAACATGTTGAAATCGTCTTTCAGAATATGTACGGACAACTCCTGCTGCTGGTAAGCGCTATTTTCTCCTTCACATTTGAGGAAAAAGTGGCTTTCACGATCGTGTTTCTCTCCCTCCTGGGAGACCTGTTCTGGGGTATTGCCGCCTCGTTCGTACTGAAAAACTTCGTTCTGTCGTCGGCCATCCGGGACACGCTCGTAAAGATAGGCATCTATTCTTTTGCCCTCTCCGGAATAGCGATGATAGAGACGATCCTCCATGACGGGGTGTCGTACGGCCTCCTGGCGGCCTGCGCGATCGCGGCAGCCTGCGAACAATGGAGCATATCGGCAAATATGCTGATTGTAAAGCCGAATATGCCGTTTCTGAAGATATTCCGTCTGCAACTACGGGGCGAGATTGAAAATAAAATGGGGAAAAATTTTAGTGCTTTTTTTAAAGAAAACGATAATGAACCTAAGTAAGGATTTTACATTAGAAGAATTGGTGCGCTCGGATACCGCCCGGCGTCAGGGAATTGATAATACGCCGACAGAGCTTGTAACGGCCCACCTTATCATTTTATGCCATTTCCTGTTGCAGCCTGTTCGGGACCATATCGGTAAACCCATCCGGGTGAATTCCGGTTATCGCTCGCCGAAGCTGAATCAGGCGGTCAGCGGCGTCGCTACCTCGCAACACACAGAAGGCAAAGCGGTCGATATCACCGTCCCCGGCATGACAGCCTGCGATCTGTTTGACCGTATTATCACCATGAAGGGAATTGAGTTTGATCAGATCATCCAGTACAAGTCGTTTGTACATATCTCCTTTGATTTCGGAAAGAACCGAAAGCAAATACTTTATTCCAAAGAGGTTTCCGAAAAATGAAAGGGATGAGTGTTATTATATGGATCTCTCTTTGCCTCTGCTCCTCCTGCGGGACGCTTAAGCAGCATACAACCGCAAGCGAAGAATACAGTAGCAGCCTGCAGCGGATGGACAGCCTGGTTTTCGAGACGAGGGAGACAGGCGTCGTGGATATGATCCGGCGCGGTGAGCTGAAAGCGCATATCAATATACGCACTTTTTCCGCCCCGGACAGCACGGGGCAGCAATACCTCCTTAGTGAAACCGATATAAAGCTTTCGATGAGCGACGAGGCGGAAGAGCACGAAGAGGCTGCAAAAAACGGGGTATTAACCGCCGGTAGCCTGCAAACGGACGCTAAATCCGCAAGCAAGACGGCTGAAGAAACGAAAGATATAGATCGAAGACCCTTCCGGATACCCGGCTGGGTCTGGTGGGTAGCCGGCTTGATTGGAGTCGGCTTTATTGTCTTTAAGGTAAAAGATTGGATTAAGAGGTTTGTTTAGGTCTGGCTTTTCAATGTAGTGTTTTTATGTGTATAGTAGGCAAACAGCCGTCTTACCCGTGAGGGCAGGACGGCTTTTATGATTTATTGAACACTTGCTCCGCTTCGCTTTTTATTGCAGAAAGCCCCGGTTGATGCCGGGGCTTTCTGTCATTCACTTATATTCTTATCAAGCTCTCTTTTT
>JAISZA010000176.1 GCA_031269535.1 Tannerellaceae bacterium
CTGTTGTTTTTTGGGTGCATTTGACTACGTCGATTTTCAATTCAAACTGTCGCAGATTCAATGGATTTCCATCGTCATTGCGAGGTACGAAGCAATCCAGGGTGCCCGCTCTGGATGGCTTCACCCTCCCTTTCGCAATGACGAGGCGACCATTTGAATTGAAAATCGACGTAGTCAAATGCACCCGAGTGAGAAATAATTTGTTTTGTATCGCTATATCCGCTACTTTTGTAGCATTTTTGATTGAATTGCTATTATTAATTGACAAATTTATAAAAGAATGCCTACTATCTCGCAACGAGGAGTCAGTATGCCGGCTTCTCCTATCAGAAAGCTTGTTCCGCTTGCTAACAAGGCAAAAGCTAAAGGTATAAAAGTGTATCACCTCAACATCGGCCAGCCCGACCTGCCTACTCCCGAAGTCGCGTTACAAGCTCTGAAACGGATCGACCGGAAGGTGCTGGAATATTCGCCCAGCGAAGGAATCCTCAGTTTTCGGGAGAAATTGGTTACCTATTATGCGAAGTTCAATATTCTGGTGGATGTGGACGATATCATCATCACTACCGGCGGTTCGGAAGCGGTACTGTTTTCGTTTATGGCCTGTCTCGATCCGGGCGACGAGATCATTGTCCCGGAGCCGGCTTATGCCAACTATATGGCCTTTGCCATTTCAGGCGGTGCGGTGATCAAGACAATACCCTCCACGATAGACGAGGGCTTTGCGCTCCCTTCGCTTGAAAAGTTCGAAGAGCTGATCAGCCCGCGCACCAAGGGCATCCTGATATGCAACCCCAATAACCCGACCGGCTACCTGTACACGCAGAAAGAGATGAGCCAGATACGTGATATCGTCAAGAAGTATGATCTCTTCCTCTTTTCCGACGAGGTTTACCGCGAGTTTTGCTATACGGGAGCGCCCTATATATCGGCTTTTCACCTGAAAGGGATTGAAAACAATGTGGTGCTGATTGATTCGGTCTCCAAGCGGTATAGCGAATGTGGCATCCGTATCGGCGCCATTATTACCAAGAACCGTCTGGTGCGCGAAAACGTGATGAAATGGTGCCAGGCACGCCTCAGCCCCCCCCTGATAGGGCAGCTCATAGCCGAGGCTTCGCTCGATACGCCGGAAGGGTATATGCTGGATGTGTATAACGAATACGTGGAAAGGCGGAAGTTCCTGGTCGATGGCCTGAACCGCATCCCCGGTTGCTATTCTCCCATCCCTATGGGAGCCTTCTATACCGTGGCTAAGCTCCCTGTGGACGACGCCGATAAGTTCTGCGCCTGGTGCCTGAGCGAGTTTGAATACGAGGGCCAGACCATCATGATGGCCCCCGCCTCGGGATTCTATACCACTCCCGGCCTGGGCCGCGACCAGGTGCGCATCGCCTATGTGCTGAAGAAAGAAGACCTGGCCAAGGCGCTGGAAATACTGGCCAGAGCGCTTGAAAAATATAAACAAAGGGGATGAATACCGAGTTTTTCATAGCCGGAAGAATCTGTTTCAACAAAGAGAAAGACCGCAGGCTGATGCCCCCGGCCGTGCGGATCGCGCTGCTGGGAATAGCCCTGGGGCTGGCTGTGATGATACTCTCGGTAGCCATCATCGTGGGCTTCAAGAAGGAGGTCCGAAATAAGGTCATTGGCTTCGGTTCACATATACAGATAACGAATTTCGACAATAATACCTCCTACGAGACCATCCCTGTAGTTGCAGGCGACAGCCTGCTCAGCGCACTACGCTCCTATCCGGGCATACGGCATGTCGAAGCCTTTGCCACCAAACCGGGCATACTGAAGACGGAGACGGATTTTCAGGGTATTATCCTCAAAGGCATAGACGAACATTTTGACTGGACTTTCTTCCGCAACAACCTCAAAGAGGGAGAGGTGTTCAGCGTCGAGCCGGGAAAAACATCCTCCGGCGTTATTCTCTCGCGTTATCTGGCCGACCTCCTGAGACTGAAAACAGGCGATACCTTCCTCACCTATTTTGTGCAGGACGACGTGCGTGCACGCCGCTTCACCCTTACCGGCATCTACGAAACCGGCTTCGGCGACTATGATAAATTGTTCGTCCTGACAGACATCAAACAAATCCGCCGCCTCAATGGGTGGGACGAAAACGAAGTGAGCGGCCTGGAACTTCAGGTGGACGATTACGACCGGGTGGATGAGATAGCCGAAGACCTCTTCTTCCGTGTGGGCGAGACGCCCGACGCAAAAGGGAATACCCTCTTTGTCCGCTCAATAAAGGAGCTGAATCCTATGATATTCAACTGGCTGGATGTGCTGGATACGAATGTGGCGCTTATCCTTGTCCTGATGTTGGCCGTCTCCGGCTTCACCATGATTTCGGGCTTGCTGGTCGTCATCCTTGAGCGCATCCAGATGATCGGCATCCTCAAAGCCCTGGGTCAGAGCAATACCAGCATCCGCAAAGTGTTCCTCTATATTTCTTTCTTCCTGATAGGGAAAGGAATGCTCTGGGGTAATCTGACAGGTATCACGCTTTGCCTGATTCAGTCAACCTTTCACCTGTTCAGCTTAGACCCTTCGACGTATTATCTCGACTCCGTCCCCATCGACCTCAGCCTTTCCTCTCTCCTGCTGCTCAATCTCGGCACCCTGATAGCCTCCATGCTGATGATGCTCGGCCCTTCGCATCTGATTACCCATATCGAACCCTGCAAGAGCATCCGCTTCGAATAAAAATCCCCATAGATTTTTCGTCGAAAGTCTATGGGGAATGTGCTCCCGTCCGGAATAAACTCAGTCCTTTCTTCGATTGCTCCTTCTTCTACATCGTTGATGAAGATCTTACAGTCCTGGTTGTATTTTCCTTTTAATTCTATCATAATCTTTAGTTGTTAAAAAAAACAGAAGTAACAGGCGGAAAGAGAAACGGGACATAGCATTGCCGATTTTACGACCTCGCTATTCTGATTGTGGCTGCTGAAGTAACTCTTTTCTACGACATTCTGTTTGTGTTTTATAAAATAACAAGGCGACAAGCGAAAAGAGACTATAATCCTGCTCTACCCACTGAGCTACACTCCCTCATTTTATACTATAGTGGAAGTGGAGGGACTCGAACCCCCGACCCGGACATTAAAAGGGCGAAGTAACTCTCTTCTACGGCACTTGTTTTATCTTAATCTATCAATGATCTCTTTCTTTGATGATACAAAGTTAGCATAGTGATGCGCAATGTTTTTGCGCTGATGAAATTATTTTTGATTAAAAGAAACTTTGCGAAGCAACATACGCATAAAGTTTTGGAATTTGCAGTTCGAAGTATCTCTATACTACGACATCCGCAAAGTTTCTTATCCGTTACAATATAGTTTCCCGTATCTCATCCAAGGCATCCCCACCACGGTCTATCGCTGCTATGATATCGAATACCTTGTCTGACCAACCTGCTATTAGATACACATCCTCACGGGTGATATTCAGAGGCGTGGTTCCATATCCCGCCAGATCGAACAAGTACAACTTGCTGTTAGGCGATACTTTTTTGTAATCACGCCACAAGTTAGCTATCTTCTGGTCGTCTCGGTTGTTCCACAATTGGCAGTCGGTAAATATCATCACTTTATCTACTTGCTGTTTACTTTTCAACAAATCTTCGATCACCAGATAGCCATTGGTTGCATAACCTACTTCACCCTCTCGGCAGTAGAAAGCTTCTACATTCGAAAGTATACCTTTGGTAGGAACATTTATCACTTTCCACTCATTCCCGAACATACCGGTTACTGCATTTTTGCAGCGAGACTTCAACAACATGGCAAGCATCAAGCCTATATCGTAAGACAAAATCTTACTTTTAGGTGATACCGGGCTCTGCATCGAACCCGATACGTCACAGGCGATCCATACTTTTGTATTCTCACCAAATCCGGCTATGTTCTCAGCCGAAACGCTGACTGCTTGCTCCAACGCATCCAATACCCGACTGGCATAAGCCGATTTCACTATCGATATTTCACGATAAGCGGCAAGGAAACGGAACGGCAACTGTTTTGAACGGCGAACTGCTTCTGCGTTCGACAGTGCTTCGCATACCTTCATTATATGCTGCTGCGAAACCCCCGATTCCAATATGTTACGCAAGTTACGCATCAAGGCCATATAACCGACTTTACGGCTATCGATCAATTCCTCCCATTTCATACGGAAAGCCATTTCCTTTTCTTTATCGGAGACAAACTTTGTTTGACCCAATGCCGAAAGTTCGGTTTCCCAAGTGTAGGGAGTTTCCAGTCCGTTGTTCACTATTTTGTTGAACAACTCCTGCTGTGATTCGTCTTTCGCTTTCGGGTGAACAAGGAACAGTGCATCGCGCAGTTTCACTTCTGCATCGCGGTTGTATTTGGCAAACTGATACTCATCGAAGCGATTGAATGTATTTTGCAAACCTGTCTGAAGCTGTTTTGACAAGCGGTTCAGCTTTTTGGTGTCCTTTCGTTCGTTCGCCAATTGGTAGTATGCCAGTAGTTCAGTGATCTCATCGGCACGTTGTACGATACCCGATACCATTTTGCTAACAGTAGCATCTCCTTTATGTACCTTTGCCAGTTCTACTGCCAAAACCAACGGTATGGAACGCATATTCATCTTCTGACGGGCATATACTGCCAACTGTGCCACGAATACCGGATCACATTGTGCGATCAGTTTACGCAATGTTTCAACTCGCGTTCCTGCTTTTTCGTAGAACTTGTCGGTCAAAGAAGAGGTAACGGCGGCGGTATACAGTTGCCATTCGGGTGACAGGCGGTATGATTCTTCGCCTTCATAGTTTATTACCTTGTTTTCCCCTTTTGTTGTAAAATTGAATTTCATAACGACACTCTTTTTTGTTTGACATTACAAAGATTCAAACACGGTTGCGCAGTATTTTTGCGTAATCAAAATTATTTTTCGTATTTTTGAAAAAAATAGAAAAAAAACAGCTTATGCCCGTAAACCGTAACGCTCTCATCCGCTACAAAACGATAGATAATTGCTTGCGAAATAAATACCGTCAGTGGACGCTCGAAGACCTGATCGATGCCTGTTCCGATGCCCTGTATGAGTACGAAGGGATAGACAAAGGCATCAGTCGGCGCACCGTGCAGATGGACATCCAGATGATGCGCAGCGAAAAGCTGGGTTACAATGCACCGATCGTCGTTTATGACAACAGATATTATAAATATGATGACGAGGACTATAGTATCACAAATACTCCATTGTCGGAACAAGACCTGAAAACTATGTCGGAAGCAGTTGAAGTGCTACGCCAATTTAAGGGCTTCTCTTACTTTTCGGGTATGGGCGATATCGTCAGTCGCCTCGAAGACCACGTGACTTCTGCAAAACAAAAGACTACTCCGGTGATCGACTTTGAGAAGAATGAAAGCCTGAAAGGGTTAGATTATCTGGATACTATCTATCATGCTATTGTAAATAAACAGGTACTAAACATCAAATACCGTTCGTTCAAAGCCCGCTCAGCCAACACATTTATTTTTTACCCGTACTTGCTGAAAGAATACCGCAATCGCTGGTTTGTATTCGGACGGCGTAAAAGTTCGTTAATTAATCTGGCTCTGGATAGGATACACAATATAGAGATAGCCGAAAAGGAAAGGTATATTGAGAATGACCTTTTCGATCCGGAAACTTTCTTTGATAATCTGGTGGGGGTAACCAAAAATGTCGGCATGAAAGCTGAAACTGTTCGCTTTTGGGTAGACAAACAAAATGCACCTTATGTGCAGACCAAGCCTTTTCATGAGAGCCAAAAAATAATAGAGGAACATGAAGATGGTTCCAAAACGTTTGAAATTTATGTAGTGATCAATCAGGAACTGCAACGGGAATTCTTTGGCTTTGTGGATACGATAAAAGTGTTATCTCCCCAATC
>JAISZA010000003.1 GCA_031269535.1 Tannerellaceae bacterium
AATAGAATTGGCCGGATTAACTTTAAAATACAATAACAATCTGACAGCAAAAAGATTGATTTAACTATTAAAAAGCATACGAATTAACTGAAATTAGAATCAGTTAATGATTATTCAGGCGAGGATTCTGTTCGGACGAGGGGCGGTTTCTGCCCTTGCCAAATCGTCCTTGCGAGGTACGAAGCAATCCAAGGTGTGCCCGGTCTGGATTGCTTCAGCCTCCGGTTCGCAAGGACGTCCCGCAAGAACGATGGGAGAATCTGAATTGAAAATCGACGCAGTCAAATGCACCCCCGGTTCCTTAATTTGCCGTTATATGCGATTAACTTCTTACCTTTGCCTGCAAAACAGTATAATTAAGTTTACAGAAATATGAGTATCGAACAGCAAATTGCCGGAGGAGTGGCCGCCGGTATCAGGGCGCTTTACGGAATGGAGTGGCCGGTGGAACAAATACAGTTGCAGAAAACAAAAAAAGAATTTAAAGGGCATCTCACCCTGGTGGTATTCCCTTTCCTCAGGATGTCGAAAAAATCGCCCGAACAGACGGCACAGGAAATAGGGAAATACCTGCTGGCACACGAACCGGCTGTGGCAGCATACAATGTGATCAAGGGATTCCTCAACCTCAGGGTGGCCTCTGCCTGCTGGCTGGCTTTGCTGAACGAAATCAACCGGACGCCGGATTACGGAACCCTCCCGGCCACGGAAGAATCGCCCTTAGTGATGATCGAATATTCTTCGCCTAACACCAATAAACCGCTCCACCTGGGACATGTGCGCAACAACCTCCTGGGATTCAGCTTAGCCGAAATACTGAAAGCAAACGGATACAAGGTGGTCAAAACCAATATTGTAAACGACCGGGGAATCCATATCTGCAAGTCGATGCTCGCCTGGCAGAAATGGGGAAAGGGCGAAACACCACAGTCGTCGGGCAAAAAAGGAGACCATCTGATCGGAGATTACTATGTCTTGTTCGATAAACAGTACAAACAAGAACTGAAAGAACTCGAAGCCAGCGGACTGACGAAAGAACAGGCCGAAGCAGCATCCCTCCTGATGGCCGAAGCACGCGAAATGCTCCGCAAATGGGAGGCGGGCGATGAAGCGGTGGTTTCGCTCTGGAAAACCATGAACAGCTGGGTCTATGCAGGCTTCGATGAAACGTATAAAAAAATGGGAGTCAGCTTTGATAAAATCTATTACGAATCCGAGACCTATCTGGAAGGGAAAAACGAAGTCCTCAGGGGAGTGGAAGAAGGTATCTTCTACCGCCGCGACGATGGGTCCGTATGGGCCGACCTGACTCAGGACGAATTAGACGAGAAACTCCTGCTCCGGGCCGACGGAACGTCTGTCTATATGACCCAGGATATCGGAACTGCCAAACTGCGTTTCGACGATTATCCCATCGATAAAATGATCTATGTCGTTGGGAATGAGCAAAACTATCATTTCCAGGTATTGTCTGTCCTGTTAGACAAATTAGGCTTTGCCTTCGGTAAGGGCCTGATACATTTCTCTTATGGGATGGTCGAACTTCCCGAAGGAAAAATGAAAAGCCGCGAAGGCACCGTCGTGGATGCCGACGATTTGATCGACGAAATGCTGCAGACAGCGCGCGAAATCGCTCAGGAATCAGGAAAATCAGATGGAATGGCGCCGGATGAGGTCGGAAATATCGTACGCATCGTCGGATTAGGCTCGCTGAAATACTTCATCCTGAAAGTCGATCCACGCAAGAACATGACCTTCAACCCGCGGGAGTCGGTCGATTTCAATGGCAATACCGGTTCCTTTATCCAATATACCTACGCCCGTATCCGCTCCGTATTGCGCAAGGCGTCGGAGCAGGGTGTCGGGCTTCCCGACGAACTGCCGCTCCAGCTTCCTGTCCCGGAGAAAGAAGAAAGCCTGATCCAGGAGCTTGCCGCCTACCCCACTGTCGTGCGTGAAGCGGGAGCGGCCTGTAGCCCGGCGCTCATCGCCAATTATATCTACGAGCTGGTGAAGGAGTACAATCAGTTCTATCACGATTTCCCGATCCTCCGCGAAGAGAATCCCGACCTGAAGAGCCTGCGCCTCTGCTTATCCTTCAACATCGCAGCCGTGATCCGCTCGGCTATGTCGCTTCTGGGTATTGAAGTGCCCGAAAGGATGTAATTTTATACTTTGCGCGGCATGAATTTCGGACTCGGAGCAAGAAATTCCGAGCCTGGAGGTTTTGTGCCTTGCCTCTGTCAGGAGGTAGGTGCATTCATATCAGGGGAATAAAATTATTCTTATATTTGTCATCTCTATAATAACTATAAATTGAACGAAAAAGAGTTTGAAATCATGGCGCCGGCAGGTTCGTATGAATCCCTGATGGCGGCGATACAGGGAGGAGCGGATTCGGTCTATTTCGGAATCGAAGGGCTGAATATGCGCGCACGCTCTTCGAATAATTTCACAACGGACGACCTGAGGCGAATCACTTCCATCTGCCGGGAGCATGGCGTCAGAAGCTATCTTACGGTAAATACAATCATCTATGATGAAGACCTGGCCCTGATGAGGGAAATCATCGACGCAGCCAAAGCGGCCGGCGTATCGGCTGTCATCGCGGCCGACGTGGCGGCGATGAGCTATGCCAACCGCATCGGGCAGGAGGTGCACCTCTCTACCCAACTGAATATCACCAATGCCGAAGCACTGAAGTTCTACGCCCGTTTTGCCGATGTGGTGGTGCTGGCGCGGGAGCTGAACCTGGATCAGGTCAAGCAGATACACCGGCAAATCACCGACGAGGATATCAAAGGGCCGGGAGGCAGGCAGATACGCATCGAGATGTTCTGCCACGGAGCTTTGTGCATGGCTGTCTCCGGCAAATGCTACCTGAGCCTGCACGAGATGAATGCTTCGGCCAACCGGGGAGCCTGCATGCAGCTGTGCCGCCGGAGCTATACGGTGAAAGACAGAGAAAGCCGGATTGAGCTGGAGGTGGAAAACCAATACATCATGTCGCCGAAAGATTTAAAAACCGTCCATTTCATCAATAAGATGATGGACGCCGGCGTGCGCGTCTTCAAGATAGAAGGCCGGGCACGGGGGCCGGAATACGTACGGATCGTGACGGAAACGTATAAAGAGGCGGTGAAATCGTATGGCGACGGGAGCTATTCGGAGGAGAAAATCGCAGGCTGGGACGAACGCCTGCGCAACGTCTTCAATCGCGGATTCTGGGACGGATACTACCTGGGGCAACGCCTGGGTGAATGGAGCAGTCGCTACGGCTCCAATGCCGGCAAACGAAAAGTATATGTCGCAAAAGGAATCAAATATTTTGGCGGATTGGGCGTCGCAGAGTTTGAAATGGAGTCGCAGACGCTGAAAACAGGAGACGAAATCCTGATTACCGGCCCGACCACCGGCGCCCTGATGCAGACCGTGGAAGAAATCCGCGTAGCACTGAAACCGGTAGAGGAAACCGTAAAAGGAGAACGCTTCTCTCTGAAAGTAAAAGAAAAGATACGTCCCTCGGACAGAATGTATAAATTCGTAACAAATGAAGAATAATAAAACAGAGCTGTGATGGAATACGATTTCAAACTGACAATCAAGGTGCGCGATTACGAATGCGATTTGCAGGGAGTAGTCAACAACTCCAATTACCAACGCTATATGGAGCACACGCGGCATGAATACCTCGAATCGCTGGGCGAAAACTTCGGAGCGATGCACGAGAAAGGGATAGATGCCTTTGTATCGCGGGTGGATATTCAATTCAAGACCTCGCTGCGCAGCGGGGATTCCTGCGTCTCCTGCCTGCGCCTTGCCAAAGAAGGCCCTAAATTAGTCTTTTACCAGGATATCTTCCGCGCTTCCGACGGCGTCCTGTCGGCGAAAGGGAGAGTAGAAACCGTCGTGGTAGAAAACGGGAAACTGACGCGGGGAGACTATTTCGACGAGTTATTAAAAACACGCACGAACCGATGAAGGAACCCTCTATCTACCCCATCGGCCTGACTATGATTAACGGGATAGGCGATGTCCTGGGCCGACAGCTCCTGCAAACCTTAGGCGATGCAGAAGCCGTTTTTACGGAGAAAACGCATGTGCTGGAGAAAATACCCGGTATAGGCAAAACACTCGCCGCCGAAATAAAACGTCCGGAAGTCTTACAGAGAGCCGAAAAGGAACTGGCTTTCATCGAAAAAAACAAGATCAGCTGTTACTTCCTGCCCGAGGCAGACTATCCCTTCCGCCTCCGCGAGTGCCCCGACGCCCCCCTGCTTATCTATTTCAAAGGCAAGACGGACTTAAACGCCCGGCGGATCATCAGCGTGGTCGGTACACGGAAAACGACGGATTACGGAAGAGGGCTGACCGAGAAACTCATTGCCGGACTCGCGGAAAGCATCCCTGAACTGCTTATTGTAAGCGGACTGGCCTATGGCATCGATATCGCGGCTCACCGGAGCGCCCTGAAGCATCAGTTGCCTACCCTGGGCATCCTGGCACACGGGCTGGATCGTATTTACCCTTCCGCTCACCGGGAGACAGCCATTGAGATGCTGGAACACGGAGGCTTACTGGTGGATTTTCCGAGCGGGACCAATCCCGATAAGCCGAATTTCATCAGGCGCAACCGCATCATTGCCGGGCTGGCCGATGCGACCGTTGTCGTCGAATCGGCCGACAGGGGAGGCTCGCTGATCACGGCAGAGATTGCCTTTTCCTACGGACGGGATGTCTTTGCCTTTCCCGGAAGAACCAGCGACGTACATTCGCAAGGCTGTAACCGCATTATCCGCCAGAATAAAGCCGGGCTGATAACCTGTGCGGCAGACCTGATCCTGTCGCTGTGCTGGGATGTCCAGGCTGCGACCGATGCACCCCCTACCCCGCCTCTGCCGCAACAGCCCCCCTTGCTTTTCACCGAAAACGACGAAGAAAGCAGGCAGATTCTTACCGTCCTACAGGAGAAAAAAGAAATGCACATCAATCAGCTGGCAGCCGAACTGAATCTGCCGGTATATAAACTCTCCGGAATCCTTTTCGAATTAGAAATGAACGGACAGGTAAAAGCCATCCCCGGAAGTACATATAAACTGAAATAAACACAAAAAAACCATCCGTTTCCGAATGGTTTTTTTTGGTGCTTTCCAAGAAAACGATCTCTCGATCCCTCTCTTGCAAAGACTTGTTAACCTTAGATCTAAAATACTATGAAAAAAACTCTTTGCAAATATAATATTAAATTATATACTAAACCCTCATTTTTGTAACATATTATATTAATTATGTATCAAATCATTCAACGATATCGAATTTAACACTATCCATGATTGAAAACAAATCCTTGATATTTTCTGCTCGCAGCATCGCGACACGGGTCTTTCTGAAGTCGGGAATATTTTTAAAAAGCGGGGTGGCAGCCAGATGGCGGCGGATATGCAGAATGCCCCTGCGTTCGTCGAGGCGTTCGACGCTCTGGATTACCTGCTCTTTGAGGATGCTGAGGTACCAGGCAGGAGTTTCGGCGGGCAGCAGCTCACCCGTCTGCAGGTAATGCTTTATTTCGCGGAATATCCAGGGGCGCCCGATGCTGCCCCTTCCTATCATTACGGCATCCACGCCGCAGGAGTCGAAACGTTCTTTACAGATTTCGGCAGAGGAAACATCGCCATTGCCGATAACAGGAATCTGTATGCGTGGGTTTTCTTTTGTTCTGCGGATGAGTGTCCAGTCCGCCTCGCCCGTGTACATCTGGCTCCGCGTGCGTCCGTGTATGCAGAGCGCCGCTATTCCGCAGTCCTGGAGCCTTTCTGCCAGCCCGACGATGTGCTGGCTGTCTGCATCCCACCCCAGGCGTGTTTTTACGGTGACCGGTATCTTTACCGCCTTCACGACGGCTTTTGTGATGTCGAGCATTAAGGGTACATTGCGCAACATTCCGGCACCGGCGCCTTTGCCGGCCACTTTTTTAACGGGGCATCCGAAATTGAGGTCGATGATATCCGGACGGGCTTCCTCGCAGATGCGGGCGGCTTCAGCCATAGGCTCCACTTCTTTTCCGTATAGCTGGATGGCCACCGGGCGCTCGTCGTCTGAAACGGTTAATTTCAGCTTTGTTTTGTTTACATGCCGTATCAGGGCATCGCCCGAGACAAACTCTGTATAGACCATATCTGCGCCAAAGCGTTTACACATCAGCCGGAAGGCCATATCCGTCACATCTTCCATGGGCGCCAGCAATACCGGACGTTCTCCTAAATCAACAGGCCCGATTTTCATAGTTTGTCAATCGGCGACGCGCCCTATCGATTTTATATTTTTGATTTTAGAGAGGGTCACGCACAAACGCTGGATATCTTCCACATCGTGTACTTTCAGCTTTATCTTTCCTTCGAACACACCGTCTTTGGCTTCTACCAGGAGGCGTTGGATATTTACGTTGAATTCATCGGAAATGGTTTTGGTAATCATGTTTAATACGCCTAAGGTATCGATTCCCTTTACTTCGAGTGTTGCCTCGAAGGAAGTGTTCCGATGGCTACTCCATTCGGTAGAAAGGATGCGTTCGCCGAAACTGCTTTTCAGCCGCATGGCAATCGGGCACGAACGTTTATGTACCACGACCGTATTATCGTCGTTGATAAAACCGAGGGCATCATCTCCCGGAATAGGTTTGCAACACTGTGCGATGACGTAATTACGATTGAGCGCTTCTTCGCTGAGGATGTAAGGTTTTGATTTATCAAAGCGAGCTTTTTCCGTTTTCTCTTCCGGCAGAGGGAGCTGGTTCTCTTTCGGATTTTTCGGAGTCATTCCCAGCGCCTGCCTTACGTATTTCAACAACGTATTATCGTTTTTCTCCCGTAATAATTTTTTAATATTATCAGGGAGCGTCACGTCTCCTTTCTCCACTGAATAAAAGAAATCTTCCCGTTTCCGGAAGCCGAAAAAGAGCGCCAGTTTATCCATATTGGAGGTATTGGTTTCTACTTCTGCTTTTCTGAGCAGGGTGACGACTTTTTCTTCTCCTTTTCTTGCCCCTTCTTTTCGCATGCGTTTGAGGGCCCAGTCTATTTTGGTTCGCGCCCGGGCGGTTGTGACAAAGTGTATCCATTCCGGCTGTGGTTCCTGCGAGCGCGAGGTCAGTATCTCTATCTGGTCTCCGCTTGTCAGCCGATGGCTGAGTGGGGCCAGCCGGTGATTGATTTTGGCTCCGATGCATTTATTTCCGATATCGGTATGCAAGGCATATGCAAAGTCGAGTGCGGTTGCTCCCTGCGGCAGGGTTTTGATATCGCCTTTGGGGGTAAAAACAAATATTTCGGAGGTGAAAAGGTTCATTTTAATCGTATCCAGAAAGTCTAAAGCATTCGGGTCGGGGCTTTCCAGTATTTCGGTGATGGTTTGGAGCCATTTATCCAATTCCGTATCTTCTTCCACATTGTTTTCTTTGTATTTCCAGTGGGCGGCGAATCCTTTTTCCGCGATGTCGTCCATTCGCCGGCTACGGATTTGTATCTCGATCCATTGTCCGTCGGGGCCCATGACGGTGAGGTGGAGCGCCTGGTATCCGTTGGCTTTGGGGCGGCTCACCCAGTCGCGTATGCGGTCGGGGCGTATGCGGTAGATATCGGTAATTGCCGAATAGATATCCCAGCAGAGGTTCTTTTCATCAACATCCGGCAGGGGTTCAAAAATGACGCGGACGGCGTATAAATCATAGATATCCTCGAAAGCGACTCCTTTGCTCTGCATCTTATTCCAGATAGAATAGGCCGATTTCACGCGGGCCCGCATCTCATACGTAACTCCCATTTTATCGAGTTTAACCCGCACCGGTTCGGCAAAATGGTCAAACAGCAGTTTGCGTGTCTCTTCTGTTGCCTTCAGTTTGTCATGTATGAAGGTATATTCCTGGAGATGTTCGTATTTGAAACTGAGGTCTTCCAATTCCGTCTTGATAGCGAAAAGTCCCAGCCGGTGCGCCAGGGGGGCATACAAAAAAAGGGTTTCCCCGGCTATCTTGTATTGTTTGGCGGTAGGCATGGAGCCTAAGGTGCGCATATTGTGCAGGCGGTCTGCAATCTTTATAAGGATCACCCGGATATCGTTATTCATTGTCAGGAGCAGTTTGCGGAAATTCTCTGCCTGTGCAGAAGCCTGGTCTCCGAATATTCCGCCGGATATTTTGGTCAGTCCATCGACAATCTGGGCGATTTTATCGCCAAACATATTTTTGATATCCTCCACCGTATAGTCGGTATCTTCCACTACGTCGTGCAAGAGGGCCGAACAGATAGAGGTCGATCCCAGGCCCATTTCGCCGCATACCACACGCGCCACATCCAGGGGATGCATGATATAAGGGTCGCCGTCGAGCCTTTTCATCCCGGCATGAGCCTGGTTGGCAAAGTTGAATGCTTTTGTTATGCGCTCCACTTTGCGTCGGTGATTTGAGTTGAGGTATTCCTTCAGCAATTCCTCAAATTCTTTCTGAACTCTTTCTTCTTCTTCTTGTGTCATCCTACAGGTATTTTTAATAGTTGTCCCGGTTTGATTTTTGAGTCGGAGAGATTGTTTGCTTTTTGTAGAGCGTCGGCCGATACTCCCGGATATTTTCTGGAGATAGAATAGAGCGAATCTCCTGATTTCACCCGGTAGGTGACATAGCGTTTTCCTGAATCAGCTGCGGTGGCGGGGGCAGAGGCGGGGGTGGTTTGTTGTGTTTTAGGTTTGGAGGCCGTGGTGGGGGCTGCGGCCGTGGCGGGGGCAGCCTGCGCTGGCTTCTTATTCTGAGCGAAAGCGATTCCACCGTTGTCGATATACAGGACCAGGCGTTTCCCGGCTGCCACTCTGTTCGAGTTTAATCCGTTCCACCGGCGTACATCCCGGGCGGTCAGGCTGTATTTATCGGCTATCGTGATTATCGTTTCGCCTGATTTGACCACATGGGCGATCTGCTCGCGGGTAGAACTTCCGGATTCTTTTTTTCCTGCCGCCAGGTGATTGGCCAGCGTGTTGTCTTTCCGGTAGGCATATAAGCTATCTTCTTTATCGACAAAGCTGTATGTTGCCACGGCAGGCAGTTTCAATACAGAAGGTTTGTTGTTGCCGGGGACAATATCGCGGCGGTATTGCGGGTTCAGTATCCTCAGCAGTTCGATATCCATCTGCAGCATATCGGCTACCTGCTGCAGATGCAACATCTGGGTCACCATGACCGTATCGGTCGCCAGGGGCAGATTCGTCTGCAGAGGGCAGATATTATGCTCACAATAATAATTCATCACATAACCGGCTGCGATAAAGAGGGGGACATACGAGCGTGTCTCGCGGGGCAGGTGGGGATAGATTTGCCAGAAATCCGTTTTACCTCCCGACCGGCGTATGGCCTTATTTACGTTGCCGGGCCCACAATTATAGGAGGCGATCACCAGGTGCCAGTCTCCGTAGATGGCATACATATCCAGGAAATACCGGCAGGCGGCATGGGTGGATTTCACCGGGTCGCGGCGGTCGTCCACCAGGCTGTTTATTTCCAATCCATAGTTTTTACCGGTCGGCAGCATAAACTGCCAGAGCCCACAGGCTCCGACTCTCGAGACAGCAACGGGATTCAGGGCGCTTTCCACCACCACCAGATACTTTAATTCCAGAGGCAGCTTGTATTCTTCCAATATCTGTTCGATGAGCGGGAAGTAAAAGTCTGCCATCCCCAGCATATAGCGTATGAGGTTTCGCCGGCGGGCGGTATAAAGCTCGATACTGTTGCGTACAAGGGTATTGAATGTCATGGGGATGACATGGGGCAATCTGTCCAGCCGTTCCCTGATCACCTCGTCGGGAAAGCCGACATTCTCTTCCTCATCGTGGCAGAACGCCTCCGTCTTTGAAAAATATTGCACATGCCAGGTATGGAGTAAGCTGTCCACATTGGCATCCAGACTCTCAGGCATCAAGCCTATATCGTCCCAGAGAGAATCTTTGGATACCACAGAAGGAGGAGCTTTCTTCGTTGTTTCCTCGCCCCGGACACCGGCCGGCAACAAGAAACAAACCGAGCAAAGCAAAATAGTCATGTAATCTCTTTTCATACTGCTTACGATTAAAACGTTATACTACAATTCACACCGATATTCTGTGCGCTGAAGCGCGTTTGTGGGGATACCACAGGCTCCACCCGCATGGATAAATCCGGAGAAATATCGAAATCAAACAATTCAGCGTCCACATAAGCATCTATCATACAAATAAAATAGAAGCCTACCGTGAGGATAATAGACAAGTCGCGGTTCCGCCGGTAAAAATCCTTCCTGCTTTTGAACAGATTCTGATACGTTGCATTATTCACTACCGTTTTATGGTCGGCTGAGGGTAAGAAATCTGTCCACGCCTTATCAAATTCGTACACTACACTGGTGCCGTTCGCTTCCTGGAGCAACTGGTTATACGCCTGTGCATCGGCCATGATGCTTTTGTATGCGCTCCAATAATCCTGATAATTTTTCCCATTCCATGTAACGGCATACATAAAACCCATAAATCCGCCATAGACTAAAGGCAGTTTCCAGTATTTCCGGTTGTATATCTGCCCCATTCCCGGGATAACAGACCATAAGACCGCTTTCGTGGAATTAGGTTTAAAAGCCTCGGACGCTTTTCCCATCCGGACGACAACCGAATCCGCCGCCATCAGTGCGGCTTGTATCATCACTGAGTCGGGGGGGGCTCCGATGGTAAGGCTGTCGGCATCCACTATCTGCCTGTCATTGATTTCCTGTGCGTCCCCTCTTACAGGAAAGACTGATAAGCATACAGAAAATAACAGAATACATATCTTTACCGCTCCCTGCACCATTACCCCCTTTTTTACCTCAGCTTATCAAACAGGCCGATCAATCGTTCCAGCTCTCCCTCCGAAGCAAATGGAATGCTGATTTTTCCTTTCCCGTTTTCGTTATATGTCAATTGTATTTTTGTCTGAAAAAAGTGGGATAAATGGTCTTTCAATATTTTATATTCATCAGGGAGCATCGGGTTGCGTCGTTTTCCGGCTACTCCTTCTTCTTCTTTCACAGATTTTCTCGGAAGGTCTTCTCCTGCCGCTATGCCACGTACCAGTTCCTCCACCGTCCTCACCGACAGACCGTCAGATAGTATTTGTTCGAACAGGGCCAGTTGCACTTCAGGGTCTTCCACGGGGATGAGTGCGCGGGCATGGCCCATATCTATTTTTTTATCTTTCAGGCTCATCTGTATTTCAGCCGGGAGTTTGAGCAGGCGGAGGTAGTTGGCTATTGTGGTGCGTTTCTTTCCGATCCGTTCGCTCAGTTTTTCCTGTGTCAGGCCATAGCCGTCGATTAATTTCTGGTAAGCCAGTGCGATTTCTATGGAGTTGAGGTCTTCACGCTGGATATTTTCAATCAATCCTATTTCCAGTATGTTTTCGTCTTTCGCTGTCCGGATATAGGCCGGGATATGCGTCAGTCCGGCCTTCAGAGAAGCCCGGTAGCGGCGCTCTCCGGAGATAATCATATAGCTGTCGGCGTCCAGCTCTTTCAGCGTAATGGGTTGGATAATGCCTACGGAGCGGATAGACGCCACCAGTTCCTCCAGTGTTTCTTCTTCAAACACCGAACGAGGCTGCTCCCGGTTGGGTTGTATCTTACTTAGTTCGATTTCGCTGATCGACGACGAACCACTCGTTGTCACTACATCGGAGAGTAAGGTGCCTAATCCGCGTCCTAATGGCGGTTTCTTACCGATTGTTACCATTATTACTTATTCTTATCTATTAATTCCTGCGCCAGCTGGATATGATTCAGTGCGCCTTTCGACTCCGCATCATACAGCAAGACAGGTTTGCTGTAGCTGGATGCTTCGCTTAGTTTGATGTTGCGCTGGATGACAGTTGTGAATACCAAATCGCGGAACGGGCGTTTGACCTCTTCGTATATCTGGTTAGCCAGCCGGAGACGGGCGTCGTACATGGTGAGCAGGAATCCTTCGATCTCCAGGGCAGGATTCAGCCTCGCTTTGATAATTTTAATGGTATTAAGCAGTTTGCTGATGCCTTCCAATGCAAAATATTCGCATTGTACGGGGATGATAATGGAGTCGGCGGCTGTCAGCGCATTGACGGTAATCAGTCCCAGCGAAGGAGAGCAGTCGATCAAGATAAAATCGTATTTATCCTTCAGAGGGAGCAGCACCCGTTTCAATATCTGTTCCCTGTTGTTCATATTCAGCATCTCAATTTCAGCACCGACGAGGTCGATGTGCGAAGGGATTACCTCCAGGCGTTCCACTTCCGTCGGCACAATGGCACGTGCAGGGTTTTCGTCATCAACCAGGCACTGGTAAATCGAAAGATTCACATTCCGGATATCTACACCTAAGCCAGACGAAGCATTTGCCTGCGGATCAGCGTCCACTACAAGCACTTTCTTTTCAAGAACAGCCAGTGATGCTGCTAAATTAATTGTAGTTGTAGTCTTTCCTACACCACCTTTTTGGTTTGCAATTGCAATAATTTTTCCCATATTTGTTTTGTCTAACTAAATTCGTGTGCAAAACTACATATTAATATAGATATATAATCATACCTGTTGATAAGTAACCGAAATTGTTGATAACTCGCAAATGTACGTTTTTTTCCGGGAATTACCTTACTTTTTGAATCAATAAATAATCCAATAGCGTAATAGCGGCCATAGATTCTACGATGGGCACTGCGCGTGGAAGCACACAGGGGTCGTGGCGCCCGCGTGCTTTCAGCAAGGTCGCTTCGCCTGCCGTCGTGAGGGTTTGTTGCGCTATCAGCAGGGTAGCCACCGCCTTGAAGGCCACGCGGAAATAAATATCCTCTCCGTTGGAAATACCTCCCTGAATACCACCGGAATAATTCGTGCGGGTACGGATGCTTCCGTTATCGTTGATAAAAATATCGTTATGCTCCGAGCCCCGGAAGAGCGCTGCTTCGAAGCCGTCGCCGTATTCGAAGCCTTTGGCCGCATTGATGGTGAGCATGGCATGTCCTAAAGCAGCCTGTAATTTGCCGAATACAGGTTCGCCCAGGCCGGCAGGTGCGCCCTGTATGACGCAACTGACAATTCCTCCCACGGTATCCCCTTTCGCTTTCACTTCCCGGATGAGGGCTTCCATCTCCGAAGCCGTCGCGGGATGGGGGCAACGTACCGGATTCGTCTCCGTCAGACTTAAATCGTAATCGCGATAAGAGCCTTTCAGCCTGACTTCCCCTACCTGGGAAGTATAAGCCCGGATGCGGATCGCATATTCATTCAGGACGAGCTTGGCAATTGCTCCTGCCACACAGCGGGCAGCCGTCTCGCGGGCCGATGAACGCCCTCCTCCGCGAGGGTCGCGGAGGCCGTATTTCTGCTGGTAGGTATAGTCGGCATGTGAAGGGCGGTAAACGGTTTTCAGCTCTTCGTAGTCTGCCGAATGCTGGTTTTCGTTGGGTATGAGAAAGCCGATGGGTGTGCCCGTCGTCTTTCCTTCGTATATACCCGAAAGGAAACGTACTTCGTCTGCTTCCTTGCGTGGCGTGGTCAGCGCAGACTGACCCGGACGGCGACGGCTCAGCTCATGCCGGATAAACTCCCTGTCCAGCCAGATACCTGGCGGGCAACCGTCGATTACACCTCCGATGGCGCTTCCGTGCGATTCTCCGAACGAGGTTAAACGAAATATGTTTCCAAAGGAATTAAACATAGAGAGGAGGTATCAGTTGCAACCGGAGCAACTGTCGCAGCCATCATCTCCACAATCGCAGCTACAGTTCGCAAGCGCTGCGACTTCTTCTGCCGTAGGTTCATGCACATCGATCACGGTACCCTCAAAATGCAAGGTCTCCCCTGCTAAAGGATGATTGAAATCTATCAGCACAATATCATCTTTTACTTCCATAACAGAACCGTTCAGGCGATTGCCGTTCGAATCCATCATAGGGAGTATATTCCCTTCCTTCACCATCTTTGAGTCGAATTGTCCGTCCACCTCAAAAACATTTTTAGGGAGTTCCATCAGGTGTTCCTCATTGTATTCTCCATACGCATCGGCAGGAAATATCGTGAACCTGAAGGTATCACCTACCTCTAATCCCGTTAGTTCATCTTCAAAGGCGGGAAGCATCGACCCGGTTCCGAAAATGAAACTCAGAGGTGTTTCGCGGGTTGCTCTCTCCATTAATTCGCGCTCATTCCCTTCACCTACGTTTAAATCATACGTTACCGAAACGAATTTGTTTGTTGTAATTTTCATACCAGTTCTATTTATTGTGTAAATATTCCTAAAAGAAAACAAAGGTAGTAATTATTTTTACAACTTACGTTTACAAGTGGGTGCATTTCATTCAGCCTTCTTCACTCCTCCGCCGATAAAGGAGCCGTAAGGATCGTGGATTGAAGTAAAAGAGGCTGCCCCGATTTTCGAAACAGCCTCCTTCTGTTTTTTCGTCCGATGTTTTTTACAAACGCTAAAATGGTGTATAAGGGGTAGCCGGAATTGTATAGTAATCATTTATCCAGGGTTCCACAGTAACCGATGCGGTTATATAAGTGGGTGATGTATCCTCCGTCCCCGTCCCGTCGTCCACCCGTATGATGAAAATAGGAATATTATCCCCTAACTCACTGAAAGATGAGATGTTCAGTATATAATGATGATTACGTAATATACTCATCCGGGAGGAAAAAGATTCACGGAAATCAATCCTGTAATAACATTTGCCTCCAGTATATTTCCAGACGCTTTCTTTCAAATCTCCATCCAGATTGTTGATATCAAAGCCCGATTCCGTAGCATATTTTAGACAGTAAGCTGCTTTATATGCTTTTAAGCTGTCGGTAAAAATGGAGCTTGTGTTGATACTATCACCAGAATAAGTATTCCAGTAGCTATATGGATCCAGCCGGTAAAAATCACTGCCCGCAATAAATTGATCCGGACGGGTAATACCGGTAAACCGCGACCCCGAATTAAACGAGAAGTCATCAATCACATACCAGAGATTCGGAACATAAACAGCTTCAACCTCGGCATAAGTGGCACCGCGGTAACTACTTATTGGCTGAACATTTTCGGTAATATAAACGGGCCTGGTTGCTGAGGAAGCGGGTAACAGATCGGTATAATCATAGCCCCGGTAAAAATAAGGAATAAAAGGAGAATCATCATTCACATACGCAGGATAAAGCTGATTATTGGGAGTTACGACCGAACCACCCGCTGTCTGCTGAAACAGATAAAGCGAACGGTTTACATTCTGTATTCTGTATTTCAGGTTCTGCAGCCAGCCCTGCTCTGAATCTACTTGAATGGGTGAGGTCTGGGTGGTCGCAACCGTCACCTTGGCTACCGGTCGTCTGAGCATAATCTCAAAATGATTGTCGTCTGGGCCTATACCGTTTCTCGATGTCCCATAAGTAATACTCGGTTGAAGGGTTACCGAATCTTTGCTGCTGTACACCATAGAGGAAGCAGGGGCATCTGTTGGGACTAATTCGCTGAGATCAAGACCGGTGACAGGAACACCCGCTGCCACAGCAGGAATTCCGATATCATAGAGATTACGGGAGGCCAGGAAATCGGCATAAGTGATTCCTTCGTATGCTACTGCCCTTGCCAGCAGATTCTCGATCTTCGTCTTCCCCGCAGTATTGGCAATCACCAGGACTCTTTTCTGGCCGGAGGTCATCACTACGGTAGCCGACTGCCCCTCCGGTGGGTACGGCTCGGTTCCGAAAGCAGTAATCAGGGTATCCGCTAAACACAGGCCCCGATCGTTCGCTCTGTCTTCAAACACCAACAACCGGATGCTGCTGAAAGAAGTAAGAGGTGGGGCGGGTTCATATTCGTCGGTCACCATCGGGGCCCGCGTGGCGGCGCCCTCGTCGTCCAGTCTGAAAGTAAAGGTGGCATACGTAGGCTCGCCTTCTTCTTCCGCAGTCAGGGGGATTTTTTCCGGTGTGGCCGCATACTCATCACCGGTACAGGCCGTAAAGGCGGCAGCCGACAGAGCCGCCGCTGCAAGGAAATAAAATGCTTTTTTCATTCTCATCTGATTTGCTAATTATTATATTGAGTATTCCTGTAAGAACTTTATTTTCATTATATTGACTTAGTTTAATCCGCCTTTATGCCTGTGCAGAATAAACGTTCCTTTATTTTGCACACAAACGGAGGAGTTTCTGGCGGCCGGGTATGAGTTCCGTTACAACCT
>JAISZA010000005.1 GCA_031269535.1 Tannerellaceae bacterium
ATGCCCGTGTCAATAAGTATTAACTGATTCTAAATCCGGTTAATTCGTATGCTTTTTAATAGTTAAACGGATAGTTCAGCTATCATATTGTCATTGTATTTTAAAGTTAATTCAGACAGCTCTGTTATTTTATAAAAAGAATTATACGTATTCCGGTAATCCGATCCGCTGTTTTCGGGGATTTCATTGCAATAATTCCAGGAAATCATTGCGGTGATTTGGAAATTTCATTGCAATGATTCCGGGAAATCATCGCAATGATTTTCCGGAAAGAGGCTGATGAAAGGTTAAGGACATCCAATATAGCAGAAAATTCAGTTAAAATCAGTTTTTTTTATAGTTACGAGATACAAGTTACGAGTTACAAGCGGAAATATCAGAATGCACTGTTTTCGGAAGAAAAGACGTCTTATTGACATTTTCAGAGAGGTACTATTCACTATTTACTATTAGTTACTCACTTGAAAAAGCATTCTGCTTTTTCAAGTCCCTCGGATTAAGGCGTTTTTTGCGCCCGGAGGAGAGACGGACGGCAAAAAACCGGTTTTCTGAATAGCAAAAAATGACATTTTGATAGTTTTGACAATTTGTTCGGATGCATCGCTTTTTCGTTTATCTTTGCAGCGTGTATAAAAAACTTACTATGTGGATAAAGGATAAAATTGATTTTCAGCCTAAACTGTTTGCCTCGCTGAAGAATTATTCGAAAGAACGATTTGTCGGCGACCTGATGGCGGGGGTCATTGTCGGGATCGTGGCGCTTCCGCTGGCCATTGCTTTTGGTATTGCTTCGGGAGTAAGCCCCGAAAAGGGGCTGATTACGGCATTTATCGGTGGGTTTATCGTGTCGTTCCTGGGCGGGAGCAATGTGCAGATTGGCGGGCCTACGGGCGCGTTTATCGTGATAGTATATGGTATCATCCAGAATTTCGGGGTGGGAGGGCTTGCTATCGCTACGGTAATGGCGGGTATTATGCTGATGGTGATGGGTGCGCTGAGGCTGGGGACGATTATCCGGTTCATCCCTTACCCGATCGTCGTCGGATTCACCAGCGGCATCGCCCTGACCATTTTCACTACACAGATGAAAGACCTCTTCGGGCTGAGTATCACGAAGGTGCCGGCCGATTTCATCTCGAAATGGGTGGTCTATGCCGAACATCTCCATACCTTCAATCCCTGGCCGCTATTCGTCGGGCTGCTGAGTATCGCCATCATTGTGTATGCCCCGAAACTATCGGGGAAAATACCCGGTTCGCTCATTGCCATTGTCGTGATGACGCTTGTCGTTTACCTGCTGCGGCATTGGTTCGGCATCAGTTCGATACAGACGATAGGCGACCTATTCACCATCAAAGCCTCGCTGCCACAGCCTGAAGCGCTCTCGTTTAATATGGAGACAATCAACCAATTGCTTCCTTCCGCCTTTACTATCGCCATGCTGGGAGCTATCGAGTCGCTCCTGTCGGCAACGGTAGCCGACGGTGTGACAGGCGACAAACATCATTCCAACACCGAGCTGATAGCGCAGGGAGCTGCCAATATCGTGGTTCCCATCTTCGGCGGTATCCCCGTCACGGGCGCCATTGCCCGTACGATGACGAATATCAACAACGGCGGGCGTACGCCTGTGGCAGGCATCGTCCATGCGGTAGTCCTGCTGCTTATCCTTCTTTTTCTGGGGCCGCTCACCCGGCATATACCGATGGCCTGTCTGGCCGGTGTGCTGATCATCGTATCCTATAATATGAGCGAATGGCGCACGTTCCGTTCGCTCCTGAAGAATCCCAGGAGCGATGTATCCGTTTTGCTGGTGACGTTTTTCCTGACGGTTATCTTCGACCTGACAATCGCTATCGAGATAGGTTTGCTCATCGCCATGTTCCTCTTTATGAGGCGGGTGATGGAGACGACGAGTGTCTCGGTGGCAAGGGATGTAATCGACCTCTCGAACGAAAGCGAAGTGTTGCACGAAGAAGAAAAGCTTATCATTCCCCAGGGAGTGGAGGTCTATGAGATCGACGGCCCGTTCTTTTTCGGGATTGCCAATAAGTTCGACGGGGTGATGCAATCGCTCGGCGACAAGCCCAAAGTACGTATCCTCCGGATGCGCAAAGTACCTTTTATGGACTCCACCGGGCTGCATAACCTGGAGAGCCTGTTCAGGCTTTCGCAGGCGGAAAATATCCATCTCATCCTTTCGGGCGTCAACCCCAAAGTGTATGGCGTACTGACCAAAGCCGGCTTCGACCGGAAGATTGGCGACGAAAATATCTGCACCCACATCAACGAAGCACTGGCAAAAGCCTCGGAGGTAATCGCTTCTTTCCCTCCTGCTCCTGCTAAAAACCGTTAAACCCCGTCATTTTTCCGTATTATTGTCTCTGTATAAAAAATAATGCGTAATATTGTACCTGCAAAACAAATAAGACAGTAAGATTCATGATCAATGCAGCGTATGCATATTATACGTGGGCGTTAATGCCCACCACCCCCTCCGGGGGCAAAAAATAATACAAAACAGCAAGACCAGCCACCTCTGCGTGGCGGCTTTTTCCCGTACCGTGTTCAGACGGTTCGCTTTTCAAACATACATACATTAAAACATATACGATGAAAGTATTAAAGTTCGGCGGGACATCCGTAGGTTCCGTAGAGAGCATTTTAAATGTGAAGAAGATTATAGAGGCTCTTCAGGAGCCTGTCGTAGTGGTGGTCTCGGCGCTGGGAGGGATAACAGACAAACTGCTTGCCACTTCCACCCTGGCTTCGGAAGGTGATCCGGAGTACGAAACCGGACTGGCGGAAATCATCAGCCGCCATGTCGGAATCATCCGGGGAGTAGTCCCCGGAACGGAGCAGCAAGACCGGGTCTGCCGCGAAGTCATGAGCCTGCTCGACGAATTGTCGAACATATTGAAAGGGGTGTTTCTTATCAATGATCTCTCACCCAAGACCTCCGACACGATTGTGAGCTATGGCGAGCGGATATCTTCCCTGATTGTATCGAATGTCGTCCGCGGGGCACAGTTGTTCGACTCACGCAGATTTATCAAGACTATCAAACAGTTCAGCAAGCATATTGTCGATTTTGAACTGACGAATCAGTTGATAAAACAAACTTTCAGCCCGCTGCCCGGAGTATCGGTTGTCTCCGGTTTCATCTCTTCCAGCCGGGAGAACGGCGAAGTCACCAACCTGGGGAGAGGAGGCTCGGATTATACGGCGGCGATTCTGGCAACAGCCCTCGATGCCTCTGTCTTAGAGATATGGACGGATGTGGATGGTTTTATGACTGCCGACCCACGCATCATCAACTCGGCATACGTGATCGACCGGCTGACTTTCACTGAAGCGATGGAGTTGTGCAACTTCGGCGCCAAAGTGATTTATCCGCCGACGATTTACCCGGTTTACCATAAGAATATCCCCATCCGCATCCGCAATACATTCAACACCGAGGCACCGGGCACGTATATCTCGAAAGAGCGGAATCCCGAATCGGGGAAGTCGATGATCAAAGGCATCTCTTCTATCAACGATACCTGCCTTATTACGGTGCAGGGCCTGGGCATGGTAGGCGTGATAGGCATCAATTACCGCATATTCAAGACACTGGCGAAGAACGGGATAAGCGTATTCATGGTCTCGCAGGCCAGCTCCGAGAACAATACCACTTTTGCCGTCCGCAACGCCGATGCAGCGCTCTCGGTCGAAGTACTGAACGAAGAGTTTGCGCTGGAACGTGCACAAGGTGAGATCAGCGACATAACGGCTGAGAGAGAACTGGCTACCGTAGCCATTGTCGGCGAGAATATGAAACGCACACCCGGCATCGCCGGCAGGCTGTTCGGCACACTGGGCCGCGCCGGCATCAGCGTGATTGCCTGCGCCCAGGGCGCTTCGGAGACGAACATCTCTTTCGTTATCAAGCTGAAATACCTGCGCAAGGCGCTTAACTCGATACACGACTCTTTCTTTCTTTCCGAATACAAAGTGCTGAATCTTTTTATCACCGGAGTAGGCACCGTAGGAGGAAAACTGCTCGAACAAATCCGTATCCAGCAAGCCATGCTGATGGAGCAAAACAGCCTTAAACTGCGGGTGGTAGGCGTGGCCAACTCGACCAGGCTACTCCTCTGCCGCGAAGGATTGAACTTAGACAACTGCATCCGGCAACTGAAGGAGAAAGGAGCGCCCAGCTCGCCCCGGTATTTATGCGAAGAGATATTGAAAATGAATATCTTCAACTCCGTTTTTGTCGATTGCACAGCCAGTTCGGAAATAGCCGATATTTATGAGGAACTACTGAAGAATAATATTTCGGTAGTGGCCGCCAATAAGATAGCCGCCTCTTCGCCGTACGCCAATTATGTAAAGCTGAAAGAGACGGCCCGCCAGCGCGACATCAAATACCTCTTCGAGACTAATGTGGGAGCCGGCCTCCCGATTATCAACACGATGAACGACCTGATAAACAGCGGCGACCATATCCTGCGCCTGGAAGCGGTATTATCCGGCAGCCTCAACTTTATCTTTAATACGCTGAGCGCCGACATCCCTTTCAGCCGGGCCATCCTCATGGCGAAAGAAGCACGTTATGCCGAACCCGACCCCCGCATCGACCTGAGCGGCAAAGATGTCATACGCAAATTGGTCATCCTCACACGGGAAGCCGGCTATAAAGTCGAACAGGAAGATGTAAAGATAAACCTCTTCATCCCCGAAAAATACTTCGAAGGCTCTCTCGACGACTTCTGGAACCGCATCCGGGAATTAGACGCCGGATTCGAAGCCATGCGCAGACGGGTGGAAACAGAAAAAAAACGCATCCGCCTGGTCGCCAAAATGGAGAAAGGACGCTGCGAGGTCGGACTGCAGGAAGTAAACCGCCACCACCCTTTTTACGAACTGGAAGGCAGCAATAATATCATTATGATCTCTACCGAGCGCTATAACGATTATCCCATGATTATCAAAGGATACGGCGCAGGTGAAGACGTAACCGCCGCCGGCGTATTCGCCGACATCATTTCCATTGCCAACATACGCTGATGGAGGATTTCTGATTTCAGACTGACGATTGACGATGGGTGCATTTGACTACGTCGGTTTTCGACCGTCATTGCGAACCTGGAGGGTGAAGCAATCCAGACCACCGGGCCCCCTGGATTGCTTCGTACCTCGCAATGACGGTGTAGTCAAATGCACCCTTGACGATTGATAAATCTGAAATAGTTAGTCTAAAATCGGAAATCATTGTATATTTGCATGCGTTAAAAACAAACCGAATGAGAACTACAATTAATTGCATAAGTCTGCCGTCGCACCATCCTGCGGCTTGGCCGCCGAAAGACGCTTGCAATGAGGCCTGTGCGATCTTCGCACGCGGCGCTTCTTTCCCCCCCCCCCCGAAACACGTGCCCTTGAAGCGCCTCTGAGGCGCTTATACAGCTCTTTCTTATACCGGGGTACACCCCTCTCCGGGGCTTTGCTGCGCCTTGCTGTTTACCGCATACAAATAATCCATTAAAATAGCATTATCATGAAAGCAAAAATCCTTTGCATGTATCTCCTGTGTTACTGTGCCGCCGCCTCGGCGCAGGATACCGACTTCTGGTTCGTCGCCCCGCAGTTAGACA
>JAISZA010000134.1 GCA_031269535.1 Tannerellaceae bacterium
TACCGGATTATTCCGTTTTATACCCAGGGCGTTGCCCTGGGCTGGGGTATTCTGGGCTTTCAGCCCGGAAAAACTTCCGGATTTTCCCTACAGATAAAAATAAAACGAGCCGGAACGGACAAGACATATCCCCGTCCGACTCATCCTGACAGGGAAAAGGGCTGAAGGGTGCATTTGACTACGTCGATTTTCAATTCAAATTGTCGCAGATTCAATGGGTTTCCGTCGTCATTGCGAGGTACGAAGCAATCCAGGGTGTGCCCGGTCTGGATTGCTTCACTCTCCCTTCGCAATGACGGCCCGTAATGACGATGCGACAATTTGAAATGCACCCCCCTGTTCTGAAAATTTTTGGACTTATGAAATGTTTCTTATCTTTGCCTCAGATTTTGGTGATGCTATCCCAATCGGGAAACGCATTGAAAAGGGAATCAGGTGTAACTCCTGAACAGACCCGCTGCTGTAAGCTCCGCCAAAAATTTCCGGACAAGACTCAAGCCACTGTTCTGCAAAGAATGGGAAGGAAGTTCCGGAGAGGGAGTAAGTCAGAAGACCTGCCAGAATGATGGTTTAAGGCTTTCGAGGAATGAAGCCGGCGACAAACAGGGGCAGGTTTTTCTGCCTGGTTTATCTCCGTTTTTTATTGTTTGAAAGCTGTTTAATGAAAATTTAAACGGCTTTTTATGTTTCAGAACAAGGGTACTGCCCATGCGCCCGCTACCGGGCCAACGATTTATTGTGCCAAAAGCGAACCGCATCTTATCCGCAGGGAAGGGTACGGCAATGACCTTTGTTCCGCTAAAAAATCAATATTAATCACTTTTATTTTTTTAAATGAAACGAATTCAGATTTTACTCATTGCGCTTCTTTTGGGCGCGGGGCTTTGCGCACAGCAGCAAATTCCCCAAAGCACATTCCAGGTACAGGGACATCCCCGTCCTGATTTGCAGTCACAAACCGATATCGGTACCTGGGCTTTGACCGGACAATCCAGGTTGAGGGCGGCACAAAATTTCACGTTCGACGACATCGCTCTTTGGGCAGGTGAAGGAAGTAAGCAGGCAGCGCTTGCTGTACAATGGAACGACTCCCGCGAAACCCATGCGATGGTCTGGGGATATCAGTGGGAGGGAGATGCGTATGGCATCGACCTGATATTTGGCGTTGCCAAAGCCGACCCCAGCTTTTTTGTGATGGCGGACGCAACGACTTCCGGCTATGGCTCGGCTATTGCAGGCATCGGTTACGACGCTAACGGAGACGGCGTTTTCTTTGTCAAAAGAAAAAACACAGGCGAAATACTCTATCCCGACGAAAACGGGGTGATACCACACCCCAACTCCTACGGCTACGACTATGATAATTACGAAGCCGGTGATCCTGAGGATTATTGGGGAGCAGGCTGGTATCAGAGTTATTGGTCGTACTGGACAGGCACCGACGTCAATAATCTGGGTTATAGCGGAGTCGGAGCCTCCGGGCGTAAACTGACCCATGGTTGCTGGGACGGCTGGAATTTTGCGGCCGGCATGGCTACACGCCCCTTTAAAGAGATGGTAGCCGCACCTGCTGCCGGTTATACTTCGGGCACCTTCATTTTGTCTTCATCCCTGCAAAAAAGCATCTTGAGTGTCCTGGATAAAAAAGGAAAACCGGCTTACGATGTGTATGGCGAAGCGAATCCTTCCCTCTCGCTCGACGCCCATACGTATAGCGTTTCCATATTCGGTTCAAACATGTATATCGTTTCGGATAACCGTTTGATTATAGCGGATGCTAAAAAACTGACACAGCAAACCAGCCTTTCCCTGACCGACGGACGTTCGTTTGTGGGAATAAACGAACAAAAGGCTTACCTGGGAACAGCTGACGGAATTTATATCGTTCATACCGGCGGCACAGCTTCGCTGGGACAAGCGGTTACGGCTCTGGGAGACGAAACAGGAACAATGCTGTATTCAAAAGGCTGTGTTTTTGCCATACAAAAAAATAAAGGAATCCTTGTGATAAATGCCGAAACCAATACGGTAAAAAAGACCATCAGCGGCGATTATCTGTTCCTGGCCCAAAGTCCGGACGGAACAGTCTGGGCAGGTGCAGGAACGCTTTTGTCGAGGATTAACCCCGAAACACTGGAAACCTGGAATATTACACTGCCTGCCAACGCCTCTCTTTCTTCAGACTGGAACGACTGGAACGCCCGGCTGTTTTTTGCAGATACCCGCGAGAATGTCTTATATTGGGTTCATGCCGGAAATGTTTTTAAATACGAGATCGGGCAGCCTGCTTCAATTGAAGCTCCTTTCTTTTCGTTACCGAATGAGGCGGGCTTGTCGTTTTCAAAGGCTGCCATCAGTATGAACTATCCATTGAACCAATTGACGGTTTCGGCTGATATAACAAGCGGCCCGACAGTCGGAAACAGAGTTTATATGGTTGACTGCCGGAATGGAGATGTACTGAACACCTATTCTCCCGCACTGGAAGGCAACACCCTGCACATCGCTTATCCCGACAAACCGGCCAATCTGAGTGGTCTGGCAGGACAATATACTTTTGCCATGAACGCGAATCCGCTTGTCATTCCGTTCCGGGGAAATATCTCCGACCCGGATAACCTGTATTACAATATTGACAAAAAGGTAACTTCCGATAATACCTCATTGGTTACCGCTGAGGTTACGGACGAAAATCTGATCATTACTCCCCAGGCAGGTCGCAGCGGAAACGGACAACTCTCTTTCTATGCAATTTCCAACGGTGCCGTATCTAAGAAAAATATAGAAATCGCCATCACCCGGAGTCTGGAAAGTATTTCTCTTGCCCGCAAGGAGCTGACAATGAAAAAAGGAGGAGTTGACACACTGGATGTCGTTTTTACTCCCGCTGACGCAACAAACAAACAAGTGAGCTGGAAATCGTCCAATACGACGGTTGCTTCCGTAAATGCCACGTCGGGAAGTATTTCCGCACGCAACACAGGCGAAACAGATATTATTGTAACCTCTGCGGAGGGCAATTTTACGGATACCTGTAAGCTTACGGTTGTCAATGAGCTGCTGACCGGTATTACGCTCAGTAAGCACACTTCAACGGTTTTTGTTAATCGGAGAGATACAATACGGGTACATTTCCTGCCTCCGGACGCAAGCAATAAAAGCATTTCATGGTCAATGGATGAGCCTGCCAACATCGTTCAGCGTTCTCAATATTCAGATTACGTTATCCTGACCGGCCTGAATCCGGGCACCAGCAAACTCCGCGTTACCTCATCCGATGGCGGATTTGTCGATTCCTGCGAAGTGACGGTTGTCTTCAATCCGGCTACCGGATTTAAGCTTAATGCAGATACGGTAGAGTTGGACGCCCCTGCCACCTTTAGTTTGGCAGGCACATTCTCTCCGTCGGATGCCAGCAATACAAAAATTACATGGACATCCGGAGACGCGGCTGTTGCAACCGTAAGCACATACGGTATGATAACGGCCGTTGCAGCGGGTGAAACGCATATTTTCGCCCAATCGACAGACGACGCTTCATTGAAAGATTCAGTGCTCGTCAGAGTCGGAACCATTCATGTAACCGGCCTGACTTTCAGTGAAACAGCTAAAACTGTCGCCTTGCCGAAAAAAACATATTCCATACCGGCAAAGACCATTACTCCTTCTAACGCCAGTAATAAAACGATCCTCTGGACATCGTCGGACGAAGATAGGGCAACGGTAAACACCTATGGAATAGTTACCCTCAAGGGCCTTGGTCTGGTTACCATTACAGGAACAACGCAGGACGGCGGCTTCACGGCTCAATGCGAGCTGACTATCGTTGATACGATCCATGTTACCGGTTTCGCTCTGAGGGAAGACCAGAAAGAAGTATGGAAAAAGGTAAACAATATGTGGTATCCGTATAATACCATAACGCCGGACGACGCCACACTCCAGACCTTCTCGATGGCTTTTGAGGATGAGACGGTTGTTGGCCTCTATTCGCCCGGCTCTACGTACATCAAAGCCCTGGCTCCGGGGGATAGCAAAGTCTTTTTCTCTACCACCGATGGTGGTTTTGTCGATACCTGTCTGGTGCATGTAGTCGATAATGCAACCTCCATTTCGCTCGGTGAAAAAGAAAAAGATTTAATTGTAGGAGATGTATTTAGTTTGCGTGCGACGGTTTTACCCGCCAATGCTTATCCCTTTGTTACCTGGACTTCTTCGGACAAGACGGTTGCTGAAGTGGATGAAAACGGGAATGTGAAAGCCCTGAAAGCAGGCGCTACCCGGATTATCGTAGCAGGCGCCGATTCTCCGGCGCTTAAAGACACCTGCGAGCTTACCGTCAGGAATCAGATTGCCGAAGAAATCAGACTGGAAACAGGCAGCCAATCGCTACTGATCGGCGACGAATGGGTCATTAAGGCGGAAGTCTTACCTGAAAACACAACCAATAAACGACTTACATGGAAATCGGATGATTATTCCATAGCGGATGTCAATGCGAATGGCGTCGTAAAAGCCTTGAAAGTTGGTAGCGCTACCATTACCGCTTATTCGAAAGACGGCGGAGCTCAGCAATCCTGTCTGGTTAGTGTTGGTGAAGTGGATTATACCCGTGGCGTTTTCTTTGTCAACGAAGACTGGTTCGGGCACTAGAACAGTTCGCTCAACTTCCTGACAAACGACGGACAATGGGTCTGTAATGTCTATCGCCGCGAAAACCCGGGCAAAGAACTGGGTGCCACTTCGCAGTACGGAACCATTTACGGCGGTAAATTCTATATCGTTTCCAAGCAGGATAAAGACATCAATGCAAGCATAACAGGTAGCCGGCTGGCCGTTACCGATGCGGAAACAGTCAAATCGCTGAAAGAATTTCAGACTCTCGGAACGGATGCCGACGGCCGCAGCTTCCTGGGCGTGGATGAACATAAAGGCTATATCCGGACAAGCAACGGTATCTGGCTTTACGATATAGACAACCAGACCATCGGAGAACAACTGGAAGGAACCGGAAGCAACCCGGGCGACCTGTATATGGGGCAAACCGGCACCATGCTCCGGGTTGGCGACCGTGTATTTGCCGTTAACCAGCAAAACGGCCTGCTGGTGATAGATGCAAACACCCATACACTTCAAACCACTGTCAAGGCTCCTCAGGACGGTGCCAATCAACGCGGCTACGGCTCCATTGTCCAATCGAAAGACGGTAATCTGTGGCTCAGCGTGGCTTCTGATATAAGTGGTGCGGGCAACGCTGAAGACTATATTATCAAACTCAATCCCTGGACATTGGATACCACCCGTATTACCCTTCCCGCAGGATATGCTGTCCCCAACTCATGGTATGCATGGACGGCGGATGGTTTCTGCTCAAGCAAACAGGAGAATAAACTCTACTGGAAAGACGATGCAGGCTGGTTTAGCTCTACCCGGATTTACGCGTACGATATTGAAAGTGGACAGACTGAAATTGTCTATGATTTAGCGGACTACGACGATGGTAAATGGGGATTCTACGGTACGGCATTCCGTATCGACCCTGTGAGCAACGCAATTTATGCCTTCCTGTTCCGTGCTTTCAGCTCGAAAAAATACCAGACCATCCGGATTAACCCGGCAACGAAGGAAGTCGTAAGCTATCCGATGGACGACCACCACTGGTTCCCCGCTTTGCCCGTCTTCCCCGACAATGCAGCCCCGGTCGTCTCTGCCGGACTGACCGATATCTCCCTTACGAAAGCAACCCGTATCTATCTGGGAGATAAGGTTTCTGATGCCGATAATCTTGACGCTGCCATCGTAAAGAGTATCCTCACCGGATACAATACGGGACTGATTAACGCAATCGTACGGAATGATTCGCTGGTCATTACTCCTGTGAGAAAAACACAGGTATCCGGAAACACAACCCTCAGGCTGAAGTTTAACTCCAACGGCCGGGTGGTGACAAAAGATATCACGGTTACCGTTGAGAGTACGGCTATACCGGTTACCGGCCTTACGCTCAGCCATGAAACAGCTGAGCTGACCATAGGCGAAACGCTGCAGCTCACGGCAACTGTCCTGCCCGAAAATGCCGGTTACCAATCCGTAAGCTGGATATCAAGCATACCGTCTGTCGCTTCTGTAGATGAGAATGGCCTCATCACGGCACAGTCTCCGGGTACGACGGTTATAACGGCAACACTTCCCAATGGGATGGATGCCGACTGCCATGTTACGGTACGAGAGAACGTAGCGACTGTAGAAGTGATTGATATAAGCGACAATAGCGCAACGCTTTCTTTCCCGATACTTTCAGAGGCGTCTTATTATTTAATCCGCTTGTTCGAAATTTCAGGCAGTCAGCGCATACCGGTAGCCGAAATCAAGGTAAATCCCGATGGCTCCATAGCAAACATCAGTGGTTTACGAGCCGCCGGTGATAACATCCATTTGGAAATTAACGGATTGAAGCCCAGAACCCTTTATGAGGCCGATATCGACGTCGTGCGTATGATCAACGGAACAATGGAAACGGTATCGACCTTATATGTAACTTTCACAACAACAGGAATTTCAACCGGTATTGAATCGTCTGCCGGCCAGCCAGCCAAGGTATGGTATGCCGACGGCTCGATCCGGATGCTGAACCTGGAAGCTTATACGGCCGTGCTGATCAACACCCAAGGTCAATTAGTGGCCCGTTTCAGAATTAACTCGCCCGAAGAAGTCCTTCAGCAACAGATTTCTACCGGCATATATTTCCTGATGGCGGAAAAAGACGGAAACAGAAAAACGTTCAGATTTATTGTTCACTAAAAGTCCGGACCCAATTAAGGGCGCCCTCTTGATTAAGGACGCCCTTTTATTTTTCCTCCGAACGGACTTTCTCAAATGCACCCCTCTCAGAATATGCTCCGCTTTTTGAGGGAAATAATGCTTACTTTTGCAGCATAAAAAAATAAATCAGATGAATTTATCACAGGCGAAACCTCATTACGAGATACTTGATGGATTGCGGGGAATAGCGGCTGTCATGGTACTGGGTTTTCACGTTTCCGAAGCATATTATGTGACAAGCGAAACCGGCAGATTCGACCAGCTGTTTAATCACGCATATCTTGCAGTCGATTTCTTTTTTGTACTTTCGGGTTTCGTCATCGGTTATGCCTACGACGACCGCTGGAGCAGAATGAGTGTAGCCAACTTCCTGAAACGACGCATATTCAGGCTTCATCCCATGGTTGTCTTCGGGACTGTGCTTGGCCTTGTCATGTTCTATTTCGGAGCATCCGAAGTGTTTCCGCTTATCCGGAACGTTCCGCTGTGGCAAGTCTTGTTATATGCCGTTCTTGGGATTCTGATGATTCCAACGCCTCCATCCATCGATATCAGGGGCTGGCAGGAAATGTACACCCTGGACGCACCCACCTGGACATTAGCATTCGAATACATTGCCAATCTGCTTTATGCGCTCTTTATCCGGAAATTTTCGACGACGGCGCTTACTATTTTAGTTCTGGTAGCTGCCTGTGCCACGCTGCATCTCACCCTGACACAGGGCGACGTCATCGGAGGCTGGACGGTGGATGCCCATCATCTGCATGTCGGCTTTACGAGGCTGATGTATCCGTTTTTCGCCGGTTTGCTGCTGTACCGTCTCGGCAAAGTCATCCATATACCACGAACCTTTCTGTGGTGCAGCCTGTTACTGGTGGTGGTTCTCGTCATGCCACGGGTCGGGGGAGCCGGCTCCTTGTGGAAGAACGGAATCTATGAAGCAGCTGTCATTCTCCTTGTTTTTCCCCTGATTGTAGCTATGGGAGCCGGTGGAAAGGTGAAAGGAAAATCAGCCTCGCGTTTATGCAAATTGCTGGGAGACATTTCCTATCCTGTCTATCTCGTGAACTATCCGCTTTGTTATGTGCATACCGCCTGGGTATCAGACACGAAATATACCCTCGCCCAGGCAGGCTGGGTTCCGTATGCCGTTTTTGTAACGACGCTACTGATCTCGTACGCCGCCATGAAATTTTACGATATTCCGCTAAGGAAATACCTGCGAAAAAAGCTGTAATCAGTATCAT
>JAISZA010000160.1 GCA_031269535.1 Tannerellaceae bacterium
TGCTTTTTCAGCACCGGGAACCCTTCTTTTCTGAGCAGAATTCCCAGCCTGACATTGCCTCCGGGGCTCATCACGAGGCGCGTTCTGAGGCACAGAATGTTCATGATCTGTGCCGCCGTCGAGATTGATCAGGATACCTTCTTTTCGCGGTACTCTGTCCGGCGCGTGACGCTGTTGTAACGGAACTCATACGAGGCAGACAAAAACTCCTCTGTTTTTGTGCAAAATAAACGAGGGTTTATTCTGCACATTTCGTTTTTATACTTCGCGCGGTTTTAATATGCTTTTCAAAAGCCATGACAGGTGCTATGCCATGGCAAGCGCTAAAATACTGATCCGGATGCCGGGGACGGCCCCCAGTGTCTCCACGCATGAGGAGAGGGTAGAGCCGGAAGTGACGACATCGTCCACCAGTAGGATATGGCATCCTCTCAGGGTTTCCGCCTCTTCGAGTACGAATACGTCCTGCATATTCAGCCAACGCTCGTACAGGGATTTACGGGTTTGTGTTCCGGTCTTTATGCGGCGCTGAAGGGCGGTGGTATGTATGGGAATATGCAGGACGGAAGCGATGCCCCGGCAGAGGTATTCAGACTGGTTATACCCCCGCTTCTTCCTCCTCTTCGGATGGAGGGGAACGGGGATCAGAAAATCGACAGACTGATACGCCGTATGCGACTCCAGCGCCCGTGCAGCCTGCCGTCCAAGCTGACAGGCTAATTCTCTATTCCCCCGATATTTAAAGGCATGGATGAGATGCTGCACCTTGCCGCCTTTTTCGTAATGGAGAAAAGCGGTGGCATTCGCGACAGGGGCCTTACCGGCAAACAAGCTGCCGACGGGATTCTCTTCCCTGTAAAAGAAGCGGGTATAAGGCAGGTCGCAAAGGCATTGCAGGCAAATCTGTTCTTCGCCCGCCGTCAGAGGCTCCCTGCATAGTACGCACAGTCTGGGGAAAAAGAGGTTGAGCAGGTCATCCCAGATCATCCGCATAATCATTGTCTGCCAATAGCCGGCGCAGGCAGGGGATGATCTTCTCGTTTTCGAAGCCCCGTCCGGCAGCAAAGCGTAGCAGCTGGGCAAACACCTCTTGTTCGTCTTTTCGGTGGACTGTTTTTTTCTTCTCTTTCAATACCGAAAAGAGGACAGAGTTATAGGTCGTCTCGTCTATCGCATCCAGCACTTCCCGGCCTATCTCCGGGGGTATATTCTTTTTGTTCAGTTCATACGTTATCCGGATGCGTCCCCATTTGTTAAAGCAGAGTTTATCTTTGACAAAGCAGCGGGCATAACGCTTTTCGTCGATAAATCCGTCTTCCTTCAGGGCAGCAATAATCGATTCGCCGGCTTCGGGCGTCAGTCCTGCCGCTTGTATCTTTTGTTGTACATCCAGGATACATCTTTCTGCCGTAGAACAATAAGCGGCCATGCGGTGCAGCATTTTGGTTTCATCTGTTGGTTTCATTCTTTTGCTTTTATAAATCTGTCTTTTCCTGATAAATCACGGATAAGTTCACTCGTACGGTATCCTTCTTCTTTCAGTGCGCCGAGTGTTTCTTTTCCCAGCATCGCATTGATTTCGAAGTATAGCGTTCCGTCCTTCTTCAGTTTTTTTTTCGCCAGGCGGGCGATTGCGCGATAGAACACCAGCGGGTCTTCATCGGAGACAAACAAGGCCTGCGGTGGCTCGTACCGGAGGACATTCCGCTCCATCTCTGCCTTCTCGCTCTCTTTCACATAAGGAGGGTTGCTTACGATGATATCCCATTCTCCCGCGACAGCCTCCGCAGCCTGGTGGGCAAGCAGGATATCTGTCCGGACGAAAGTAGCGGAAAGCCGGTTTCTCCGGGCATTCTCTTCGGCGATACGTAAGGCTCCGGCGGATATATCAAGGCCTGTCACTTCGGAATCCGGCAGGTGGCGGGCCAGGGAGAGGGCGATGCATCCACTCCCCGTCCCTACATCCAATATGCTTACTTTCCTGCGGGCATGTTCGTGTATGATACGGGCAACTAATTCTTCGGTTTCGGGCCGGGGGATCAAGACTTCCGGGCTTACGCGAAAGCTCAGTCCGTAAAAAGAGGCTTCGCCCAGGATATACTGAACCGGCTCCCACTGCCTGAGGCGTTCGACTATCCGGCAGATTTCACGCTTTTGCGTATCGGATAATTCCTTATCTTTGCTCATCAGAAGCTGGTAAGGCTGCAAACCACAGACATGGGCCATGATCAGGCGGGTAAAGCCTTGTATTTCGCCCGCGGGATAGAGCGTTTCCAAGGATTGGTTTATATAGGCAAGCGTTTCAGTCATACCGGTTATTTGACGGCAAATATAATGAAAAACATCGACATATATCTATAATGCATGGAAGCAGAAGAAAAATACATGGAGCGCTGCCTCGCACTCGCCCGGCATGGCAGGGGGAAGGTTAACCCCAATCCGATGGTCGGGGCGGTGATTGTACATAAGGGGAAGATTATCGGAGAAGGATTCCACCGCCAATACGGCGGAGCGCACGCGGAAGTCAATGCCGTTGCCTCTGTAGCAGACGAAGCGCTGCTGCGAAGCGCCACGCTTTACGTCAATCTGGAGCCTTGCAGTCATTACGGCCTGACGCCTCCCTGTACCGAACTGATCATCCATAAACAGATTCCCCGGGTAGTGATAGGCTGTCCGGATCCTTATCCGGAAGTCTCAGGCAGGGGAATCCTCCGCCTGCGCCAGGCCGGGATAGAGGTGATAACCGGCGTGCTGGAAGCCGAAGCCCGTGAGCTGAACAAAGTCTTCATCCGGAGCCATACCCTGAAGCGGCCGTATATTTACCTGAAATGGGCGCAGAGCGCCGACGGCTTCATCGACCGGCTGCGCACCGATGCCTCGGAGCGTCCCGTGCTCTTCTCCTCCCCCCTGATGCTTCAGCAGGTACATAAGAGACGCTCCGAAGTATCGGCTATCATGGTCGGTACGCGCACGGCTTTGTTAGACAACCCTTCGCTGACGGTCAGGCACTGGAGCGGCCCGTCTCCGGTACGGGTCGTATTAGACCGCCGGCTTGCCATACCTCCGCATTACCACCTGCTCGACGGCCAGTCCCCTACCCTGGTCTTTACCGCAACGGAACAGGCCGGCAGGCCTAACGTAACCTATATCCGGACAGACTTCGGCCGCGACGTATTGAAACAGGTCTTATCTCGTTTATATTCCCTCAAGCTGACTTCCTTATTGGTAGAAGGCGGCGCCCATCTCTTAAGCCGCTTCCTGCAGGAAGGGTTGTACGACGAAATACAGGTAGAGACCTCGCCGCTCATCCTCGGCGAGGGAGTCAAAGCCCCTTCCTTAGCGGGCATCGGGCAGGAGTTCATTCACTGAGTGTCCAAACCGCTCTTCCATCATCCCCTGAAGCTCTCCCCGCAGGACGGAAAACTCTCCGGCAGGATACGAACGGGCAATGACTCCCCCGCTCAGGTAATGAATGTAATCGCAGCAACCACTCAGCGATTCATATAGATGAGAGGTGATGAGCAGCGTCTTTTTCCGCGTGCGCAACTGGTCGAGTATCATCGACAGCAGATGGACGCTCTCTATATCCAGCCCGTTGAAAGGCTCGTCTAAGATGAGTAGGGGTTTATCCGGCTTGAGCGCGGCCAGCAGGGCTAACTTCTTCTTCATACCGGTGGAATAGGTTTCGGTTATCTCGTCCGGCGGAAGAGCAAACAGCTGCATCCAGCTTTCCGTATCAAAGCCGGCTTCTCCCGCCGGGAAAAACCGCAGGTATTCGCGGCCTGTCATATAAGGGTAAAAATAGTTCGTCGCTTCCAGATACGAGATATCCGTCCGCCGCAGCGGGGCATTCCGGTAGCTTATCCGGCCTTCCGAGGGGCGGATAAATTGATAAAGCGTATTGAGAAAGGTCGTCTTACCGGCTCCGTTTAAGCCGACAAAGCCCTGTATCGTACCCGTTTCCATCGAAAGGCTAAGCCCTTTCAGTACTTCCTTTCCGGTTCCGTAGCCGGCATGAAGATTTTCAATCGTAAACATATAAATAGGATGTCAGATTACGTCGCGACAAAATGGCATAGCGGACCAGCAGTAGCAAGGTGAGGGGAGACAGGAAGGGAATCACCACCCCCGCCATCGAAAGGAATAAGCCTACCTGTCCGCTGACAAGCTTATGATGGGGCCGGTAAAGAGCATACTTCATAAGAACAAGCAAAGCGATATTGAGCACAGACAGAACAAAGAACCCACAGGCCAGCCACCAATCGCCGGGGCGAAGGGCGGTATAAAGCAGACAAACCGGGGCTGCCGCGATGGCAAACAAACGCAGGTTTACGGCCAGTTTCGTGTAGATAAACCGCCTGGCCGGAAGCTCACGGCTGCACAACATAAGCTCCGGCTCGCAATCCCGGAAAAACTCTGTCCAGAAAAGCATAAAAAACCAGAGCAAAACGAAAGAGACGTAAGGAAGCAGCAAGCCCACAAAGGCGCCGAGGTAAAAAACAAGCAGCCAGCCTCCCAGCCTCCGGAATCCGGTGCGGACTTCGAAAGCTTCCGCCGGAATAAAACGGGGAACGGGGAAGCCTCTTGCCGTCTGGTAGTAAGGCTGCTTTATCCAACCTATGCCCATACATCCCAGCACGATTATCGGCACCATAAACCCATGCCCCTGCACGGCTTCCAGGATAAGTACCGGAAGAGAAAGCAGCAGATAATCCAGACCAAACACCTGCCAGGCAGCAGCTTCCGCCAGGCATACAAAATGATAGTCTTTTCTGCGGAGATGAAGCAGCGACAAAAGCAGCAGCAGGCCTGCCGCCACCGCCCAGGCTCCCGCCCGGCGCTCCATAAAAGCATACAAGGCGCTCCCTGCCACCGCCGACAAGACAAGCAACGCAAGCAGGTAAAGCAGCGGTATCTCCCGAAGGAATTTCCCCGCCTGCCGGAAGCGGAACCGGAGGAAGAAGGTATTGATTCTTACCATAGTTTGATCTGTATATCGCCCTATTTAATGACGGGATAGAAGATATACCGGGGTTCGAGCTTTCTTTTCATCGGGTTGTATTCGTAACTCACGCCTGTACCGATGCCCAGGTTTTTTGTAAACATAAATTCCACGGCGCCTCCTGCCCCGGTTTGATTCATAGAGGGATTCATCAGGAGAAAGGGCGTCTGGGCTTTGTCGCCGCTATA
>JAISZA010000182.1 GCA_031269535.1 Tannerellaceae bacterium
CGCTTCAGCCTGTCCATGAACTGCGACTACAGCACCGGGCGTCCCGTCACCCTGCCCGTCTCCAAATACCAGATGGCAGGAGGTGAATTTGTCTACTACTCCGACCGCAACCAGTACCGTATCCCCGATTTCTTCCGCATCGACCTGTCTGTCAACATAGAGCCGAGCCATCACATCACACTGCTTACCCACAGCTCGTTCTCCCTCGGCGTCTACAACGTGACAGGCCGCAAAAATGCTTACTCGGTCTATTATATAGCAGAAGAAGGGAAGTTGCAGGGTTATCGTCTGGCTATTTTCGGCGTACCCATCCCTTATATATCGTATAATATCAAATTTTAAATGATAAGATGATGAGAAAATATATCTACTTGCTTATTACGGCCTTTACTTTCTCCTGTATAGATCATTTTGAACAGGAAACTGGCACTTTCCAGAAAGGCATCCTGGTGGTAGACGGTACAATAGCCGCCACTGCCACTACCGTTAGGCTAAGCCGCAGTGTCGGGATAGAAATGGAATCTACGGAAAGTGTCGGGATAGACAACGCAACGCTATATGTGGCATGCGACGACGGCTCGCGATTTTCTTCCGTAGCCTACCGCGGCGAAGGGATGTACGAGATAGAAACTCCCGCCCTCGACCCCGGCAAGCAATACTGTCTGCATATATCCTTAGGCGACGGAGAAGAATACGAATCTTCTTTCCTTACCCCCCTCTTTACTCCCGAAATAGACAGTATCTCGTGGCAGAAACAGGGGAGAGGGGAAACGGTCTACATCACCGTATCGACCCACGATGAGGCCACTCACCCGCCTTATTATCGCTGGACATATAGCGAAGACTGGGAGTTTAAGTCTGAGCTTTACGCCACGGCAGGGTTTGTGGCGACAATCGGAGGGGTTGACTATTTTAAGATATACGACCTGCAAACCTCCAATAACATCTACTACTGCTGGGGAAGCAGCCATTCTGCGGGCTTTATCCTGGGATCGTCCGAGCGACTCTCGTCGAACACGATTTCGCACAACAGGCTGACCGGAATAGAGCCATCCCACGAGAAACTGTCTATCCTCTATTACATCTCCGTCTCTCAGCAGCAGTTGCGTAAAGAGGCTTACGACTACTATATGAATCTCCAGAAAAATATAAGTCAGTCGGGCAGTATCTTCTCGCCCATCCCCGCCGAAATGACAGGCAATATCCGTTGCCTGACGCATCCGGATCGTCCGGCGATCGGTTATGTAGAAGTCTCTAATATTGTCTCCGCCGACCTGTTTATCCCCGAATCTTCCGGCCTCTACGAGCCGCCCATAGGACAATGCCCTATGCAGGTTGTCCACCGGATATCGAAAGACTATATAAGCAACACTATCTATGAGTTTATCCAGGAGCAGGGACAGGGGCCGGAGCCATACATGGTGGTAGGCCTGCCCATGTCGTACGCTCCCGTTTCCTGTATGGATTGCACCACGCGGGGCACAAAGAAAAAACCGCCTTTATGGCCGACAGATCATTTATAATAAAAAGACGATGACAATGAAAAACTGTATATTCCCCCGGCCGCTCCTGTCCCTTTGGCTCGCATATTGCACACTGACTGCTTCTTTCGCGCAAACGGAAGAGCCTTTTCGCGAACGCCTATGCCTTCAAACAGACAAGGATATTTACATAGCGGGCGAATTTGTATGGCTCAAGGCTATCGCCAAGGATGTCAATGGACGACCGTCGGACTTGAGCAAAGTGGGCTATGTTGAACTTTTAGACGATTCTGCCCCGCAGGTGCAAATCAAGCTGGGGTTGGAAAACGGCGTTGGCGAAGGCTCTTTCTCCCTTCCGCTAACCCTGCCTACCGGGCATTACCGCTTAGTGGGCTATACCCGCTATATGCGTAATGAAGGCGAGGCTGTTTATTACGACCACCTGCTGCCGGTAATCAACCCCTTTATCCCCCTGCGCGCCTCTTCCGCCACCTCTTCCGTTGCAACGTCCTCCGTCCCGCCGGAAGCCTCCGCCGTTTTGCCGTCCCTCTCTACCGACAGGGATGTAGATCTTAATACCCTCTCCGTAAGCATTACCGGTATTGATTCCCTGTTGGTGTGGGTCAAGTCCGTTCCTACGGATGCCAATGACAGTTTGTCAGACCTGGGAAAAGCGGACTATGCTGAACTATCAGACGATTCCACCCCGCAGGTGCAAATCAAGCTGGAGTTGGAAAACGGTGTTGGCGAAGGCTCTTTCTTCCTTCCGCTAACTCTGCCCTCCGGGCATTACCGCTTAGTAACCCAGACCCGCAATAGGAGCAATGAAGGTGAGACCACCCATTACGCCCCCCTGTTGCCGGTTATCAACCCCTCTTCCTCCATTTCGCCGTCTGTTTTTACCGACCGGGTTGTTTATTCCCCGCGTACAACAGGCGAGTTGCGCATTGAAGGCCTACCGGAAGACCTGCATACCCTCTCTGTAAGCATTGCCGGTATTGATTCCCTGACTCCGGCAGTAACCGGCAATGAAAACTATCAACGCCCGCTTGCCGGACAAACCCTCCTCCCCGGAGAACAGGAATATGCAGAATACGAAGGACATATCATCACAGGAAGACTTATCGATCTGGCTACTGGCTCGATAGCCGCTCCAGTCGAGAAGCCGACGGCCTTGCTTGGATTCGTCGGCAGCCGGACGCGACTGTTCGGCGGACAAGTAAGCGGGCAGGGCGAAGTGTATTTCTTTACCCCCAAAAACGACGGCATAAACGAAGTCTCCACAACCGTCCTCCCCTCGCCTTCGCAACAGTACAGGGTAGACATACAGTCCCCTTTCGCCCGGCATACCTACGCCCCTCTGCCGGATTTACCCCTGTATCCCGCCGGTAATCAAGCGCTGCTAAGACGAAGCGTGGGGATGCAGGTATTGCAGACTTATACGGCAGAGGCAGATTCGACAAGCCTGACAAACGACGGCGAAGCGCTTTTCTCCCTGGGAGAACCCGACTGGCGTTACCTCCTGGACGAATATACCCGCTTCGGCACGATGGAGGAAATGATTATAGAGTTCATCCCCGGCCTACGCTTCAGGAAGACGGACAACAGCTACTTCCTGTCAGTGCTGACCGAAGAACGCGCCGGTTTTACCCAGGCGCAATCCTTAGTACTGCTGGATGGTATTCCCCTTATCGACCACGGGCTGATCTATAATTACAACCCTCTACTGATAAAGGAGATTGAGGTATATAAAGGGAAGTATGTTTTCGGAGGAGCTGTTTTCGACGGCCTCGCCATCTTCAAGACCTACCGAAATGATTATCCTGGCCTCAGGCTAAACGGCTCCACCCAACTCTTCTCCTACGAAGGGATGCAATTGCCACGCCGCTTTCATGCCCCCGCCTACCGGACGGAAAAAGAGCGAGAGAGCCGCCTGCCTGACTATCGACATACCCTGCTCTGGAAACCGCAGGTAGAGACGTACCCCGGCCATAAGCTTATTCCCTTTACGACCTCCGACATTAAAGGAGATTTCAGGATAATAGTCGAAGGACTGACACAAAACGGAAGAAGAATATACGCCACAGGTTTTATCAGGGTTGAATAGAAGGAGTTTTTGGTAACTCATGTGGCTACTACTTTTTAAAAAGTAACAGAAGTCCTTATTCAAACACGGGTTGACAATAATCGCAAGCATTTTGCTAAACCCCCAAAATAAACAGAATATAGAGATCTTCAAATGTTACCGGACAGTAATGAATTATTTTTGTTTTTTTCTTTGCCGGTTCGGAAGAATCCTGTATTTTTGCCTGACCATTCAGTCAATAAAAAAACATATGCCGAGAACAAAGGAACAGAACGAAGCCATCCGCGCGGAAAAGAAACAACTTATCATGGGCGCCGCGCTGGAACTTTTTGCCGAGGGAGGTTACACACGTACCAGCATTGAGCAGATTGCCAAACATGCCGGCGTAGCCAAAGGCCTGATCTATGCGTATTTTGAGAGTAAGGATGATTTATTGTACCAAATCCTGGTATCGGGAATCAACAAAATGTCCGAAGGTCTTTTCCCCGAACACCTGACACCCGAAACGTTTGTGGAGAGTGCCGATAAAATGTTTGATAAGGTAATGGAAAATAAAGAGTTCTTTAAACTCTACACCGCTTTGAGCGTTCAGCCCGAAGTGAGCCGGCGGCTGGGAACACTGGCCGACAGAAACCAGCCTTTCCTTTCGATGGTTACACTGTATAAACGGCATTTCGGCGACAGAGCGGTCAAGGAACTGCTGCTGATGAGCGCTATCTCAAAGGGATATTCTATCCTGGCCCTCTTTGGAGACCGTCAGAAAACGCTCCCGATGGAGCTGCTCAAGGAATCGGTGATGGACTTTATCAAAGGGAAGTTTAATTATAGTAAATAACGAATAGTGAATAGTAAACTGAATAATAAATAGTTGATTTGAAATGAGAACTGTTAAAGACTACCTATCTCCCGGAAAGCGAATGGGAGTATTCCTTCTGCTGCTTTTTGCTGTATCTTCTCTCCGGGCGCAAGTTCCGGCAGCAACTGAGATTGTAAAGAAAGCCGATGAGAACAGGCGGGGGAAAAGCCTGTACTCCGAAATTACTATGACGGTGGTGCGTCCTACCTGGTCGCGCGAAGTAGGTATCAAAAGCTGGTCGAAAGGCGAGGATTATGCCCTGGTACTCATCACATCGCCGGCCAGAGACAAAGGACAGGCCTTCCTGAAAAGACAAAAAGACCTGTGGAACTGGGTGCCAAGCATCGGACGGATGATCAAGATGTCGTCGTCCGTCATGGGGCAATCCTGGATGGGCAGCGACTTTACTAATGACGACTTAGTGAAGCAATCATCGAGCGTAAACGACTATACGCACCAGCTGGAAAAGACGGAAAAGGTGCGCGAATTCGATTGCTACAAACTTATCCTGATACCCAAGGAAGGTGCTACGGTGGTCTGGGGTAAAGTGATCATGTGGGTCTCCACAACAGATTATATTGAGATCAAGACCGAGTTCTACGACGAAGACGGCGTCTTGATCAATACCTACAACGGCTATGATATCCACACATACGGCAACCGCCGCCTCGCTTCACGCATGGAGGTCGTCCCGGCAGACAAGCCCAACCAGAAAACCGTTATGACCATCCTGAAATACGACTTCGACCAACCCATAACCGAATCGTTCTTCTCCCAACAAAACATGAAAAACGTTAAATAAGTATGATACGACTATCCTGGCGAAATATATGGCGTAATCATCGGCGGACGGTGATTACGATTGCATCTGTTTTCTTTGCGGTTTTTCTGTCCATTCTGATGATGTCGTTCTCGAACGGGTCGTGGGGAAGGATGATAGAGAATATGTTGCGTACACAGACCGGACATATCCAGATACACCTGAAAGGATACTGGGATGATCAGGTGACGGACAACTTCATGGAGATGGAGGAAGAGACTATCACGCGCCTGAACGGGATAGAACACGTGGTAAACGTCTCTCCCCGGATAGAAACATTTGCCATGGCCTCTTCCGATTATAATATGAGCAAAGGTATCGCTGTCGTAGGCATCGACCCGGTGAAGGAAGACGGGAAGTCGTCGCTGTCGAAACGGATCGTGACCGGCAGCTACCTCGGACCGGCCGACCAAGGCGTGCTGATAGGCAAAGCCCTGAGCGAATACCTGAAAGTAAGCGTGGGCGACAGCCTGGCGCTGATAGGGCAGGGGTATCACGGCGCCGGAGCCGTAGGACTCTACCCCATCCGGGGAATCGTATCCTTCATAACGCCCGAAATGGACAAGGGATTGCTCTATATGTCGCTCCCGGCGGCGCAGGAATTTATCAGCATGCCCGACGGATACAGCGGGATACTCATCGCCATAGACGATGGGAAGGCCCTGGAGGAAACGCTGCAAAAGGTAAGCGAGGCGATAGACACTTCGGTCTATGAAGTCCTCTCGTGGAAGGTCACCATGAAAGACCTCCTGAAGCAGGCCGAGTCTGATGCCGCCTTTTCGAAAATCATCCTGGTTGTGCTCTACCTCATTGTAGGCTTTGGTATCCTAGGAACCGTTATTATGATGACTACCGAACGGCGCAGGGAGTTCGGTATGGTCGTCGCCCTGGGCATGCGTAAGGGGAGATTAGCCGGCAGTGTCGCCCTCGAACTCTTCTTTATGACCTGTATCGGCCTCCTGGCAGGCCTTGTGGTGAGCATACCTATAGTGCTCTTTTTCTACTATCATCCCATCCCTATCGGCGGCGAGTTGGCAGTTGCCATGAGCGCCTACGGCATGGAGGCTGTCATTCCGATGGAGGCAAGTCCGGTGCTTTTCGTCAGCCAGGTACTGATTGTGCTCCTCATAACAAGCCTCACCATCCTATATCCGGTCCGTGTGATATTAAAACTGGAAGTAAATAAAGCGCTTCGCTCATAAGATATGAAAACAATCCTTATACCCCTCGCCTGGAAGAATTTATGGCGGAATAAATTACGTAGCGGCATGATACTCGGCGCGATTGCCATCGGTCTGTTTGCCGGTACATTCATGACGGCTTTTATGAGTGGATGGATAAGCCGCAGTGTGGAATCCGATATACGCAATCAGCTCTCCTATATTCAGATACATCACCCGGAGTTTGCTGCGAACAGCGACATCAATGCCTGTTTCAGGCAGGAAGAAATGATGAGCCGGATAGCTTCCGTCGCGGAGATCACCGGCGCAAGCTACCGGCTGGAACTGAACGGCATGCTGGCATCGGCTGCAAATGCCGTAGGTATCTCGGTGAAAGGAGTGGACGTGGCAGACGAGAAAGCAAGCTTTCAGCTGTATCAGACCATCCCCGACTCCTGTGGCTCGTTCCTTCCTGACGACGGAAGGATGCAGATTGTCATCAGCCGGAAAACAGCAGATAAACTGAAAGTCCGCCTGAGGTCGAAATTAGTCCTTACCTTCCAGGATTCGGAGGGTGAGATACAAAGCGTCGCTTTCCGCGTAGGCGGAATCTTTAAAACGACAAATACATCCTTCGACGAAGGCTCGGTTTTCGTGCGCAAAAGCGATATCCAGGCCTATACCGGACTGCCGGAAGGCGCCGTCCACGAACTAACCCTGATGACCGGCGGTTTTGAAACCTGCCGCAGCGCCCTGGCGCAGTTGCAGACCTTACTTCCGGAGATGGATGTGCAGAGCTGGGATGCGCTCCAGCCCGAACTGGGATTGATGTTCTCGTGGATCGACCTGATGAATGGGGTTATACTGGCTATCTTCCTGGCTGCCTTGTCGTTCGGTATAATAAATACCATGCTGATGGCCGTCCTGGAACGTACGCGCGAGCTGGGCATGCTGGCCTGTATCGGCATGAGCCGGAGACGCATCTTCCGGATGATCATGCTCGAAACGATATTCCTTACCGGACTGGGCAGTTGCTTCGGTATCCTCCTGGGAATGCTGGTCATCGGATACTCGGCTAAGAGCGGGATAGACCTGACCTTCCTGCTCGAAGACCAGTTTGAAGAATTCGGCTTCGCATCCGTTGTCTATCCGGTCATGCAGCTGAAGACTTTTCTCGAAATCGTGGCGCTGGTCATACTGGCCGGTATCCTCTCGGCCATCTACCCTGCCCGCAAAGCACTCAAACTGAATCCTCTGGAAGCAATCAGAAAGTGAAAACAGATAATAATCCACTAACCCCCCCCCTCATAAAACAAGTATAATCATGTCAGCTGTTATTGAAACGAAAGATTTATATAAAATATACAAGGATCAGGCATCCGAAGTACATGCGGTAGATGGCGTAAGCCTCTGCATTTTGCAAGGTGAGTTTACAGCGATTGTAGGACCTTCCGGCTCCGGAAAGACCACGCTGCTTAATCTGATCGGAGGCCTGGATACCCCCACCTCAGGCAGCCTTTTTATTGAAGGAGAAGATATTTCGCGCCTCTCACCGAAAGAGCTGATCGACTTCCGCCTGCATAACATCGGTTTCATCTTCCAGTCGTATAACCTGATCCCGGTACTGACGGCGAAAGAGAACGTCTCTTTCATCATGGACATGCAGGGGCAGAAAAGGAAGGAGGCCGATCGTCGATCGCTGGAACTCCTCGAAGCCGTGGGACTGGGCGAGCGCACCGACAGCCGTCCGGCGAAACTCTCTGGAGGGCAGCAACAGCGTGTAGCCGTAGCTCGCGCCTTAGCCTCGAAGCCCCGCTTCATCCTGGCCGACGAACCGACGGCCAATTTAGACAGTAAGTCTGCCGAAAACCTCCTGGATATGATGGAAAAACTGAACAAGCAGGAGCAAACGACCTTCCTGTTCTCGACCCACGACCCCCGCATCATGGCCAAAGCCCGGCGCATCATCACCCTGGAAGACGGACGTGTCGTAAGTGATATCGTGAAATAAAGATGAAACGCGTTGTCATATTTCTCTGTCTGACCGGAGCCGCTTTCGCTCTTTCCGCACAGAAAAGCAGGCCCGGACTGTCGGGATACGTAAGCGATATGGCTTCGGTCATCGCACAATACCCCGGCAACAGATGGATGTGGGAGAATCTGCTGCACAATCGCCTGAATTTCGGATGGCAGTTCGCCGAAAACTGGCGCCTGGATGCCGGCATGAGGAACCGCTACATCGTCGGAAACTTAGGGGAAAAGGACAGTGAACTGCACGTGACCTTCGACCGCTTCTACCTTACCTTCGAGAAAGATCAGTGGAATCTGCAACTGGGGCGGCAGCGCGTCAACTGGGGGCAGACACTCGTATGGAACCCCAATGATCTGTTCAACACCTATTCATTCTTCGATTTCGATTATGTGGAACGTCCGGGCAGTGATGCGTTCCGGGCTACCTATTATCATAGTCCGACGGCGTCCACCGAACTGGCCGCCTCCCTGAATGCTTCGCACCGAGTGACGGCCGCCCTGCTGCATCACTGGAACCGGAACAACTTCGACTACCAGGTGATGGGAGGCCTTTATGCCGAATCCGATATCGTCGTGGGAGGAGCCTGGAGCGGCGATTTCAGCGGCCTGAATTTCCGGGGCGAGTTCTCATTCTTCCAGCCCGTCGGCCGGCAGTCTGCCGATACCGCTCTGGTGATAGCCGCTTCTGTGGGGATGGACTATGTTTTCTCCAACTCCCTGATGCTTCAGGCGGAAGTCTTATATAATAATGTAAGCAGCGCCTTTTCTTCTGCCGGGCTGATGGGGCTGTATGCGGCGCCCTTGTCGGCCAAATACCTCTCGGTATGCGACTGGAACCTGTTCGGGCAAGCCTCCTATCCGCTCACACCCCGCCTGAACACCTCCCTCTCGGCTATTTATTTTGCCGGGATACAATCCTATTATACAGGACTCTCTCTCGACTATTCCGTCATTGAGAATCTCGACCTTTCTTTCATTGCCCAATACTTCGCTGCCACGGAAAAAGCCGGTTTGGGCAATATGCAGATATTATTGGCCTTCGCCAGGCTGAAATATTCGTTTTAAACCTTAAGAAAATAATTATACCTTTGCTTCCGTAATTAAAGAGTAAACATATGGAATTTGAATATACAGGTACGGATAACCTCGAAGTAATGCAGAAAGCGATAAATTATAATACATTTCTCATTTCACTTATTACCAAACAACAACATGCTATATCTAACAAAATATTGGATATAGGAGCCGGCATTGGTTCGTTTGCAGAAGTAATCCGGGAAAAAGGATTCGATGTTCACTGCTTAGAGCCGGACGCTTATCAAGCCGGATTATTAGAAAGTAAAGGATTTACCGTGAGCGTCTCGCCCGGCGGGATTGCAGACGAGAGTTTTGATTTCATATATGCTCTGAACGTATTGGAACATATTGAGAAAGATGAGGAAGCACTGTCGGAATGGGCTAAGAAATTAAAAAAAGGAGGTAAGCTGCTGATCTACGTCCCCGCCTTTCATCTGCTATACTCCAGTATGGATAAAAAAGTAGGCCATTATAGAAGATACCGGAAAAAGCAGTTAATGAAAATCGTTGAAAGCGCTGGTCTGAAGTCGGTGGGTCGTGCGAGGTATGCCGACTGTATTGGTTTTTTTGTCACGCTTTTATACAAACTAATAAATAAAAAGACAGGGGATGTTCCTGAAAAGAGTTTAATTTTCTATGATCGAGTCCTTTTCCCCCTGAGTACCGTTGGGGATATCTTCTTCCATACCCTTCTGGGGAAAAATGTTTTTATTGTTGCAGAGAAATAATTTTGTAACCGTCGTAACTGTTACGGATATAACAAAAATAAAGAACATGAAGTTTTATATTGCCAATCAGGCTTTTGTTCCGGAGGGTGATCTGCAAATATTATTAACCTTCTCCAGGTTGAAATATTCATTTTAAATACTAAATTTGCGGCATTACAAATATCATCTAAATTTTATTGAACATGAAAATGAAAAAGCTATGTATGGCTGCTTTGGCAGTATCTCTCTTCTTGTCGTGCGGCGAAAAGAAAGAAGCGGGTACGCTCTCAGGATTGAAGAAATCTGATTTCATCACCGAGGTAGAAGGGAAACCCGTGGCCTTGTATGTCCTGAAAAACACGAACGGACTCGAAGCCGCGATTACGAACTACGGAGGCCGCTGGGTTTCCATGATGGTGCCCGACAAAGACGGCAAACCAACGGATGTTGTGCTGGGCTACGACAAGATAGCCGATTATCTGGCTTCACCCGGCAACTTCGGCGCCCTGATCGGTCGTTACGGAAATCGTATTGCGAACGCCCGCTTCACCTTAGATGGTGTGGAATACACGCTTCCGGCAAATAATAATGGCCATTGCCTGCACGGAGGGCCGCAGGGTTATCATACGCGCGTATGGGACGCACGGCAGGTAAACGACCAGACCCTGGAGCTGACCTATCTGTCGCCCGACGGCGAGGCCGGATTCCCCGGAAACCTGCAGATCAAGGTAACCTATACCCTGACCGATGATGACGCTATCGACATCTGCTACGAAGCAACCACCGATAAGCCTACCATCGTGAACCTGACGCACCACAGCTATTTCAATCTCTCCGGCGTTCCGGGTTCGCAGATAACCGACCAGCTTATCCAAATCAATGCAGACGCCTATACACCGGTGGACGAGACGCTGATCCCCACAGGTATCCTCGAACCGGTAGAAGGAACCCCGCTTGATTTGCGCCAGCTTATCCCCATCGGAGCACGCATCGACGAAGACTTCGACCAGCTGCAGAAAGGCAAGGGATACGACCATAACTGGGTATTAAACACGCAGGGCGACATCAGCGCTTTGGCTGCCAAAGCCGTTTCGGAACAAAGCGGCATCGTACTGGAAGTCTATACCAACGAACCGGGCGTTCAGCTCTATACCGGCAATGCCATGTCGGGACAGGACACCGGCAAACAGGGCGTGACTTATCCCCATCGCGGCGCTTTCTGCCTCGAAACACAGCACTACCCCAATAGTCCGAATCAACCCGACTTCCCCCCTACCCTGCTCCTCCCCGGACAGACCTATCAGAGCCGCTGTATCTATAAATTTGCCGTCAACCGGTAAACGAATCCCATATCCAACAACAAAGGAAGACACGGAGCCATACACAAACTCCTGTCTTCCTTTGCTATCTCTGACTTTATGTAAAAACGATGCGACGATCAGAAGCACAGCC
>JAISZA010000186.1 GCA_031269535.1 Tannerellaceae bacterium
CATACCCCCGTCCGACTCATCCTGACAGCGAAAAGGGCTGAAAGCCCTATATATCCCAGCCCAGGGCAACGCCCTGGGTATAAAATGGAATAATCCGGTAGGCGCCCTGAAAGGGCAGCTTATTGATGTCCGCAGATAATCTCCGGCAGCCTTTCCCATGGGGGGAATTCTTGCCGGCAATTTCCGGCAGCTTTTCCCCCCGGGGGGAATTCTTGCCGGAGATTTCCGTCCTTGCGAGGTACGAAGCAATCCAGGGGTGCCCGTGGCTGGATTGCTTCACCGGGTTCGCAAGGACGATGCGACAATCTGAATTGAAAATCGACGTAGCCAAATGCACCCGATTGCAGGAAACATATTTGACTTTTGAAGAAAAACTACGATATTTGCATTGTTTTTGTGACTCATAGTATCTACGTTATATTAATCTGAATAGAAATGACAAAAAGTGCATTACAAATTGCAAGAGCAGCTTATCAGCCGAAAGTGCCTGCTGCATTGAATGGAGTGGTAAAAGCCGTGGAGGGAGAATATACCCAGTCGGTGGCCGACCAGGACGAGATCAAAAGACTCTTTCCGAACACCTACGGGATGCCCATTATTACGTTTGAAAAAAGTAATGAGAAGAAGAACCTGCCGGCTGTCCATGTGGGCGTGATCCTTTCGGGAGGACAAGCTCCGGGAGGACATAATGTGATTGCCGGACTTTTCGACGGTATCAAAGCCATCCATCCGGACTCCCGCCTCTATGGGTTTATCTTAGGCCCCGAAGGGCTGTTAAACCATAAGTATAAGGAACTGACCGCCGATATCATCGATGCATACCGCAACACAGGCGGTTTTGATATTATAGGCTCCGGACGTACCAAACTGGAGACTAAAGAACAGTTCGACAAAGGCCTTGAAATCCTGAAAAAATTAGACATCCAGGCGCTGGTGATCATCGGCGGGGACGATTCGAATACCAATGCTTGTGTATTAGCTGAATACTATAAGTCTATTCGTGCCGGCGTGCAGGTAATCGGATGCCCCAAGACGATCGACGGCGACTTGAAGAACGAACAAATCGAGGCGTCTTTTGGCTTTGATACAGCCTGTAAGGTGTATTCGGAAGTTATCGGTAACATCGAGAGAGACTGTAGCTCTGCACAGAAATACTGGCATTTCATCAAACTGATGGGACGCTCGGCTTCGCATATCGCTCTGGAATGTGCGCTCCAGACACAACCCAATATCTGCATTATTTCTGAAGAAGTGGAGGCCGGGAACCTATCGCTCGACGATATTGTAACCCGCATCGCTTCGGTCGTTGCCAAACGTGCTGAGATGGGTAATAACTTCGGTACGATACTGATTCCGGAAGGACTGATCGAATTTGTTCCGGCCATAAAACGCCTGATTGCTGAACTGAACGACTATCTGGCTAAGCACGATACCGAATTTAAGATGATCAAAAAGAGCGAACAGCGTACGTATATCATCAGTAAGCTGACGAAAGAAAATTCCGAACTCTATGCCAGCCTGCCCGAAGGCGTAGCCCGCCAGCTGACACTCGACCGCGACCCGCACGGAAACGTACAAGTATCCCTCATCGAAACGGAAAAACTGCTTTCCGAAATGGTAAGCCGGAAACTCTCGGAGTGGAAAAGAGAAAACAAATACGTAGGCAAATTCTCCGCCTTGCATCACTTCTTCGGATATGAAGGACGTTGCGCCGCCCCGTCGAACTACGATGCCGACTATTGCTACTCCCTGGGTTACACGGCTTCCTGCCTGATCGCTTCGGGAAAAACCGGCTATATGTCGTCGGTACGCAATACCACGGCTTCGGCCGATAAATGGGTAGCCGGAGGCATCCCCGTCACCATGATGCTGAATATGGAAAAACGTCATGGCGAGATGAAACCGGTTATACAGAAGGCGCTGGTGAAGCTCGACGGCGCTCCCTTCAGGGCCTTTGCTGCCCGGCGCGACGACTGGGCTTTGACAACCTCTTACGTATATCCCGGCCCTATCCAGTATTTCGGCCCTACCGAAGTATGCGACGAGCCTACGAAGACCCTGCAACTGGAACAAAACGTGTAAAAGCAAGCTTGGTCTCCTGAAAAAAACGGAGGCTGCCTGGAATCCCTTCCAGGCAGCCTCTCTTTTGTGTAAAACTCGTGTGTTTATAAAAGAGTGTTTACAAAATCTTACTTTCGATGATCCCCCCTGAGGTTCCTTTCTGCAACTGAACGACCAGGCGCAGACCGCTTGTTTTTACCGGAGTAAAACTCACGGAATTATAGCGGTCTTTCGCACATTCGTAGGTGCCGACAGTTTCTACATCTTTCCATGCATTGCCGCTTTTATACTGTAGTTTCCAGCCTGCCGGCAGGCAGTAATCACCGTCATAATGTTCGAATTCAACCCAGTACACCTCCACGGTCTGTACCGTTTCGGCTTGTTCGAAACGGTATTCGATGATTCGGGTTTCCTCGCTCCCTCTCCATAGCGCGAGGTAAGGTTTAGAAAGGTCGGCCGAGTTTTCAGGCTCCCATTGGTCGTTGATTCCAAATGTTTGTTCTTCCCGTCCGGAAGTTCCTTCTATGACGAATACCTGGGCGCGCGAAGCAATTGTCAGTTCGGGTATGGGGCGTGCCGCCTCTGCCGAAGCGGGAATCCATACTGCCATTTCGGCTCTTCCCCGGTTATTCCATGTAGCATAAGGAATGGCCTGGAGGGATACTTCCGTTTCGCTACGCCCGCCTCCGGGCGTATGGGATACTTCCCTGCCTGTTCCCGAAAGTTCAACGATACCGTTCAGCTTCAAAGGTTCGAAAGCGTAAGCCAGGGCTTCCTGATCAGGAATATATTTGTTGAATACATGCCGGTCGTGCTGGTCTGTACCTTCGAGGCAATACACGATAGGCCCGCGTTGGATGGCATGGAGCCCTGCATCGGCTGCCACCTTCGGATGAGCCTTGATATAACGGGATTCCAGCGGGAGAGACAAACTTACTTCGTCGCCCGCCTGCCACCGGCGGTCGATCAGGAGGTATCCGTTTTCTTCCTTCGGACGAACCTCTTTCCCATTGACGGAAACGGTATAAGACGTTTTCAGCTCTGAAGTAAAGGAGTAAAGGTCGCTCCCCGGCACAGGCGTATTGGCCGCCCAGCCGGGGATGCGCAGTTTAAGAGTAAAGGATATTTGTTTTTCCGGATTGATGACGAAGCGGATAAGGCCTTCCCAGGGGTATTGGGTGTCCTGCGTAAACGCTACGGAGGTGTCGCCTATTTTGATGTCGCTATGGCCGGAGGCATAGAGGTTGACAAAAAGGCTCTGCTCCTGCGTAGCATACATATAGCTGGGCACAGAGGCCATGAACCGGGTGATGTTTCCCGGACAACAGGCGCATCCGAACCAGAGCTGCCGTTCGTCATGCCCGCTTGATTCGAGGAGGTTGTCGTAGAAAAACCGGTCTCCGCTAAGTGATACGCCTGAAATAACGCCGTTGTAAAGGGCGCGTTCAAGCAGGTCGGCATACCTGGCATCTCCTGTCGCCCGGAACATGCGTTGGTTCCAGTAAACATTGGCAATGGAGGCACAGGTCTCGCAATACGCATTATGGTTAGGTAATTCATAATGGGGACCGAATCCTTCACCTTGAGAACGCGAGCCTATGCCTCCGGTAATGTAGAGTTTTTTATTTGCCATATTATTCCATATACGTGTAACAGCGCGAAAATAAGCCGTATCATGGGTAAGGGTAGCTACATCTACTACGCCCGAATACAGATAACCGGCCCGCACGGCGTGTCCTACGATTTCGTCTTGTTCGAGGATGGGTTTATGATCCTGACTGTAGGCACTCAGGCGGTGTCCATCTGTGCCCCTTCCGGTTTCTTCTATGAAGTAACGGGCTTCGGCCAGGTATTTTTCATCTCCCGTTACCTGGTATAATTTGGCAAGCGCCATTTCGATGATGGGATGCCCGGACGGGACATGCTTCTGCCCTTCCTCAGGCCCGAAGACCCGGCATACCAGGTCTGCATTCCTGAGGGCTACATTCAGCAGCGAGCGTTTGCCGGTTGCCTGATAATGGGCTACGGCAGCTTCATACAGATGCCCGCTATTGTATAGTTCATGACTGTTGAGCTTTTCCCAGCGCTCTTTTCCCCACCAGCGCGAGAGGCGTTCGGATTTATTGGTCACGCAGGTAGTGAGGTAACCGTCCGGTTCCTGTGCCGCAGCAATAAGGGCGACGACGCTGTCGAGGTAGGCATCCAGCTGGGGGTCGTAAGTGACGGCCAGCGAATAAGAGGCGCCTTCGATAATTTTGTATGGGTCGGTATCGTCGAATGGGAAATCGCCCTGGTGCTCGCCTTCCATGAGGCCGGCTGCCAAGGCAAAATTATCAAACCGTCCGTTGATTTCGCATTGATGGAACGCGGAAGGAATGGATACAGTCCGGTTTATCTCAATACGGGGCGACCAGAAATTATCGGTGAGATGCACCTGTGTGAAAGGCACCGGTATAATATTATCCGTCAACTCCGTGTGCTGCTCTCCGGATGGGCGGCAGGCGGAAAATATCCACAAACATATAATAATGCAAATAATTTTTTTCAGCATAACAGGGGGTTAATGATGACCTCAAAGGAAATAATTCCACGTGAGAAAAAATAGCAAAATAGTCCAGAATAATAACAGAATCGTATAGAAAGACAGGCGTTGTCAGGAAATAAACGTTACATTTTTTTCATTACCGGTATTACTGGATTGCTTCGCTCCGCTCGCAATGACGACCCTCCCGTCATTGCGAGCGGAGCGAAGCAATCCAGGTTTTCCAGGTTTTTGGCAATCCAGGTTTTTGTAACGTTTATTTCCTGACAACGCCTTAGTGATGAATTTTTTTAATATGTAATGGTTTAAAGAGCCAATCACTCCTGCCCTTTGGGATGCTGGGTGACAAACAGACATTCATACTTTACCAGCACATCGGGCGAAAGTTCGATAATGATGGAGCGTATGGTATCGGATGTATTTTCCGCCACACTCACCCGTAGCGCCTTCCCGTCTGTTTTAGACGCTTCAATCCATTCATACGAAAGTGTTTCGTGCAGCGTATTAACTATACTGTTTACTTTGCCGTCATTTCCGAGGATAGTTCTCATGTAAGTGGTATTCTCTTTCAGGGTAGAGAGCGTGTCAAAAAGTGACAAATATGCCGATTTGAAAGCGCCGACGCCCCATCCCGAAACTTCTGTTTTCAGCGTAACGGAAGAAGCATCACCGGAAAACACCAGCGTATCTTTTTCCAATCCTATGTGCTTTATCTCACCAATGCCGGGCATAATTGCGGAATGATTATCACAGCCAAACGTCATCGCAAGGCATAAGAAGCAAAGAAAAAATTTCATTTTCATTTTCATAATTTTAGTAAATAAGGGGACTCCTGAAAACTACAGTAGATAAAGTTATCTCTCCTGCCAAATTTGCATTGTCTCCGCTTTTTGTCAGCAATGGACTTCCTGCAATACTGTCGGCAATATCAAAAACATAAGTGTCTTTTTGAATATCGAGGATATTCAAAT
>JAISZA010000236.1 GCA_031269535.1 Tannerellaceae bacterium
CGGATTATTCGTTCATCATACCCAGGGTGTTGCCCTGGGCTGGGGTATATCGGGCTTTCAGCCCTTTTCCCTGTCAGGATGAGGCGGACGGACTTATGTCTTGTTTTCTTTTCGTTTCCTGTAAAAGCGTGATATGTTTGGAATTAAAAATTAAGAGTCAGAGGGAAAAACGTCAGTAAGTCAATGTTTATATGGCTGTTTTATAATTAGTTAGTATTTATTGTAAGGGGGATATGCTTTCTGTTTATGCCTGGGTTAATAACTATTAACTGATTCTAAATCCAGTTAATTCGTATGCTTTTTAATAGTTAAACGGGTATTTCGGCTATCATACTGTCAATGTATTTTAAAGTTAATTCAGACAGGTTTGTTGTTTTATAAAAAGAATTATACGTATTCCGGTAATTTAATCTCCTGTTTTCGGGGATTTCATTGCGATGATTCCGGGAAATCATTGCGGTGATTTGGAAATTTCATTGCAATGATTTCGGAAAATCATTGCAATGATTTTTCGGAAAGATGCCGGTGAAAAGTCAATAACATCTAATATAGCAGAAAATTACGTTAAAATCGGTTTTTTTTGCAGTTACAAGTTACGAGTTATAAATTACAAGTGGAAATATCAGATTGCGCTATTTACGGAATAAAAGCTGTCTTATTGTCACTTTCAGGGATATACTATTCACTATTCACCATTAGTTATTCACTTGAAAAAGCATTTTGCTTTTTCACTCCTTCCGGATTACGGCGTTTTTTGCGCCTGGAGGAGAGACGGGCGGCAAAAAAGCGGGTTTTTCAATGACCAAATCTGACATTTTGATAGTTCTGACACTTTGCTACAACAGCGAAGGAAAGACATATAACATTCTTGAAAATGGAGAACAAATGAACGAAATAATACCATAAAAAGCCTCAAAAAACCAATGGCTCTATCTTTGCACCCAAGCTGCGATAGCGTTGCAGGCTACGCTTGCTCAGTTTCAGCATAAGGCATTGAGTATGGTTAAACTCACCTACCATATATAAGGAATAAGGCGGTATTAAAATGGAGGGCAAGGGTAATATCCCGCCCTCCGAACATGGAGCGTTCGGCAAGCATTGCCCTGAACTTTTGTGTCGCCTCGTCATTGCGAGGTACGAAGCAATGACGAGGCACCCTGGATTGCTTCGTACCTCGCAATGACGAGGCACCCTGGATTGCTTCGTACCTCGCAATGACGAGGCATCCTGGATTGCTTCGTACCTCGCAATGACGAGGCAACAATCTGAATTGAAAACCGACGTAGTCAATTTATTTAATTTTCCCAAAGGATTGCCCAATTGACTCAATTGGCTTAACCGGAAATCATACTCCCGGAAGCCTCGTTCTTTATCTCGCCTGATTTTTTTCATGCACAAGAATGATCCCGCGCACAGTATAAACCGCGCGAAGTATAATGTAAAATTCCCTGTCTGGTTATTTTTTCACCGGGCGGCAGAAAGTTTTCAGCTGCTTATGTGATTATATGAAAGTTATCATGTACTTTTGTCGCTCCGAAAGTGAATGGAAATGTATAAAGAGTTATTCAGACAGATTGCCAGACTTGTTCTCCAGCCGGAAAAAGCATGGAAAGAATTGGCAGAAAAGGAAGAAAAAGGAGATGAATTTTTAGTCAGGTTTGTTTATCCGTTGATTGGGTTGCTCGCTGCGAGCGCTTTTATCGGTATATTGTTTACTGAAAAAAAGTTTAATACGGAACTTGCCGTGAAGTCGTCTGTCCGGGCCTTTGTTTCTTTCTTCGGAGGTTTCTATCTGACGGCTTACCTGCTGAATAAATTATGGAAAGAGCTATTCAAACGGGAGGATAATCTGCGGTTGTGGCAGCGTTTTGTCGGCTATTCGCTGGTCGCCGTCTTTACGATACGGATTGTTTTCTCTTTATTGCCCCTGCTGCCTTTGTCGGAGTTCGTTATCCTGCGTTTTTTTATCTTGTTCGGAGCTACGATGTACATTGTCTGGGAGGGAGCCATCCCTTATATGCATATAGGGGAAAAGATACGGCTCCGGTTCACGCTGTTTGTTTCCTTTTTTATTGTCTTACTACCGGAAATCATCGACAGATTCCTCTTTATGCTGATGCCGGGCTTACGGGTTTAATTGAAAAAAATGAAAGAGAAATTACATAATAATATACAGATAAAGAATAAAAGAGCAAGCTTCGATTATGAGCTGCTCGAAACCTTTGTGGCCGGCATTGTGCTGACCGGGACGGAAATAAAATCCATCCGCCTGGGAAAGGCGAGCTTAGTGGATACGTACTGCTTGGTAGAGAGAGGAGAATTATGGGTGAAGAATATGTATATAGCCGAATATTTCTACGGCACGTATAACAATCATCCGGCCCGGAGAGACCGCAAACTGCTGCTGACAAAGAAAGAACTGAAAAAGATAGACGGCAGTGCGAAGAACAGCGGTTTCACCATCATCCCCACCCGCCTGTTTATTAACGAGAAAGGACTGGCAAAGATCGTGATTGCCATTGCCCGGGGAAAGAAAGAGTACGACAAACGCGAATCTATCCGAAGCCGCGACGATAAACGCGAGATAGACCGCGCATTCAAACGGTAAAAATGAATACAGGTATAGAAAAAGTATGGAAATGTATCAGACAGGCGTTGCCTAAATCGGGGAAGACGTGTTTGTGGCTCCTGAAGATCATTCTGCCTATCTCGCTCCTGGTCCGTCTGCTTCAGTATTCGGGATTGCTGGGGCAGTTTTCTGCCTGGCTCGAACCGCTCTTCTCGGTTCTCGGCCTGCCGGGCGAGACGGCAATCGTATTTATCACCAGTGTCTTTTGTCCTTTATACGCACCCATAGCCCTGATCAGTTCGATGTCGTTAGGCGTACGCGAAGCGACCATTCTGGCATTGATGTGCCTGATATCGCATAACCTGATAGTGGAATCGTCCGTACAGGCAAAAACAGGCTCCGGCTTCTGGGAAATAACCGTCCTGCGGCTGCTGATGAGTTTCGTCGTTGCCCTGAGCCTCAACTGGGTAATGCCCCATACAGGCTGGGGAACGGTGGGCGTAAGCATAAGCGCCGACCGGTGCGATAATCTGTGGGATGTATTCGCGCTATGGTTCCTGAGTTCGATGAAAGTAGTAATGACGATTTTATGTATTGTTACCGCATTGATGATACTTCATTATATCCTGGAAGAATTTCGTCTGATGCGCGGGCTGTCGGCGGCGTTTGCCCCGCTGATGAAGCTTTTCGGTTTGCCGCGCGACACGGCTTTTCTCTGGCTGGTAGGTAATCTTGTCGGACTGGCGTATGGCGGGGCTATCATGGTAGAGCAGGTCGAACAAAAGAAGCTCTCGTATAAGAACGGGAATCTGCTGAACTACCACCTGGCGGTGAATCACTCCATGCTGGAAGATACGATTATCTTTGTAGCCATCGGCATTCCGGCGCTCTGGATACTCGTCACCCGCCTGATTTTTGCCGCTGCGGTCGTATGGCTCCGCCGATCATACAATCATTATGTCACACAAAAAACAACGTATCATGAACAAAGATAAATTTCTGCAACTCCTCAGCGAGCGCATATTGATATTAGACGGAGCCATGGGTAGTCTGATCCAGGGATATAAACTGTCTGAACCGGATTACAGGGGCGAACGCTTTGCCGGTTTTCCGGCCGATCAGGCAGGGAACAACGATTTGCTCTGCCTTACCCGTCCCGATATAATCAGCAGCATACACCGTTTGTATCTCGATGCAGGAGCGGATATCTTCTCTACCAATACCTTTAATGCCAATGCCATATCCATGGCCGATTATGCGATGCAGGAGTATGTAGGCGAAATCAACCGGACAGCCGCCCAACTGGCGCGCCGGGTAGCCGATACCTTCATGGAAGAGCATCCCGACCGTCGCGTCTTCATTGCCGGATCGGTAGGGCCTACGAATAAGACGGCCTCTATGAGTCCCGACGTCAACAATCCGGCTTTCCGCGCCGTCACCTACAGCGATTTATACGGCGCTTACAAAGAACAGATAGCCGCTCTGGCCGAAGGAGGAGTGGATATTATCCTGCTCGAAACCGTATTCGACACACTGAATGCCAAAGCAGCTCTCGAAGCGGCTGATGCCGCACTGAAAGAGCAGGGGAAAGACCTGCCGGTAATGCTTTCCGTCACGCTCTCGGCACAGGGAGGACGTACTTTTTCAGGGCAGACCCTGCCTGCCTTTCTGGCCTCCATCTCCCATGCGCGCATCGTCAGCATAGGGTTAAACTGTTCCTTCGGGGCAGCCGAGATGAAGCCTTATCTGCAGGAGCTTGCTCAGGCGGCTCCTTATTATATCAGCGCTCATCCCAATGCCGGACTGCCCAATAGTTTCGGTTTGTACGACGAAACACCGGATACCATGGCGCAGCATATCAAAGCCTTTATCGACGAGCGCTTAGTGAATATCGTCGGGGGTTGCTGCGGCACCACTCCGGCGCATATTGCCCGGTATTCCGGACTCGTCGGGGGAGCTCAGCCGCACGTACCGGCCGCCCTGACCGGCGACACCCTCCGGCTTTCCGGACTGGAGCTGCTCGAAGTAAAATCCGGAAACAATTTTATCAATATCGGCGAACGCTGCAATGTAGCCGGCTCACGTAAGTTTCTCCGGCTGATTAAAGAAGGCAGTTATGAAGAAGCGCTCAGCCTGGCCCGCAAACAAGTGGAAGACGGCGCCCAGGTGATCGATATCAATATGGACGACGGGATGCTGGATGCCGTCAGAGAGATGACAACCTTCCTCAATCTGATTGCTTCCGAACCGGATATTGCCCGCGTCCCCGTCATGATAGATTCGTCGAAGTGGGAAGTGATCGAACAGGCCTTGCTCTGTGTTCAGGGAAAGAGTATCGTCAATTCCATCAGTCTGAAAGAAGGCGAAGAGCTATTCCTCTCTCATGCCTCCCGTATCCGACAGCTGGGAGCAGCCGTGGTAGTCATGGCTTTCGACGAAAAAGGACAGGCGGATGTCTTCGAACGGAAGATCGAAGTCTGCGCCCGGGCGTATCGCCTGCTGACAGATAAAGCGGGATTCAACCCGCAGGATATTATCTTCGACCCCAATGTGCTGGCCATTGCCACCGGCATGGATGAACACAACCGGTATGGTCTCGACTTTATCCGCGCAGTGGAGTGGATCAAAGATAACCTGCCCGGAGCCCGGGTGAGCGGTGGGGTGAGTAACCTCTCTTTCTCTTTCCGGGGGAATAACTATGTGCGCGAAGCCATGCATGCTGTATTCCTCTATCATGCCATCAGTAAAGGCCTGGATATGGGGATTGTGAACCCGTCGGCTGCCGTCGTTTACGAAGACATAGCGCCTGCCTTCCGCAGCCTGCTTGAGGATGTGATCCTGTATCGCCGTCCCGAAGCGGCAGAAGAACTTATCACGTATGCCCAAAATCTGACTATCGAAAGCCCGGAAGCCGTAGCCCGTCAGGAAGCCTGGCGCGAAGCTCCCTTACAGGAACGGCTGGAGTATGCGCTGAAAAAAGGCATCACCGGCTTCCTCGAAGAAGATATGGCCGAAGCGCTTCGCTCCTACCCCCGCGCGGTCGATATCATCGACGGCCCGCTGATGAGCGGAATGAATAAAGTAGGCGAACTCTTCGGCGCCGGGAAAATGTTCCTCCCGCAGGTGGTGAAAACAGCCCGTACGATGAAGAAAGCCGTAGCCATCCTCCAACCGGCCATCGAAGCTGAAAAGACAAACTCCGGCAGGGCAAAAGCAGGTAAAGTGGTATTCGCTACCGTAAAAGGAGATGTGCACGATATCGGAAAGAATATTGTTTCGATAGTACTCACCTGTAATAATTACGAAGTCATCGACCTGGGCGTAATGACGCCGGCTGATGTCATCGTACGGACAGCCATCGCCGAAAAGCCCGATCTGGTCTGCCTGTCCGGCCTGATTACCCCTTCGCTGGAAGAAATGGTGCATGTGACGGAAGAAATGCAGAAAGCCGGACTGAGCATCCCCGTCATGATCGGAGGCGCTACCACCTCGAAACTGCATACTGCCGTGAAAATAGCCCCTCATTACGACTATCCGGTCATACACGTACTCGACGCCTCGCAGGCTCCGCTTGTGGCAGCGAAATTACTGAATCCCGATACCCGCGGGGAGTTTATAAACGAACTGAACCGCGAATACGAGAAACTCTGTCTCTCTCTGCAGGAGAAGCAGGAAGAAACCGTCTCACTCGCCTATGCCCGGAAGCATCCCATAAAGGTGGATTGGGCAGATTACCGCCCGGTGAAGCCTGCCCGCGAGGGCATACAGCTCATTCCCGGTATCCCGGTAGAAGAAGTAAGGCCGTATATCAACTGGAAATTCTTTTTTATTGCCTGGAGACTAAGCGCCCGTTTTGCCGGACTCGCCGGAACAGACCCATGTCCCGCCTGCCGCGCCTCCTGGCTGGCGGGATTCCCGGAAAGCGAGCGTGTAAAGGCTACGGAAGCGATGAAACTCTATGACGATGCCGTGCGTTTGCTCGACCGCCTGACAGCAATGAAGGTAACGTATTGCAAAGCCATTTACGGTTTCTTTCCGGCCCATAGCGAGGGCGACAATATCGTGCTGCCGGATGATGGATTTGTCTTCCCCGTATTGCGCCAGCAGATACGGAAAGAAGACGAGACCTTCAAATCCCTTGCCGATTACATCCTGCCGCTATCCGAAGGACGTACGGATTATATCGGCGCCTTTGCCGTAACTGCCGGAGCCGGAGCCGACGAGCTCAGACAAACATACGAAGCTGAGGGCGACACGTATTCTTCTATGTTGCTGCAAAGCCTGACCGACCGCCTGGCCGAAGCTACGGCTGAATACCTCCACGAGAAAGTCCGCCGTGAGTTCTGGGGCTATGCGCCGGACGAAGCGCTGAACGTCGCCGAACTCTTCCAGGTACGATACCAAGGGATACGTCCCGCCATAGGCTATCCTTCCCTGCCCGATCAGTTACTGAACGTCAGCCTGGACACCTTGCTCGGTTTCTCACGGATAGGCATACGCCTGACAGAGAACGGAGCCATGTATCCGACGGCTTCGGTCAGCGGCCTTTATATCGCCCATCCCGAATCTGCATACTTCATGATCGGCACTATCGACGACGAGCAACTCTCCGATTACGCCCGCCGGCGCAACCTCAGCGAAGCCGATACACGACGCCTGCTTAGTAAAAACCTGCGATAGAAACAGACAGAGAGGATTGAAATGATTGACTTTATAACGTTTTGCGACTATACCGGCACCTTTGCCTTTGCCATCAGCGGCATCCGGCTGGCCTCCGCCAAACAGTTCGACTGGTTCGGCGCTTATGTGGTCGGCATCGTAACAGCGGTAGGAGGAGGAACCGTAAGAGATATTCTGCTGAACGCTACTCCTTTCTGGATGGAACAACCTTCTTACCTGATCGTATCGGGACTGGCGCTTTTGTTTGTGATTGCTTTCAGGAAATACGTCATACGGCTGAACAATACGTTTTTTATATTCGATGCCATCGGTCTGGGGCTATTCGTTATCGTTGGGGTAGTCAAAACCTTAGACTATGGTTTTCCTATGTGGGTGGCCATTGTTATGGGAACCATTACCGGCTCGTTCGGCGGTATGATGCGTGATATCCTGATCAATGAAGAGCCTTTGATTTTCCGTAAAGATATCTATGCGCTGGCGTGTGTATTCGGTGGGGTAGCCTATTATGGCTGCACGCTGTTGTCGTTGCCTTCGGCCCTGGCGCAGTTCATTTCGGCGGTAAGCGTTTTCATTATCCGCATCCTGGCCGTAAAATATCATATCAGCGTTCCTGTGCTGAAAGGGGAAGAATAGTTTTTCGGATAATACTACCTCTTTCTACCAAATGAGCTTCATCTCATATGCTTTTTTTATCAGTTCAGCTACATTTCGGGCATTCAGTTTAATAAGTAGATTTTTTCTGAAAAATTTCACAGTTTCAGGATCACGAAAAATCAAGTCTGCTATCTCTTTTGTGGTATATCCGTTTGCTACGTATTTAAGTATCTCACTTTCCCGGTCGGAAAGCCAGATAACATTGTCATTTGCTTTTTCTTTTAACAGAATATCTATTTCGTCACACAAGAATACTTCGTCTTTACTGACCGTTTCTATACCCATAAGCATCTCTTCGCTTTCCGCATTTTTGAGAATATAGCCGAGCGCACCATTATGCAAAGCTCGTTTGGCGATGCTGAACTCTTTGTAACTTGTCAGCATGATGATTTTCAACCCGGGGTGTTGCTTTTTTATCTCGGCGCAAAAGTCAACCCCGTCACCATCGGGCAAGCCAATGTCAAGAAGTAAAATCTCAGGCAGTTCTTTTGCCAATCCTTCACGGCAAGTCGCCAAATCGTAATATACGGTCGAAACCCGAGCGATGCTGGTCTCATTAATCAGTTTTTTCAAGCTTTCCACGACCATTCGGTGGTCGTCAGCAATTTGAACTTCTACCATATTTCACTAATATTACTTTCAAATGTTTATCTCAATAACCGTTTCTGTTCCTTTATCAGGAACAGAAAAGATATCCATCTTCCCGTTGCATGAAGTTACCCTGTCGCGGATACTTTTTAAGCCGACTCCTTTGGCTACCGTTTTTTCATCGAATCCGCAACCGTCATCCTGAACGGTTAGTGCCATATGATTCTCTCCCTGCACCAATTGAACGTTGATGTTTTCTGCACCCGAATGGCGGATTGAATTAGTCACTAATTCATTGGCACAACAATAGATAACAAATTCCAACCTCTTTTCCACACGTTTTTCCTGCCCGAAAAAATGGAATCGTACATTGGGAAATTGAGCCGTAAAATCTTCCAATGCCGTTTTGATGCCATTCCGCAAAGGCAGGGGCATAAGGTTACGGGAGATTCTGCGTACCTCTTCAATACATCCGTTCAACTTATGACCGATATCTGTATTATCTATTTCGGATTTTACTGCAGAAAGAGTACTAAGCAGGCGGTCATGCAGTTCTCCTGCAATACGCTCCCGTTCGCTCATCTCTCCTTCCTGAACGGCGTTTGAGGCAACCAACTGTCTTTCTTTCTGCGAATTTCTTATCTTAAGCCATAGCGCTATCCCCAAAGACAGTGCAAATATCAGACCTGTAATACCAAGCCAGACATAAAGTTGCCGTTCTTTTTCCAACGAGGCAATGCGCATTTCCTTCTTTTCGGTTTCGTATTTCATTTCCATGTCGGCCATCATTTCCCGGCTATTCTGATCAATATGCCTTCTGACCAGGTTTCTATATTTTCCGAAAAACTGTTCTGCCTTGTTTTCATTGCCTATAGCAATGTTGCATAGTATAATATTTCTTAGCAGATCACTTCCCATATTAATGTCGGTGGAATCAATTTTCCATGCTTCGAGTGAGGCTGCTTCACTTTGTTTGTAACGCTTTTTTTCAAGATAAGAACTCGAAATGGCATTCAATGCTGCAATAATCATTTTGGGATCGCCGAATTCCTGTGCAGTTTTCAAACTTTCTTCAGCATATTTCAATGCCATGTCGTGATCCTTCAAGTAATTGGAATAAATTGCCGACAATGCTTGCGTAATAGCTACCTGATGCGCTTTATCGTTAAGTTTACAACTGATTTCGTAAGCTTCCAACTCGTACTTCAGTGCCAGATTAACCTTATTCTGATCGTTCTCTGCCAGTTTGTGATAAATGGCCCCGAGGTCGAAATAAACCATCATCTTTCCGTTGGCATCATCAGTTTCTTCGGCTATGTTTTTAGCTTTATCCAGGTAGTAAAGGGCTTTTTCTTCATTCTCCATTGTGCGATACATACTTGCCATGTTTCTCATTGTCAGCATGCATCTTTGCTTTTGCCCTGTATCTTCATAAATTGACAAAGCTTTTATGAAATACTCCAAGGCAAACGGATACTTGTCTTGGCGAGCATATAGAATGCCTATCCCCAGATACGCAGATGCTTCAAGGTCTGCATCTTTTGCTTCCTTAGCAAGATTGACAGCTTTCTCCCAATAAACAAGAGCTTTATCATAATCCGATTTCGTATTATAAATTCTCCCGAAAGCCGCATTGAATCTGGAGGACATCGCCTTATCATCTTCCTTTTCAGCCAGCGTCAATCCTTTTTTTGCATACCCGGAGGCTTTCTCAATGTCGTATGATACATACGTATCATAAATATTGTAATAAAGTCGCAGTTGTTCCTTGTGCGTCAAATTACCGGTTTCCAATATATTCACCAACGAATCTGCATACTCAGATTGTCCGTTAGCATTCAATGCAAGCAAAGCAAATAAGCAAAGAGTAAGTATCTGTTTCATGGATCGCATATTTAAGATTTACAAAAATACTGATTTTCACAGATTATCCTGCTACCCCAAAGGGTAAATTCTTCATACCTGATGAAAAAACTACTCCTTTGGGTAATTGACGAATATTGATAATCAGGATACTTTTACATCAAAATCAGACTCTGATGAAATCGCTTAAATAATAACAAATAAAAAATCAAAGAAAATGAAAAAGATTACATTATTATTAATGCTCTGCCTGCTTCCAGGATTTATAGTTCTGGACGCAAAAACGGTTTATTATGTAAAAGTAAATGGAACAGGTGAGGGAACTTCCTGGAACAATGCATCTGGTAGCATTCAGGAGATGATAGACAAAGCCGGAACGGATGATGAAGTATGGGTGGCAGCGGGAACCTATTATCCTACTAAAAAAAATAATCAGATTGATGAACGTTCTAAAACCTTTCTATTGAAAAACGGTGTACATCTTTATGGTGGTTTCGCCGGGAATGAGGCAAGTATTGACAAGCGTATCAAATCAGACAGAAATGGCAACGGGAAAATTGAAGCTTGGGAATTTACCAGGGAAACAGTTCTTAGCGGAAACATCGATGGCGTTGAAGATGTATGGACAAAAAAGGAAACATCGGATGGAACCAATAAAGGGTGGTACTGGAAAGTTTCGGGAAACGAAAACAACTGTTACAGGGTTGTCACCTGTTATTCTTCTTTGTCCATCGATACCCGGTTTGACGGGTTTACGGTAAGGGAGGGACATCATACGAACTCGAGTGAAGGAGCGGGGATTTATGCCCAAGGAAAACTGACGATAGCCAATTGTGAAATAAGCCGGAACATGTCAGTTAATACCAGTAGTTATAATTTCGCTGGCGGAGGTGGAGGAATCTATTATTCTGTGGGATCCGTTGGTACTACTGCTATGGTAAATGGTTGTTTGATAACAAATAATGCGGTTCAGGCGAGTGGGAAATCTCACGATGCTCTTGGCGGAGGAATATACATTGCTGCCGGCGATATGAAGAATTGTATAATAACTGATAATTCAACCCATTCTCTGAATGCCTGGGGCGGTGGCGTATATCTTTCCGGCAGTAGTTCTTCGGCATCGGCTTATGCTTGCATCATATATAATAATTCTTGTAATGCGTCAAATCTGAATATCGAAAAAAGCTCCAATGCTTTGGCTGCAGGAGGCGGTATTTATAGTAATACAGGAAATGTAAAGAACTGTTGTGTAACGAATAATCACATTTTTGCTTATTCCGATGCGGGTACGGCTTCTTGTATGGGAGGCGGCGTTTACAGTAGCGGGACAACCAAAAGAAATGCGTACATTGATTGTTCGACAGTAGTCAACAATTCAGTAGAGAATCGTTCCAGTTCCTGGACTGTTTCCAATTATAATATTGATGAAAATCGGAATTTGTCTCAAAACTTTATTCGTTCTACATCATTTATCGGTATGGCACTGACCGGGCAGCAACACCTTGAACTCATTCAGGCAGACTGGCAGTTGAAAGTCGGCTCACAATACATTGATGTCACCAATGCAGATGATTCCTGGATTCTTAATGGAACCGATCTTGCCGGAAATCCAAGGGTGTATAATGGCAAATTAGATTTTGGCGCATATGAATATCACGGTAATTCTTCCGGTATTAAAGATTTATCACAAACGAATATCACCCTCTCTGCAAATCCTGCTAAGGATATTCTATCAATCAGGGGTTTACAAGTTGGTGAAATGCTTTATTTTTACAATCTCAACAGTCAGCTAATTCTTTCCCACAAAGCTACAGGCGACATAGAAAATATCCCGATAAGTCATTTATCACCGGGAATATATTTTGTAAAAGTGAATAACAGGCAAACATTGAAGTGGATAAAAAAATAATGGAATACATTTCCCCAAGAAGGGTTCCAGATATTCATCCGTCGCGTCAGTTATCTCTTCCATCTCTCCAATCTCTTCGCATCCCGTCAGGGTAAGCAGGGCGAAGAGAAGAATTAAATACGTTAGTTTTCGTTTCATATAAAGGGGAATGACAGGTACTTTGGCGTTGTCAGGAAATAAGTGTTCCATTTTTTTCATTATCGGCATTACTGGATTGCTTCGCTCCGCTCGCAATGACGAGCCTCCCGTCATTGCGAGTGAAGCGAAGCAATCCGGATTTTTTTAACGTTTATTTCCTGACAACGCCTTTGCGCTATGCGTGTTGTGGAGTTCTGCGCTGATCGCTTTCTTCATCTCTTCAAACTCTTCGGGGTTGTAAAGGCGGGTCTGGAAGATGATTTTGCCGGTGCGATCGATGATTACGTTGCGGGTTACGCCGGCGCCTGCTTCGGCATAGGTATAGAATATGCTTCCCGTGGGGTCGGACAAGATGGGATAGGTTATTTTCGTCTTTGATACGAGTGTCTGAATCTTATCCGCTCCTTCTTTCAGAGCAAGGCCGAATAATTCGAAATCTTCCCGTTCTTTGTATTTTTGCCATATATCGGATTCGATAAAGGGCATTTCGCGGATACAGACCCCACACCAGCTTGCGGTAAATTGAAGCATGACGACTTTTCCCCGGAAGGAGCTTAGCTTCCTATGTGTACCGTCTGTGTATTCTACTTCAAAATCGGGTGCCATATCTCCTACCTTGGTGAGATATCCCCGCGTGTCGTCTATGGATTCTTTCCGGTCCTGGGCCGTGGATGCGAAGATAGAAAATAAGAGCATCCCGATCAGATAAAATGTTGTTTTCATACGTACTGTTGTTTATGTTATTTATACTGTTATTTATACTTAAGGCCGGTATATCAACGACCGGAACAAATATACTATATTTTTATGAGTTACGAGTTACGAGTTACAAGTTACGGGTTACGAGTTACAAGTTACGGGTTACGAGTTACAAGTTACGAGTTACGAGTTACGAGTAGGCCGGGGGAGGCCGGAGAAATCAAAGTCTATGGGGATTTGTGTCGTGAAATGAAAAATTTATTCCTTCCTGACTTTTAATTTTTAATTTTTAATTTTTTAATTCCTGATTACTTAATTAACTTTGCGTACCCATTTGTAAGCCGTAGAACGTAA
>JAISZA010000238.1 GCA_031269535.1 Tannerellaceae bacterium
GGGCCATCGGGAGCGACGGCGTCAGGGTATGGGTGGATGCTCCGCGCAGCAGAATCCAGATACTATTGCCTCAGGAGGAGACCTTCACCTACAGACTGTACTCGGTTACCGGACAACTCTTGCAGGAAAGCCTCATCAGCGGAAATCAAGCCGATATTCCGGTTGCCGAACTTCACCCCGGCATTTACATCATACAGCTCAGTGGAAAGAAAATTTTCCATACGCAAAAGGTCTGTTTATAGCCCGTAAGTACAAAAACATTAATAAGTATTAATTGGAAAGATTTTATTGTATCTTTTGTGTATAAGACAAAAAAATGGTTTAGTTTTGCAAACGAGTATGATTAGAACTCAAAAAGAAATCAGACTGTAGAAGTGCTAACTATATAAAATATAACATAAATAAAAATAACATTTAAAACTTACATCAAAATGAGCAAAAAGTATGTATTGCCTTTTCTTATATTGGCAGCAATTGTAACCTTTTCCTCTTGTTCAAACAAGTTGAATCCGTTAGCAGGAGAGTACATAAAAGCTGAACCTCAGCCGCTCGAGGCTATCGGAGGAAAAGTACCGGTAACCATCGATGCAACTTTCCCGGCCAAATGGTTCAATAAAAATGCAGTCGTAACAATTACCCCCGTTATCCGTTACCAGGGTGGCGAAGCATGGGGGACGGCTTACACCTTCCAGGGCGAAAAGGTCAAAGGGAATAATCAGGTGATTCCTCAGAGTACCGGAGGAAATGTGACTCTCAAATCTTCTTTCAATTATAAACCGGAAATGAAAAAATCCGATTTATACCTGACCTTCGATGCGAAGATTAAAAATAAAACCGTGCAACTTCCCGATATAAAAATCGGAGAAGGAGTCGTGGCTACATCCGAACTGGCGAATGCCGCTACGGCAAATGCCGCTATCGGCGCTGATAAATTCCAACGTATTATCAAAGAAGCTCACAACGCAAACATCATGTTCCTTATCCAGCAAGCCGAACTCCGCTCGAAAGAACTGAACAAACAGGAAATCAAAGACTGGAAAGACCTGGTTAAGAATGCAGACGAAGCTCCGAATCAGAATGTGGCTGTGGAAATATCTGCTTATGCTTCACCCGACGGGGGCGTGAAATTAAATACAGGCCTGGCCGAAAAACGTGAAAATGCGACCTCGGCTTACCTGGACAAAGAACTGAAAAAAGCCAAAGTAGATGTACCCATCGATGCACGCTATACCGCTCAGGACTGGGAAGGATTCCAGGAACTGGTGTCTAAATCGTCTCTTCAGGATAAAGACCTCGTCTTGCGCGTACTCTCTATGTATAAAGACCCGGAACAACGCGAAAAGGAAATCAAGAATATCTCTTCTGTCTTCAGTGTACTGGCCGAAGAAATCCTTCCTCAGCTGCGCCGGTCGAGACTGACGGCCAATGTCGAAATCATCGGTAAATCAGACGACGAAATCAGCGCTTTAGCAAAAAGCAACCCGGGCGCACTGAGTGTGGAAGAAATCCTTTATGCCGCTACGCTGACAAATAACGAAGCTGAGAAAGAAGCCATCTATACAAAAGCCGGCCAGCAATATCCGAACGACTACCGCACCTGGAATAATATCGGCAGCATACGCTTCCGCGCCGGCGACCTGGCCAAAGCAGAAGAATTATTCAACAAAGCCAACTCGGTCAGAACAAACAGCGAATCGAACCTGAACTTAGGGCTGATTGCACTGACGAAAGGCGACAAAGACAGAGCACAGCAGTTGTTCGGTAGCGCAGCAGGCGTAGCGGAATTAAGCGAAGCCTTAGGCGTGCTTTATCTGCAACAAGGCGAATACGCGAAAGCCGTAAGCTCGTTCGGAGCTACCAAAAGCAATAATGCCGCACTGGCACAAATCCTGACGAAAGACTACAGCAAAGCACTCCAGACACTGAATGCCGTACCGAAAGCCAACGCTACTACCGACTACCTGAAAGCCATCGTAGCTGCACGCACCAACGATACGAATGCAGTAGTAAACAATCTGAAAGCAGCTATTGCCAAAGACAGGGCATACGTGAAAGAAGCAGCTGCGGACCTGGAATTTGCTAAATACACGACCAATGCAGAGTTTGCCGCCCTGCTCAGATAAGAAACGCTTTTCTCTTTACATTATAAATTACCCGGAGGTTGCCACAAAAGGCAACCTCTTTTCTTTGCCTATGAAACACTTTATCGGAGAACATGCGGAAGATGATCTGAATCGCCTGCTGCTGAGTGCTTCGCGTTATCCGGGGATTGATGTGCCTTATGCCGTCGGACAAATCGCCTGCCGCCGGCAGATACGGGATAAACTCCCCTCATGGTACGCCAACGACGCATTGGTATTCCCTGCCGGATTAGCGGCCGAACAATGTTCGCCGGAACAGACAGCGGTTTACAAGCAGCGCTTAGTGAAGGGGGCCGCCCATGTATGCGACCTGACCGGAGGCCTGGGGATAGACAGCTTCTTCCTCTCGCGCGAAGCCAGGCGACTCACCTATATTGAACGGCAGAAAGACTATTGCGAGGCCGCCCGCCGGAATTTCGCATCGCTCGGCGCCGAGAATATCGACGTCTGCGAAGGCGATGCGAGGGTATTGCTTCCAGACCTGCCCGACTCCATCGATGTTTTCTATATCGACCCTGCCCGGAGAGGGGGAGCAGGCAAACGCGTCTTTGCCCTCCGGGAGTGCGAGCCCGACCTGACGGCCCTGCTGCCTGAGCTGCTCAGACGCGCCCCCAGGGTAATTGCCAGGCTGTCGCCTATGGCCGACCTCCGCCAGACCCTCTCCCTGTTGCCCGGTACCACCCAGGTGCATGTGCTTTCGGTCAGAAACGAATGCAAGGAATTGCTGTTCGTTATCGGAAGGGAAGCCCCGGCTGCCGGCTCACTTCCCATCCACTGCGTCCATCTGACAAGGGAAGGGAAAGAAGAAACGTTCACCTTCAGCTTACAGGAAGAGAAAGACTGCCCGGCCCCCCTGGCGGATGCCGTGAAAACCTGGTTGTACGAACCTAACAGCTCCATCCTGAAAGCCGGCGCCTTCAGAAGCATCACCCGCCTCGGTATATGCAAATTGCATACCCACAGTCATCTGTACACCTCCGGACAACTGCTGGAAGATTTTCCCGGCAGACGCTTCGCGGTGGAAGAGGTGCTGCCGTTCAGCAGCAAACTCCGTAAAAACTTGCATACCTCCATCCCCCGCGCCCATATCAGCGTCCGCAATTTCCCCCTGACGGCAGATGAACTGAGAAAACGCACCCGGATTGCCGACGGAGGCGACCGATACCTCTTCGCAACCACCCTCCACGACGGCACAAAAACATTGCTCGTCTGCCGTAAACACGATAAGCCCTGAAATAATGCTTGCCTGAAAAGAAATAATTCCGTTCCTTTGCATAAATCTTTGGATATGGCAGACGAACAGCAAATGGTACTCCGCACGGAAGACCTGGTAAAAAAATACCGGACACGGACAGTGGTCAATCATGTTTCCATACAAGTGAAACAGGGTGAGATCGTAGGCCTGCTGGGGCCGAACGGGGCAGGGAAGACAACGACTTTTTATATGACGGTAGGCTTGGTAACACCCAACGAGGGTAAGATATTCCTCAACGATACGGAAATAACCAAGTTCCCCGTTTACAAACGCGCCCGGAGCGGTATCGGCTACCTGGCGCAGGAAGCCTCCGTCTTCCGTAAAATGACGGTAGATGATAATATCCGTTCCGTACTTGAGATGACAGGCCGGCCGGAAGCCGAGCAAAAAGAGAAATTAGAAAGCCTGATTGCCGAATTCGGACTTACAAAGGTCAGAAGAAATTTAGGCGACCAGCTCTCGGGAGGAGAACGCCGCCGGGCTGAGATTGCACGTTGCCTGGCTATAAACCCCAGATTCATCATGCTGGACGAACCCTTTGCCGGAGTGGACCCAATTGCCGTGCAGGACATCCAGAGCATTGTGGCACAGCTCAGACATAAAAACATCGGCATCCTGATAACCGACCACAATGTGTATGAAACCCTGAGTATTACGGATCGAGCCTACCTCCTGTTCGAAGGAAAAGTGTTGTTCCAGGGAACAGCGGAAGAGCTGGCGGCAAACCCTATCGTACGCGAGAAATACCTCGGTAAAGACTTCCAGCTCCGTAAGAAAAACTTTTAAGCCGGAACCACCTTCAACCGACGGTACAGGCGATGGAGGCAGATGGCAAAGAAGAATAAACCGGCAAACGAGAGAAGGACGAAGAAAAGCAATTCGTCCGCAGCAATTTCACCCGAGATATAAGACTTATCCTTCAAGCTGGGCTGCGACATACCGATAACGGCAACGGCATTGTTAATAAAATGCGCAAACACAGCCAGCCAGATACTCCTGCTCCAATAGACCAGATACCCGAAATAAGCCCCCAGCAACAAACGGGGAATGAATCCGTAGAACTGCAGATGGATCAGGCTGAAAAGGGCGGCAACGATCCAGATAAGCGCATGGGGATTGCGTATCTTCCTTCCGAGAATGCGCCGGAATGCCCCCCGGAAGAAAAACTCTTCGCCTACACCCGCTCCTACAGCTATCACGACCAGGTTGAAAACAACCGTCAGACCCTCGCTCCCCGTCAGTAATAAATCCGTCATTTCCCGGGCCGACGATTCGAGCGCCTGCATCCATTCCTCTACCGGATACAGACAGGCGGGCAGCTTCATCTGAGCATTCAGAAAACCCGTCAGGGTGATGAAAGGAGACAAGAGAAACATACTGACGAACGTAAGCCCCCATACCTGCACATCGGTAACCCGCTTCACCGAGAGGTAAGACAAAGGACGGCGGCTACACAACCAGGCAGCCAGCCAGGCCGGTAACAAAAAGACACAAACCTCCGACAACAGCTGATACAGCCGCAGCCTGTTCACGGAGATTCCCCCAGCCGTATAGCCGGATAACAAAGAGATACAGCTTAATAAAACGATACCGGCCAGAACGGCAGACAACAGAATAAAAAACTGCGGCAGGGCCGGCGAGCCGGCAAATATTCCTTTCAGACGCTTCATCGTACCGCGGTATATTAGTATTTCCACTCCGTCCCGTCACGGGTATCTTTGATCTCAAAGCCCAGGGCCGTCAGCTCGTTTCGTATCCTGTCCGAAGTAGCCCAGTCTTTATTGGCTTTGACTTGCCGGCGGATGGAGAGGAGCAGGTCAACGGCCTTGCCGAAAGCTTCCAGGCGACCGTCTCCCCCTCCGCCTGCATCGCTCATTCCCAGAATATCGAAGAGGAAGAGACGGAATACTTCCTGCAATTCCTTCAGGTCGCCGGCCGAAAGGCTTGCTTTCCCGTCTCTGACCGAATTGATAGTGCGTACGGCCTCAAACAGGCAGGAAATAACAACCGGCGAGTTCAAATCGTCGTTCATTGCCTCGTAACACCTCGAACGAATATCTTTTATATCTACAGAAGAGACTTCCGAAGCAGGGAGCCTGCCCAAATGGCCGTAAGCCTCCATCAGACGCGACAAACCTTTCTCCGAGGCCTGCAAAGCCTCGTTGCTGAAGTCCACCGTACTGCGGTAATGCGCCTGAAGGATAAAGAAGCGGATGCTCATCGCCGGATAAGGCTGCGTCAGCATGGCATGTGAGCCGTCGAAAAACTCATCTAAGGTAATGAAGTTGCCGAGCGACTTACCCATTTTCTGTCCGTTGATGGTAATCATATTGTTGTGCACCCAGTAACGCACCATATCTTCTCCCTGGGAAGCCACTGCCTGGGCAATCTCACATTCGTGGTGAGGGAAGATCAGGTCCATCCCTCCTCCGTGTATATCAAACTGCCGGCCCAGATATTTCCTTCCCATCGCCGTACATTCGCAGTGCCAGCCGGGGAAGCCCTCGCTCCAGGGAGACGGCCAGTGCATAATATGTTCGGGTTGGGCGTTTTTCCAGAGCGCAAAATCCACCGGGTTCCGCTTCTCGTCCTGCCCTTCCAGTTCACGGCTGTTGTTCATCATGTCGTCGATATGGCGCCCGGAAAGGATTCCATAGGTATGCGCCCGGTTGTATTTCTCTACGTCAAAGTAAACCGAGCCTTCGCTTTCGTAGGCATATCCGTTGCTGATGATTTCGTTTACCAACGCGATCTGTTCGATGATATGCCCCGAAGCATGAGGCTCGATGCTGGGGGGGAGCACGTTCAGGGCGTCCATCGCCTTGTGGTAACGGGTGAGGTAATACTGCACAACTTCCATCGGCTCCAGTTGTTCCAGCCTGGCTTTTTTGGCAATCTTATCTTCCCCTGCGTCGGCGTCATGCTCCAGATGTCCTACATCCGTAATATTGCGCACATAGCGTACTTTATACCCCAGATGTTTCAGGTAGCGAAACAGCAGGTCGAAAGTAATTGCCGGGCGGGCATGCCCCAGGTGCGCATCTCCGTACACCGTCGGCCCGCAAACGTACATTCCTACATGAGGTTCGTGCAAAGGAACAAAAAGCTCCTTTTTTCTTGTCAGCGTATTATAGATACTCAGCGAATGTTCCATAAATCAAATTATATTGAGTGAACAACAAACTTACATAAAAATTGCGATTTATAAGCGAGCCTGTATAAAAGAATAGCTTTTTATCGCAAAAAAATCAAGACCGCTCACCTCCCATAATTAGTGTACCACAAGCTCGGAGCTTAA
>JAISZA010000012.1 GCA_031269535.1 Tannerellaceae bacterium
ATCGAGAAAAGCGAGAAAGCAGTCTCTGCTACCCTGCCGGCTACTCAAAATGAAAATGTAGTCGTAGCCAAAATAACTCCTCCGCCGCCAACCAATGGAGGAGTGGCAGCAGCACCGCCGGTAATTGCAAAAATAGCTGAAAAACCGTTGCTCCCTCCCGTAGTGGCCGAATCCGATGAAGCGGGTGTGCCCCCTGAACCGACGGAACCGGCTCCGGCACCGGTGGCAGAGATAAAAATAAAGGAAGAGCTGCCACCTACACCTACGCTTCCGGAAGAGAAGAAAAGGATAGTTTTTAAACATCCCAGCGCAAATTCGCTGCTTGACCAGCTGTTCCCTTTTACCCCCCCCGTCAAGCCTGAAGCCAAAAAACCTCAGAAAGAGCAGAAAGAGCAAGACAATAATACTCCCCGCCAGAACGGAAAACAACCCAATCAACAGCAGCAGGCAAACGCAAACAATACGCCGGCATCTCCCCTGGAGAAAATGTATGAATTTGAAGGTATTCTGGTGGGAACAGGCGTACTTGAGATTATGCAGGACGGATATGGATTTCTTCGCTCTTCAGACTATAATTATCTGACTTCGCCCGACGATATTTATGTATCACAATCTCAGATAAAACTATTCGGACTGCGTACCGGCGACATTGTGGAAGGCCCGATCCGTCCACCCAAGGAAGGTGAGAAATACTTCCCCTTAGTAAAAGTCGATCGAATCAATGGCCGTACCCCGGAAGAAGTACGCGACCGCGTCCCGTTCGACCATTTAACCCCTCTCTTCCCCGACGAGAAGTTTATGCTTACCGCCCGCAGAGCGCCGAAAGTGTACGACCAGATTGCCGTTCGCGTAGTTGACCTCTTCTCTCCCATTGGTAAAGGACAGCGCGGATTAATCGTCGCACAGCCCAAGACCGGTAAGACGATGCTGCTGAAAGACATTGCCAATGCCATAGCAGCCAATCATCCCGAAGTATATATGATCATTCTGTTAATTGATGAACGGCCGGAAGAAGTTACCGATATGGCACGCAGTGTTGACGCGGAAGTCATCGCTTCGACATTCGATGAGCCGGCAGAACGTCATGTGAAAATAGCTGAGATTGTTTTGAATAAGGCAAAGCGCATGGTTGAATGTGGTCACGATGTAGTCATCCTCTTAGACTCCATTACCCGCCTGGCGCGTGCGTACAATACCGTTCAGCCGGCATCGGGCAAGGTGCTTTCCGGTGGCGTGGATGCAAACGCATTGCAAAAACCCAAACGCTTTTTTGGCGCTGCCCGTAATATCGAAAACGGAGGCAGCCTCACTATCCTGGCCACTGCCCTTACGGAAACAGGCTCTAAAATGGACGATGTAATCTTCGAAGAATTTAAAGGTACCGGCAATATGGAATTGCAATTAGACCGTAAACTGTCGAACAAACGCATCTATCCGGCTGTTGATATCATCGCATCAAGCACCCGGCGCGACGACTTACTGCAAGACGAAGGCACCGTGAACCGCATGTGGATATTACGCAAATATCTGTCGGATATGAACTCCATAGAAGCTATGGAGTTCGTGAAAAAACGTATGGAACAAACTTACGACAATATGGAGTTTCTGGCTTCCATGAATGGTTGATGAATCTCTCTTAATCTCTGTTCGAGAGATATTTCATAAACTGAGCCCGTTCATACATGTTCGGGCTCTCTGTTTGTGCATAATTGAGTCTGCCCTTAAACTGCGACAACGAATGATACTGCATTTGATTCATCCATTCTTCGATACATACCAGGATCTGGGAAATAATTTCCGGCCCGTGCGTATAAAGGGCGCTGGCCATTTGCACAACGGAAGCGCCTGCCAGCAAACATTTTATAACGTCTTCCCAGTCATGAACTCCCGTAGAAGAAGCGATGCTGATATCCGGGATTTTGCCGGAGACAATGGCTGTCCAACGAAGCGTATCACTCAATTCGGAATGATTGCTGAATACATTTCCTGAGACGATCTGCATCGTATTTATATTGATATCCGGCTGATAGAATCGATTGAAAAGGACGACGCCATCCGCCCCGTTTGCCTTCAGTAAATGCACTACGGCCGGGATATTACTGAATGATTTCCCTATTTTCATGATAACAGGGATAGAAACGACTTCTTTTACTTTACGGATAATATTTACATATACAGCGAGGTTTGCCTCATAATCATAAACGAGGCCGGTATCCATATAATATACATTCAATTCAATGGCATCGGCACCCGCCAACTCAATCTGATGAGCAAAATCAATCCACGCATCCACCTTATAGCAATTAATACTGGCTATAATCGGGATAGTACAACTTGCTTTCGTCTTTTTAATAAGTTCCAGATACTGATTCACCTGATTCGCTTTCACATATTCATGGACATAGGCGGCAGCTTCGGGGAAGTCGGATTCTTTCAGAAGTGAGACACTCTGCATCTCTATTTGTTCTTCAAACAGAGACTTTAATACGACGGCTCCGATGCCGGCTTTTTCATATTCTTTGATTTTTTCCGGGTTAGATGTCAGTCCTGAACTTCCGGCAATGAGAGGATTACGAAGCCCTAATCCGGCGTATTTAGTCATTAAACTTATCATGTCAGTAGGTTTTAAATTGATATTTGATACTTAATATATACAAATATATATATTTATTTTTATTGAAGCGATATCTTTTCAATTTAAAATGTTTAAAGCGCCAGTGCGTCAGTCGCTCTGTTCTCCGAAAATATAGCTTCCTATCCGCAGCATGGTGCTTCCTTCGCTCAGGGCAATTTCATAATCGCCCGTCATCCCCATGGACAATTCCGTGAAATAACCGGAGTCCTTGAAACAGGTAGATTTTAATTCTTTAAAAAGGTTGTAAAGCGAATGAAACTCCTTTCGTATTTGCTCCCTATTCGTTGTAAATGTAGCCATTCCCATGAGTCCGTCAATGCGGATATTCCGGTAAGCACTTAGCAGGTCTTTCTTTGCCAGTATCTCCGTACATTCTTCCGGAGTAAAGCCATGCTTGCTTTCTTCCATAGCGATATGTATCTCCATCAATACATGAATTACACGCGCTTGCCGGGCAGCCTGTTTATCTATTTCCTGCAATAATCCCAGCGAATCGACACTTTGAATCGTATGGATAAAAGGCGCAATATCTTTCACTTTATTTTTCTGTAATGGCCCGATGAAATGCCACTCGATATCATCCGGCAGCAGCTTTCGTTTGGCAACCAACTCTTGTACACGGTTCTCTCCAAATATCCGTATGCCAGCCTCATAAGCTTCCCTTAGCTTTTCTGCCGGATGGAATTTCGATACGGCTACGAGTTTTACCTGATCAGGAAGTTTCTCCTTCAGAAAAGCAATTCTTGAACTTATACTCATTGTTCCTGTACCGTATAAGGGAAAACATCCATTAGTGCCGTTTCCGTCACAGCGCCGATGCTATAATCAGCCATTGTGCCTTTCATTCCTTCCTCCAATACGGCAATCGCATCCTTGAGTGTAGAAGCCTGTGCCAGCATCTGGGCTGTTGTCTTTTTCTCGGCTCCGCTTTTTTCATCCAACGTAATAAAGAATACTTTTATGCGGTAAAAACGGTCTCCGTTTTCATTTAAAAATATCTCGGAGAGGTGCGCACGTTTAATATCTGCTATCGTAAATTCGCCGGAGATATACGGGCGGATTTCTTCTATTATACGTGCTTCGGCCTCCGTAAACGACAGTGCATCCACTAAATAAGGTTCCGTCACTTTCTTTTGCATACCATTCTCCAGTATCTTTTCGTAAGACACTTTACATTCAAACCAATTGTGCATAGCTGTTTTATCTTTTATTGAGTTATTCATTAAAAAAATGCAAGCAAATATACAAAATTATGTGATATTATGATGCATATCCAATTTATTACTTAATTTTGCCTCCGATAAAACAATTTATAAATTATAAAAACAAAAAAAATTATGGCCAGAAAGAAATTGACCGAAGAAGAAAAGAACCTCAGACGCTTGTCGAAAAAACAACCTTTTGACACTGTAGCAAAGCATTTGAAATATCTTTCTTTTGCAGAACTGGAAGAGGTTGTTGCATTATCGTTGCGTTATAAAAAAGAAAAGTTAGGCATAGAAGAACTTCGTCTGATTAAGGAAAGAGAAGTCATCGAGCAACAATTGCAAAAACTCAAAGAACTCGACGCAAAATAGAAGGAGCAGAAGGGAGTTACAGTTGCAAGTTACGGGTAAAAGAGTGCATTTCAAATTGTCGCGTTATACGCCGGAGGCGTAGTCTGTGAATAACCCCCGGATTTATCCGGGGGCGAAAGAAGTAACTTGTAATCGTAAAACTCTTTTTCCGGTATCCGGCATTTACTCTTTTGTCCATGAAGAATTAATGCTTTGCTCTGATGCTTTTATCCTTTTCATCCCCGTGAAGATATCTTTTCACCTCCGCAAAATGATCTCTTCATGGGGGTGAAGTGGTTACATAGGGCAATAATATAGTATATACAAATAACAACAGCAATATGAAGTACGTTCTGTTTTTTTTTACCGCTTTATTCACCTCGTGTGTCATAGGAAACCCTCTGGATGAGAACGAGGAGGTTGATGATACGCTTGAAGATATTTTTACGCTTCCTGTTCCTTTCGCTAATCCGGCAAATGCCGATGAGTATTTCTTCAATTATCGTCTGGCTAATTTTGCTCCGGACACCGAGCCGCTTATCAAAGAAACATTCGGCGAACTCCTGAGGTTTGAAGAGTCCGGCTTCTGGGAACATAATTCCTATACTTCCCATGTCGTAGGCTTTACGACAAACCTGCCGGCTCTGTCGGTTGTCGAATACGGCAAAACAACTAGCTATGGACAGAAAACTACTCAGACTGAATCGTATTTTTACCAGCATCTGCACTATATCAAAGGCCTGGAAGCAGACTCAACGTATCATTACCGCATCGTAGCCCGGGATTATGAGGGGAATCTGCTCACCTCCCGCGACTATACCTTTACGCTTCGCAAACTGACCGACGACGTCATCCGTATCCCCGAAGACATGGAAGGCGATGCACCCTATACCCTCACGCAGGGCAACGCCAAATACGTGCTTACGCGCGACCTGACCGTGCCTACACTGGCCATCAATATCAAAACGAATAATGTAGAACTCGACCTCGACGGGCATACAATCATCTACGACGACGGCCCGCCGAAAATTGTCGGCACGTGGTGGAACGCGTATGCCTACAACGAAGAAGCCACCTTCGGCATCCGGGCAGGATTGTGGAACTTCGTCAACTTCAAAGTACTGAACGGCATCATCAGACAGGGTCGCAACGGCGGAAAGGGATTTATCGGCTGCGGCTTCAATCCGCTTTTCCTGAATCACATGGGGAATACCTACAACGAAGTGGCCGGCATTACGGTGGATTATTACGGCGACAGTGTAAGCGGAATGGTGACTGCCGACGGGCATATACACCACAATGTGCTCTACGACCGGGGCACGGTCATCGACGACCGCCACATGGCCATACGCGCCATGACCGCCGGGCAGAATTCCGGCAACGATGTTTCCTTCAACTCCCTGCGCCGCTTCCGTCACCGCGGCATCGACAGTAGCGGCAAAACCGACCATAACGAACTCTATTCCGACAGCTTCGAAACGAACAGCTTCGCTCTGGGAGCAGGCAACAATGCACAGCTGACAAACAATAAAATATTCGGCATGGGCTACCACCCCATCGGCATCGGCTGGGGCAACAACCTCGACGTGAAGAACAACTTCATTTATATGCGCGGATTCGCACCCACCATGCGAAGCGAGGAATACGGCCGCAAATCGGCCATCGCGGGCATGCGTGTGACGAACTACGACGGTAACCCGTATGAAGACATGCTTTTCGAGGATAATACCATCGTGCTGAAGCCCGAAGAAGGCTGTACACAGGCGCGTGGTATCTGGACGACTAACAGCGTGCACGACAAAGACATTGTTTACCGCCGCAACATCGTCAAGGTCGAAGCCCTGCCGGGCAACCTCAGTAATCCCGAACAGGGCGGCCAGACCGAAGGAGCCAATCCCACGGCTTACTACAACGGAGAGGTCAACTACGCCCTTGCGGCCGTCACCTTCAGTGGCAGCACGGTAAACCGGGAAGGAGAACCCATCGCCGACCCAATCATTTTCGAAGACAACCACCTTATCGGCAACGTAAATCTGCTCATCATCGGCGAGGGATACGGCATCTGCAACAACGTCTGGATGTACCGCACCAAATTAGAGAAAATAGAGCACGACAGCGAATTTTTCCGCCCCGTCAGGCTGGGGTTCTGGTATTGGGATACCTGGTACAACCGGATGGTCGATACGGAATGTATTGGTATCAGCGAAAACGAAATGACACCTTATTTCTATGGTGGCACCGGTAAAATGGAAATGCGTTACGGCGAAAGCAAGACACTGACAGTGAAAGACAATCGGAACGGTGCGCCGCTTGCCAACAAACACATTACCCTGAGCACGCCGGATGATGATTATACACAGACCCTTCGGACCGACGGGAGTGGCAAACTCACCTTCGATCTGCTAACCGTACGGCATTTCAAATACGGCAATAGCCAGGAACACGGAGGAGTGCCCGGCACTCCTACACGAACGAACTACAGGCAGTATGTCTTTCATGTGGAAGGATACAGCCCTTATAGCATTTCTCTTACACAACTGAAAGGGAGTACCGACATTGAGCTGTCTCCCGCTTAACGGATGACAATATCGTGTATCACCTCAGAGCCGGCGTAATCGTTCAGGCTTTTGATAAGTTTTTCACGACTGAGGAGCAATTCGCTACGCAGTACGGATGAGGTAAGCGAGACGTATAGTACATGGTTTTTTACATAGATATTGCGGGTGTATTGCTGGATCATAGGGCCTAATACTTCTCCCCATCCCCGCTGTACACGGATTTCGAGCATTTTCTCGTATAGTTCGGCATTGTCTTCAAAAAAGCTTTTCAATACTTCTCCGATGGTTTGGGAATTTTTCCGTTTCATATATTGTTCTCCATATATTGAATACTTCCCTGTTCAACTCTGAACAGGGCATAGTCGTGATTCATGGCCGCAAGTATCTCGTCCAGATATTTGCGGTTGGTATCTGTAATAAAGATTTGCCCGAAGGCGGGATTGCTGACTAATTGTATGATTTGCTCTACCCTCCCGGCATCCAGTTTGTCGAAGATATCATCCAAGAGGAGGATGGGGGTAGTCTGTCCTTTCTGCTTCAGGAAAGCGAATTGCGCCAGTTTGAGGGCAGTCAGGTAGGTCTTGTTCTGCCCCTGCGAGCCTGTGCGACGGATCAGCAACTCGTTCAGGTTCATCTCCAGTTCGTCTTTATGTATGCCGGCAGAGGTATAGCCCGACAGACGGTCGCGCTCACGGTTCCGCGCCAGCATCTCCGCCAGGTCTCCTCCATTTTCCAGTTGAGAGAGATAACGCAGGTTCACCTGTTCGGAGGAGCAGCAAATGCTTTGGTAATATTCATTGAAGACAGGGATGAAACTGTTTATCAGCTCCACTCTTTTCTCGTATATGAAACGTCCGTAGCGGTCGAGTTGCATTTCCAGCGCTTCATACAGGGCTGTGTCGGGCGACTGGTTTTTCAGCAGTATATTGCGTTGCGTCAATGCTTTATTATACTGTATAAGTGCGCGGAGATAAGGCTTGTCCTGTTGCGAGATGATGAGGTCGAGAAAGCGGCGGCGCTCTTCGCTTCCTCCCTGTATCAGGCCCACATCGGCAGGCGAAATCATGACGATGGGGAGCAGTCCGATATGTTCCGACAGTCGCTCATATTCCTTTTTATTCCGCGTGAATTGCTTGCGTTGCCTGCGGCGGATTGCGCAGAATATATTTTCCTCCCTCCCGTCGTAATCGTAACTGCCCTGTATCACACACATTTCCTCTGCATTATAAATCACCTGGTTATCGGGGGTATTCATATAGCTTTTGCAAAATGAGAGGTAATAAATAGCATCTAACAGATTTGTTTTCCCCATGCCGTTATTGCCGAAAAAACAATTCATCTGAGGCGAAAAGAGGGCTTCCGATTGCTGTATATTCTTGTAATTAAGTATAGAAAGCTTTTTAAGTATCATCCATCATGCTTTAATCCCACAAAATTAAAAAATATACTCCGATGTTATAGATTATATTCGCAAAAAAAACTACTTTTGCGCTTTGAATTGCCAATGACAAAACAAGATAATTAATATAACGTAAATATACATTATGGCTACTAAAGGAAAGAGCGCTAATAAAGAGTTGGAGGTAGGCGAAATCGTCTCCAGGTCGGAGCAGTTTATTGAAAAATACCAGAAAAGAATCATTTATGGAGTAGGCATTGTCGCACTCCTGGTCGCAGCTGTTCTGGGATTCAGATACGGGTATCTGATTCCTGTGGAAAAGAAAGCCGCTGCCGCTTTATTCAAAGGTGAACTCTATTTCGGAAGAGATTCTTTTGCCTTAGCTTTGCATGGAAACGGGGCTGATTATCCGGGCTTTGAATCCATCATCAGCGATTACGGCATAACCCGTTCGGGCAATCTGGCCAAAGCATACGCCGGCATCTGCTATTATAGATTAGGAGAAACAGAAAAAGCAATAAAACAGCTGAAAGCGTTCAGCGCGAATGATAAAATGCTGTCTCCGGCCATAACGGGCCTGATTGGTGATTGCTATCTGAACTCCGGCAAGGAGAAAGAAAGCATCCCCTATTTCGAAAAGGCGGCCAGGCTGGCGGATAACGAAGTAATCAGCCCCATCTACCTGAAAAAAGCAGGGTATGCCTACGAAAACCTCCAGCAATACAACGATGCGATTAAAGTCTATACTTCCATCAAAGAAAAGTATTTCAACTCTGAAGAAGCATCCGATATTGATAAATACATCACCCGTGCATCTGAATTAGCTAAAAAATAAAGGACTTTGGCAACGGCGTATCAACATTTATCAGATTATGATTCCGACAAAATCCCGGATGCCTCGGAAATGCGTTTCGGGATTGTCGTATCGGAATGGAACAACAGCATTACGGAAAGGCTCCTCGAAAGCGCATGCGCTACCTTGGAGAAACATGGCGTAAAGGCCGATAATATTCATATCAGGCGTGTTCCCGGGAGTTTTGAGCTTACCTATGGAGCGCGGAAACTCTCGGATGAAGACGAACGTTTAGATGCAGTCATTGTATTGGGTTGTGTGGTAAGAGGGGATACACCCCATTTCGATTATGTATGCTCCGGCGTGACGCAGGGTATTACGCAATTGAATCTGCAAGCTAAGATTCCCTTCATCTTCGGGTTGTTAACGACCGACACCATGCAGCAGGCCGAAGACCGTGCCGGTGGCAGATACGGGAATAAGGGAGACGAAGCAGCCATTAGTGCTATAAAAATGGCGGGATTCTCTTGGATATAATAAAAAAAGATTTACCTTTGCAGCGGTTTTCGAAGGGCAGTTACCAGAGTGGCCAAATGGGGCTGACTGTAACTCAGCTGGCTTAGCCTTCGGTGGTTCGAATCCATCACTGCCCACACAAAATGCGGAAGTAGCTCAGTCGATAGAGCATTAGCCTTCCAAGCTGAGGGTCGCGGGTTTGAGTCCCGTCTTCCGCTCCCTGCCGCTGACGATTGAGGCCAATCGAAGCAAAGTCCTGAAAATTGTAATTTTCAGGACTTTTTTCTTGCCTCACGTTAATGTTCGTGATTCACTAAACGAAAATTTGTAGTGCACAAATCGAAATTTGAAAAAATGGATTTAGAGGATTTACAGAGATTTATGATTTGATGGCGTGCAATGTGAATTAAGAATTACGAGTTAGGGGGATGGGTTCTGACGTCTCCCCGTCTTTACGGGGAACGAAGCAATCCAAGGGGTGCCCGTCCGGATTGCTTCGCCCTTCCGCAATAACTTTTCAGAATTTATATCCCAGCGTAAGAGCTACCTGTGTCGTGTTTGTTTTTAAGGAAGCCGGTTGCGAATGAATAATTTGAGTGCCTCCCTGATAGATATTTGAGAAAGCATACAGGTCTTCTTTCTGTGATTTCAACACGCAGGCGATATCGATATAAAAGCCGGGAGTGAGACGATAGCCTAATCCCACACTATAATTGGTCAGGCTTTTTTCGATGGTATAATGCGGGATCGTACCGACTGTATAGACTTCGGCTGTAGCATTTTTCAGCACATTATTCAGGGGGTTGCCTATCCAGGCTGCTCCCGCCCGCACGGCAAACCTGGGAGTTACTTTTACTTCCCCGCCTACGCGCAGGGTTCCGGCAGAGCCAAAGTTTGTCTTCAGCTCTTCGTTAGTCGTTTGATCTTCTATCCCTTCTTCATCGTACATTTTCATGCTCCCGTAGTTCGTTAGCTCGTAATCGACACTGATCAGAGCCGATTGTCCGATAATGGCGGCTGCACTGAATAGCCATTTATCAGGCGATTGGTATTCATAATACGAACGGGCATCTTCCGGGGTCTGTATATTCTCTCTTACTTCCGGGTAATAATATGTATCACTGTTTGCTGTTGCATGGTAATAATCGGTCATCTTATACCAGGTAGGGGAGTTATAGGCGGCGCCCAGTCTTAAAAAATCTGCCGGCCGGATAATGATCCCTGTATTCAGTGCATAGCCGGAACCTTTCGTCGTCAGCCAATTCTCCAGCTCCAGGTAGTTTGTATTGGTGAAATCTTCAGCGAAGAAAGCATTATACTGATAACTGATGTCTGTGATGGCTATGTTGGCGCCCAGCAAGACGAAGTTGGAAATATTCAATCCGAAAGCGATATTATACAAATCAACCGATCCGCTTTCCTGTACGTTTAACTCCCTGCCGGCAAGTTGAAAGGGCTGCCACTTTCCGTTCACCTCTTCGCCGAAAGCGCTGAAGTATTTAGTTTTGTCATCATCAAAGGCGTCGATAAAGACGGCATCATATCCCAGAACGCTGAGCCAGTCGTTGCCGTTTTGGAATGCGTATGGATTGTATCCGTCTCCATGCGACAGGTCATCGGCATGTCTGCCTTTTGCGTTTGCGCGTTCGGCTACATAATCCGACAGTGAATAATCAGGGTCTCCCATGCCGCGCAGGCTGTAATTCCGGTGATAGTCTTTTACGCGGTTATACGAGAAACCGGCGTTCCAGCCGATGACACCAGCCTCGTTGGATGTCGGGAAATAGCTTATGTATGCGATATTATCAAAATTAAACCGGGTACGGCTTCCTGAGGCTGCACTGCCTTGCCAGTCGGTATGGGTAGCCAGGGTCCGGTGGCTTAAAGTGGTTACGATTTCGGAACTACGATAGATTGCCAGGCCTGCCGGGTTGGCATTCATAACGGATATATCGCCTCCCAATGCTCCGAATGCTCCGGCCATTCCCAGATAACGCGCCGTACCGCCCAGATCGGTCTGCGAATATTTATAGGCATCTAATTGTCCTTGTGAAAAGACGGCGCTGCTCATGAATGCCAGCGCCGGAATTATTATACTTATTTTTCTCATTTCCAATCTCTCTTTAGTTATTATCTACTGCGGCCTCCGCTCGAACGGCTTCCTCCGCTACTGCCTCCTGATGAGCTGCCTCCGCCGACACTGCCTCCACTGCTTCTGGAAGAAGAGGAGGGGGCTGAATAAGCAGGCGCACTGCTGCGGGAGGTTGATGAAGCGGAACGGCTTGGCGAAGTGCTGGTAGAAGAGCGTTTCGAACTGGTAGATGGTGTCACCGTCTGGCTACGGGAGGACGAAGAACTGCCTGAACCTGAAGTAACACGTGTACGCCCCGTGGCTGCGGGAGCAGTGGTGGTTGAGGTAGTTGAAGAACGGCGACTGCTGCTGACGCCTTCCACATATCTTGGCGAAGACGAGGTACCGCGTCCGCTGTTTACGGAAGATGCCCCTGTGGAGGTACGGTTGCTACTGCTGCTGCCTCTCAGCGACGATGAGCGCCCGGAAGTGGATGTGCGCCCGCTGCCTGAAGAAACCCGCTGGCTTCTGTTGTTGTACGAAGCCGAACTCCTTCCGCCGGCGTAGGCGCCCCCCGACGAACTGCGCGAAGAATAATATCCGTAAGAGCCGGGATAGTAGTAGTGGTGGTGATAATGGGGATAGTATCCATAATATCCTCCGTAATATCCATACCCCCAGCCCCAGGACGGGCCGTACCACCCACTGTAATACCAGGGATCGTAGAAACCTCCCCAGCCCCAGGACGGGCCGTACCAGGATGAATAATACCAGGGACTGCGATAGTACCAGGGGTCGTACCAGCCGTAATACGAGGGGCCCCATCCCTGGTTGTTACCTATATTAATATTGAAATTCACATTGGAACCACCGTCTGAATAGTCCGTGTTATAGTCGTAAGCATAATATCCCTCGCTCAGGTATAAGTCCACCTGGTCTGCGCCGGCAATCGTTATCTTACTGGGTGAGTGATAGCGGATGATCCGTTCGGTATATTCCATGTCGGACGAACGCTGGTCTTTCCGGATGACAAGGCTGTCTTCCGCCAGCTCCTCTTCATAGTAATATTCGTCTTCTGCCGGCGTATATCGGCGGTTGTATTCATCTACGTCTCTGCCGCTGCTGTATCCCCCGGTGGAGGATGGGGTGTCGGATGCAGTATATGCGATGGCGCTTAGGGTATTCTTCTCTGCCGGTTTGTTCTTTTTCGTTTCCGTCCGGCTCTTTTTAGAGAAATAGACATCATCGAAAAACTCATCCTGAGCAGTGATGCCGAAGGCTACCAGAAGCATCATGATAAGGGATGTTACTTTTGTTGGTCTCATTTTTATGTCTCCTTTTTGTTATTATTAATCTTTTTTATTTGACTCTTTTAGTTTACCAGGGTTTAACCTGTATGTTATTCACAAACGTAGTAAATTCTGTCCAATTAGTACGCAAATATATAATCTTTAACTTATTTGATGCTATAAAACGGAAAAACGCTGCATGGCCTGCGGGGTGCATTATGATAGGGAAGAAACCCAATTCATCTCCGGGCATTTTTATTTAATATAATGTATCCGGCCAGGCCGCCGAGGATAGAGGCGGAGAAAATCCCGATCTTGGCCTGCAGAACGTATTCCGGATCGGTAAATGCTAATGAAGTGATGAATAACGACATCGTGAAACCGATGGAGGCAAGCATACCCATTCCCAGTAAGTGTTTATAGTTCATTCCTTCGGGGAAGGGAGCCAGTTTCAGTCTGACCAGCAAGAGGGTCGTCCCTACCACGCCTGCCACTTTTCCGACGAATAAGCCAAGCGCAACCCCTATCGTCACGCTGCTGAGCAATAGACTGGGGTCGATACGCATGGAGACCCCGGCATTGGCCAGGGCAAAGACAGGGATAACGCAGAATGTGGCAATCGGATGCAAGGCATGCTCCAGCCGTTGCAGAGGCGGAATAGCCAGATTGGTTCCCTTTTTTACTTCTACTAAAGTATCCAGCTGATTTTCTGATAGCCCCGCTTTCTTTTTATGCTTCGAATCGATTGTTTTCAGGTAGCTGAGGTATTCCTGTATTTTTCTTATGTATTCGTTTTTCCCTATCCGGATATCTGCTGGTATGGTAAATGCTGCCATGACGGAAGCGATGGTGGCATGAACGCCCGATAATAAAAACGCAGTCCACACGCCTCCTATACCCAGAAATGCGTAGAAGAAGAGGTTGCGTATCCCTAATCTGTTTCCTATATACATGCTGGAGATAAAAACGAATCCGATGAGGAGATTTGTGATTGAGATATCGGAAGTATAGAAAAATGCAATAACCAGCACAGCCCCAAGGTCGTCAACAATGGCAAGGGCTGTCAGAAATACTTTCAGCGAGAGGGGCACTTTCTTCCCCAAGAGGTGTAAAACCCCCAGGGCAAAAGCAATGTCGGTAGCCATGGGAATACCCCAGCCTTTGTGTGCGCTGCCTACTGTATTGAAAAACAAATAAATAAGAGCGGGAACAATCATTCCCCCCAGGGCGGCAGCAACAGGCAACAGCGCCTGGCGGGGATTCGACAATTCGCCTCCTGCAATCTCCCTTTTCAGTTCAAGCCCTGCCACAAAAAAGAAAATGGCCATCAGCCCGTCATTGATCCAGTGATGAATGCTGAACTCCAGATACGATTTCCCGTCAAACCGGAAACCAAACTTGTGCTCAAAAAAATGAAAATACTCTTCCGACCAGGGCGAATTGGCCAGAAACAATGCAATGACAACACAGATACCCAGCATAATTCCACCCGACTTCTCCTGCTGGATAAACATTTGCACCGGATACACAAATTTATCTATCGGATATGTTTTTTGCTTTTCTATTCTACTCATGCGTTTTTTTCATTTGTCTTATTAATAAAATACAAAAGTAATCATTTTTCACGCGAATAAAAATTTTTCAAGGTAGTATGGGGTGCATTTGACTACGTCGATTTTCAATTCAAATGGTCGCATCGTCATTACGGGCCCGTCACTGCGAACCCGAAAGGAGGGTGAAGCAATCCAGACTGGGGGCACCCTGGATTGCTTCGTACCTCGCAAGGACGACGGAAATCCATTGAATCTGCGACAATCTGAATTGAAAATCAGCGTTGTCAAATGCACCCCTGTTTTTCTCATTTCCATCCCCCCATAGCGTACCGGTTCGTTGTATGACGACGGGTGGATATCCTGTTTGAATACTGCCGCCCCGTCCCGTTAAATGAAGTGCCCTCATCGGCGATTCTTTAATCTCATACTCTGAACCGGTAGCCAACCGATTTGCGATTAATCGGATTTTGCGTTTAATGAATACTGTTATTTTTGTTTATACTATTATAAACGATGTAAAATAACGAAAT
>JAISZA010000080.1 GCA_031269535.1 Tannerellaceae bacterium
ATGCTGACGGCTGTCGGAAATGACACTTCGTTTGATGATATTTTCGTGGAACAGATGCGGGGATGTTTCCGGCAGGGAGACGTCGTGATCTGCATCTCGGCCAGCGGTAATTCCGAAAATGTAATACGGGCTGCTGAATATGCCAATCAGGCAGGTGGGACGTCGATCGGATTTATAGGCTTCAGCGGAGGCAGACTGAAGGAAGTAACAGCCATTTCTCTTTATACGGAAAACCCCAGAGGTGATTACGGGCCCATTGAAGATCTGCACATGATCTACGACCATCTGATGATCAGCTATCTGGTGAAAGATCCGGAATTTCTAAATATCGTAACCCCCCTATAAACAATGATTATCCGTTCTAAGGCTCCCCTTCGTCTCGGCTTTGCAGGAGGAGGTTCTGATGTGTCTCCGTACAGCGATTTGTATGGAGGATTAATCCTGAATGCAACAATTAATCTTTATGCTTATTGCACTATCGAAGAATATAATAATGGAAAAATCGAGATTGTCTCTACCGATTTAGAAAAACATATTACTCTTAATAGTTCAAAAGAATTACCAATCAATGGTACATTAGATTTGCATAAAGGCGTTTATAATCGAATATTAAAAGATTTTAATATCAAGCCTCTATCATTTCGTATTACCACATATTCCGATGCAGTTGCCGGAAGTGGATTGGGGTCTTCTTCCACAATGGTAGTATGCATTCTTAAAGCATTTGTCGAATGGTTGAATTTGCCGGTAGGAGAGTATGAAATTGCCCGGCTTGCCTACGAGATTGAACGTAAGGATTTGAATTTAAGTGGTGGTAAACAAGATCAATATTCGGCTACTTTTGGTGGCTTTAATTTCATGGAGTTTTTAAAAAACGATGTAGTAATCGTCAATCCTTTGAGAATTAAACAATGGATCATTGACGAACTGGAATCATCAATGGTACTATATTATACGGGGACTTCACGTTCGTCAGCTGCTATAATTAATGAACAAAAGAAAAATACTTTGCAAGGCGATGTCACTGCGATTGAAGCTATGCATAAAATAAAACAGAGCGCCATTGATATAAAAACCGCTTTGTTGAAAGGAGATATTATTTCTTTTGCCCAGATTTTGGGTGAAGCATGGGAAAACAAGAAAAAGACGGCTTCGGCTGTCACTAATCCCATGATTCAAGAGGTTTTTGATGTGGCAAAACAGGCAGGCGCAATTGCCGGTAAAGTAAGTGGTGCAGGTGGGGGAGGCTTTATTATGTTCGTAGTAGATCCTCCCATGAAGTTACCTGTAATCAACGCATTAAACAAACTTAATGGACGTGTTATCAATTTTCAGTTTAGCGAAGGCGGCACTCATGGATGGAAAATTAACAACAATGTGTAATTGGTATATGACAAACTCATACTAAAAATAAACACATAAAATAATTATGAACAAACTTTTGATCAAATTGCAATTACTCAGCATTTTAGTTCCTAATGGAAAATCCGCATTCATCAAAAAATACATACCCGAAAACGGGAAAGTTATGGATGTGGGATGTGGGAATAACAGTCCTTACAGAACAAAGATATTAAGGTCCGATATTTACTATATTGGATTAGATATAGGTATATATAATCAGTCGTCAGATGTTAATGAATATGCTGATGAATTTATTATTGTCAAACCGGAAAAATTTCATCAGGCAATAGAACAATATTCAAATGAATTAGATACAGTAATTTCGGCTCATAATTTAGAACATTGCAATGATTATTCGCAAGTTATTGGCACAATGTTAAATTCTCTTAATAGGGGGGGGTATTTGTATCTTTCTTTCCCGTGTGAAGACAGTGTACATTTTCCAAGTAGAAAAAAGGGTACTTTAAATTTTTATGACGACAGTACACATAAACATATTATTTCTTTTGAGTCAATAATACAAACAATTGAGTTATCCGGATTTAGTGTGATATTTGCACGAAAAAAATATCGCCCTTTTTTCCTGTTCTTCCTTGGGTTATTGTGTGAACCATTTGCTCGTATTACTAATAGAGTACTTCCTTATATCACATGGGCATTATATGGTTTCGAAACAGTCATTATTGCAAAAAAAATGTGATCTTTATCAACTACAAAGACTATCATTATGAGACAGAAAATCATTTCTCAGATAACCGAATCCATAGAAGTCAAAAATTTATTGTTGTCTGACTCCGGATTAATTCAACGGATTGAATCAGCGGCAAAAGTAATTACATCAGCTTACCGGAATGGCAACAAAACCTTACTTGCCGGTAACGGGGGGAGCGCCGCAGACGCACAGCATATTGCCGGAGAATTTGTCAGTCGGTTTTATTTCGACCGTCCGGGAATCGCGTCCATTGCATTGACTACCGACACTTCGATTATCACCGCCATAGGCAATGATTACGGATATGACAAATTGTTTGCACGACAGGTTCAGGCACAAGGAGTGGTGGGCGACGTATTTATTGGTATTTCCACATCGGGCAATTCCCGCAATATTGTGGAAGCATTAAAAGCGGCTAAAGAAAAAGAAATCTTTACCATCGGGCTGACCGGTGAAAAACATGGAGCGATGGATGAATTTTGCGATATCCATATCAAAGTTCCATCGTTGGAAACGCCACGCATTCAGGAATGTCACATCTTGATTGGTCATATTATCTGTTGCATTGTCGAAGAAAACCTGTTTGGACATTTGAATCCCAAAAACAGATAAAAATGGAAGTTATTGTTTTAGCCGGCGGTTTAGGCACGCGTTTACGTTCGGTGGTGAGCCGAGTCCCCAAATGCATGGCTCCGATTGCCGGTAAACCCTTCTTGTACTACCTGTTGCAATGGTTAAGCAAGTTCAACATAAACCAAGTAATACTTTCTGTCGGTTATTTGCATGAAGTAATAGGACATTGGATTGTTGAGAATAGACATGTTTTCAACTTTAAAGTCGATTTATCAATTGAAAACGAGCCGCTTGGAACAGGAGGCGCCATTCGTTTGGCATTGAAAAAAACAAATAAAAATAAAGTGTTTATTCTAAATGGAGATACTTTTTTCGACATTGATTTGAAAGCATTTAATGAGCAGCACAAATCAAACAATGCTATGCTTTCAGTAGCCTTGAAACCCATGCAGAATTTCGATCGCTATGGGAATGTACTTATAAACAATAATCTGATTACTGATTTTAAAGAAAAACAATTCTGCTCTGATGGTTTAATCAATGGAGGGATTTATGTTGTCAATAAAGAATATCCGTTTTTTGAAGGTTTGTCGGATAAATTTTCGTTTGAAACGGAAGTTTTGCAATCAACAGCGAATAAAAATTTGATATACGGATGTGTTTTCGACAATTATTTTATTGATATAGGCATACCGGAGGATTATCAAAGGGCAAATAACGAATTAGTTAACATTATCTCATAAAATGTTCTTATCAGATATTGATGTTAGTGATTTTGATACCGTATTTATTGATCGGGATGGTGTTATTAATCGCTTACGCCCAAATGATTATGTGAAAACATGGGAAGAATTTGAATTTATAGATGGCGTTTTTGAAGCATTTGCTTTGTGGAATAAAACATTAAAGCACATTATCATAATTACTAATCAAAGGGGAGTAGGCAAAGGATTGATGACAGAAAAAACTCTGCGAGAAATACACCGAAATATGGTTAATGAAATTGAAAAGCATGGTGGGCGAATTGACAAAATATATTGTTGTATTGCTGTGAATAATGATGATCCCGATCGAAAACCTAATATAGGAATGTTTATACATGCCAGGAAAGATTTCCCGGATATTGATTCTAATAAAGCATTAATGATTGGCGATAGTGATAGTGACATAGAATTTGCAAAAAATGCAGGAATAAAAGGTGTGAAATTATAGAAGAATGACTGAAACACCAAATTATTTAATGTCACAATAAACAACATTAAGCAACAGGATTTATTAAATAAACTTTTTGAATGTTTTTGTACTAGTCAATATTGATGGTCAGCTACCTGGTACAGGACGAAGAATTTCTGAATATCGTACAGTAATAACAATCAACTCCGGTCGATGCGACACAGACCGGATCATAAGATGAGATTGCTTAATAATATGTTTACGAATAATTTTATGAATACATCATATTTGTTGGATGTAGCTGTTCGCGCAGCTTTGGAAGCAGGAATATTTTTGTCCTCTCTGAAGGAGGTCATTATTTGTGCAGAACAAGGGCATGACATCAAATTGCAGGTAGACAAAGATGCTGAAAAAATCATAGTGGATATACTTCAACAAACCGGTATTCCTGTTCTCAGCGAAGAAGCCGGATGGATCGGAAGCAATCAGGAAACGGCTTTGCACTGGATCGTCGATCCGTTGGACGGCAGTTTGAATTATGCCAGAAACATTCCCTTGTATTGCATCTCCATCGCGCTGTGGGATGGCGACAAACCACTCTTGGGTATAGTATATGATTATGTGCACAATCGTCTCTGCAAAGGTGTCGTTGGGGAAGGCGCTTTCCTGAACGATGTCAGCATAAACGTCAGTTCCGTAACCGAACGATTGCAGGCCGTAATGGCGACAGGATTCCCGGTATATTCATCATTTGAGACCGAAAATCTCTTGCCTTTTATCAAAGATTTGCAATCGTATAAAAAAGTACGCTTGTTCGGATCGGCGGCTTTCTCAATGATGATGGTTGCCCAAGGATCAATAGAAGTTTACCGGGAAAACAATATCGCCTGGTGGGATGTAGCTGCCGGTATTGCCATCGTATTGGCCGCCGGAGGATATGTGGATTTTGATTTCACAAACAAAGAAAAACACCTCATGCGGGTATTCGCATCGAATCACATAAAACTGAAAGAATCATGATCGTCGATCAATTAAAAAACATAGAACTTTATAAAGATCTCTCGCCGGACATCTATGCCGGTTTGCAGTTCCTGACCCAGGCAACGCCGGACATCGAACCGGGCGTTTATCCGGTGAATGACCGGGTAAAAGCCATCGTAAGCGAATACGAAACCGTCGCCTGCTTTGAACGGGGATACGAAGCCCACAGGTATGTGATAGACATTCAATATCCGATGAAAGGTGTTGAACGGGTGAAATGGTCTCCGATAGAAGGTATGGAAATAAATATACCCTATGACGAAAACAACGACCGTACATTCTACAAAAATCCGTCTCCACAGGGTACGCATATAGATATTGGAGACGGCATTTTTGCCATCATGTTTCCCGAAGACGGACATAGCCCTCAACACTTTGTAGAAAAGCCGGAACGGATCAAAAAAATAACCGTTAAAGTCGCCATCAAATGAAAGATTTAGGAAAAATAATACTGCATATACCGGCGCGGGAAGGCAGCAAACGGGTGCCCCGAAAGAACCTGCGGCTGATGAATGGAAAGCCCATGATCAGCTATGTCATTGAAGCGGCTTTGCAATCCGGCGTAACCGAACATTGTTACGTTAATACGGATTCCGGGGAACTGATAGCATACATAAAAAGCGCCTATCCTCAGATGAAAATCTATCTCCGGGCAAAAGAATTATGCAACGACCGCGCACAGAGCGACGATTTTAATGTCGATATTATCAGGAATCTACAACCCGATACGTTGATCATGATTAATCCGGTATGTCCACTCATTGAAGCCATGGATATCCGGAAAGTAGTGGAGGCATATAAAAACAGCAAAGCCGATACGCTTATCACTTCCTGCTCGACACATATGCAGACTTTCTGCGAAGGAAGACCTGTCAATATAGATGTCACACAACCTTTAGTCCCCAGCCAGAAAAATCCGGTTATAACAACTTTAAATTGGGCTATCACAATATGGGATGCCAAGTCTTTTCTGTATCGAATGAATGAAAAAGGCTTCGGCGTCTGGGGCGAGCAATTAACATTCTATGATATTGAACCTTTCAAAGCCGTAAAAGTGAGTGTTGAAGAAGATTTCCTTTTTGCAGAAAAACTGATTAAAACACGCAATGTCTGAGTATATTCGTCTTTCGCATACTTTAGGAATGGACACTCCATCGTATGGAAATCGCGACAAAATAACCATACAAGCTAATTCGTCTATCCAAAACGGCGATACCTCAAATACTTCTTGTTGGCTGTTTCCCAACAACCATATAGGAACGCATATAGATGTTCCCCGTCATTTTGATAACGACGGAATCCGGGTGAGCGAGATACCCTTAAAAGATTTCTTCTTTTATACGATTGCCTTAGTAGACATCCCTTGCGATTCGGCTAAATTAATTACGGAAAATGACTTTGATTCATGGACGATTGCCCCCCATATCGATCTCTTACTGATCCGCACCGGATACGAAAACCTCCGAACGCAAGCGTCGTATTGGAACAACAATCCCGGATTATCGCCCGAATTAGCCGCTTATCTACGAAACCGCTTCCCTCATTTGCGCTGCATAGGCTTTGATTTCATATCCCTTACCTCCTGGAAATACCGTCCGGAAGGACGCTTAGCCCACAAAGCATTCCTCTGCCCAAACGATGCCGGAAACTCCATATTCATCATAGAAGATATGTCACTGAAAAAGATAAATCAAGTTATCAAAGAAGTGATCGCTATCCCCCTCTATGTAGAAGATGGAAACGGAGCGCCGGTAACAGTATTTGCAGAAATAAACAACTAAATATAATGATAAATTTAAAATAAAAACCTGGTAGTAATGAACTAACAATAGGAGATTTTGCTTATATCGGAGTTAAAAGCATATTTCATTGTTTAACAAAAGTATTTTAAAGCATATTATTTTTCTAATTATATATTATATACAAATGAAAAACTTGATTCGAGAAGGAGTCGCTGCTATACACAATGATAGTGTCTGGGTTTTTTTACAGCGAATAATAAATTATTTTATTGTTAAAGTAAAGCGTATCTTATACGGGAAAAATAAGGAAAATATAGAAAAATGGAATCTTATAAAAAACAAATATAAAGGAAATAGGATTTTCATAATTGGTAATGGACCGAGTCTTAATGAAACTCCTTTATATTTTCTAAAGAATGAATTTACGATGTGTTTCAATCGATTTGGACTGATGTTGGAAAGATTAAACTGGCATCCTGATTTTTATGTTGTAACAGATGACTTGGTCATCAAAGATACAAATAAAGAAATAAATTCCACAATACTACCTATAGTAGAAATGGCTTTTTTCCCGGATATTCACCCTTCTAATGTGGAATTTACTAAATATGTTGATCATTTGGATAATGTTTTTTGGCTTAATGTAGATAATCCAGAATTTTCGGATAATCTTCCTTCATGTGGGATAAATAAAACAGTCGTAAACGCAGGTATTCAAATAGCAACTCATCTAGGTTTTTCAGAAATTTATTTAGTAGGAGTTGATATGACATTTACCGATCATAAAGTGAAAAAAAGTAACCAGAGAAACTGGCAATCAACAGAAGATGATCCGAATCATTTTGATCCTCGTTATTTTGATAAAGGTCGGAAATATCACAATCCAACAGTAAATGAAATGCTCAGACGATTTGAACAAGCTCGTGATTTTTTTGAAAAAAGAGGTGTGAAAATATATAATGCAGGATATGGAGGAAGATTAGAGGCTTTTCCCAGAGTGCACTTCGAGTCATTATTTAGCTTTACTGATAATGAAATGAAGAATCTATTAAATGATTGTTACTTTTTAAAGCAGAAAAACTTAGATTTCGATTCCATATTAAGAAATGTAGAGTCATGTATTGAAGATATTCCAGATGAAATAATAAATGCATCAATTCAGGAAGGTTGTAAATATATTCCTAAATTAATTAAGAAATATATCCCAATAGGACCTTACAAAGAAAGATATTATTTTATAAAAAGAAATTAGATCATAATATATTTATCACTACTGACCAACTAAAAAAATAAGTAAAAATAAAAGCCCTAAATCCATACATTTTCCTCTTTTTTAGGAGGAGTAGGTTTTTAAGAAAAAAAATAAAAACCCGATACCATACATTATTCTGCCACTAATATCTGTTCTGTTTATGCAAAACACCAACCGGAAAGTAGCCTCTACAATTGCTGTTGATTCTGATCTTTTTGTCAAAGATAAAACCGGATTGAATACAGTGTGTGTGACTCCTCTGAACAAGAGGCCGAATGTTGTGGCCAAAAGACTTTTCGATATCCTTTTTTCCTCTGTGTTTCTGCTCTGCCTTTTTCCTGTCGTTTATATCGTACTGGGGATTGCCATTAAATTATCTTCGCCGGGGGCTGTGCTTTTTGTACAGAGACGGACGGGGAAGGGAGGGAAAATATTCCGCTGCTATAAATTCCGGAGCATGCGGATGAATGAAGACACAAAACCTGCTACCGAGAATGACCCGCGGACGACGCGCGTCGGCAGGTTCATCCGCCGCACCAACCTGGATGAACTGCCCCAGTTTATCAATGTTCTGAAAGGGGAAATGTCTGTCGTAGGCCCCCGTCCGCACGCATTATGGACAGACGATGAGTATGCGCCTCTGATAGAGGACTATATGTTGCGCTACGCCGTCAAACCGGGGATTACCGGGTGGGCACAGGTGGGCGGATGCCGGGGGGAAACCAGACGGACGGAAGATATGGAAAGAAGGGTTGAAAAAGACCTCTGGTATCTGAGGAACTGGACTTTCACACGGGATATTTCTATCATCCTGCGGACTATTGTCAGTATGTTTCTGGGAGACAGGAACGCCTACTGAGTAGGCGTGAATAGTGAATAGTGACGGCTCCCGTCCGGTTAAAGGGAGGGCTTTTGATGCACCTCTGTTAGATTCGTGGTACGTTTGATTTATCACGGTATGATTATCGTGATATAGAGTTCTTTACTGGTGAGGCAAGGTGTGCGACCTGTCACTTATCGGGAGGGCGGCTATTGTCTTTTTTTCAGGATATTTCTCATAGGTCGGGGAAAGAAACTGTTCGGGAGAAAAGCTGTATCCGGAAAATTTTATTTAAGTTTGCGACATAAACCAATCGGAATGTTGCGCTATGGAGGAACTGATGCTTTTGCTGAAGAAATTTTTCGGATTCGATGCTTTCCGGCCTTTACAGGCTGAAGTCATCCAACGACTGATACAAAAAAAAGATTCTTTGGTGCTCATGCCCACCGGAGGGGGGAAATCCATTTGTTTCCAGTTGCCGGCTCTTTATTTGCCGGGGACGGCGGTTGTTGTCTCTCCTCTGATCGCACTGATGAAAGATCAGGTGGAAGGTCTGGTTGCTAATGGGATAGCGGCGGCGGCGCTTAACAGTACGTTACCGGAAGAAGGGCGGCAGCAGATAAGGCAACAGTGCTTACAGGGCCAACTGAAACTCCTCTATATATCGCCCGAAGGCCTGCTTGGTGAATTAGACTGGTTGTTGTCGCGCATGGAGATTTCGTTGATTGCCATAGACGAAGCGCATTGCATATCGCGCTGGGGGCACGATTTCCGTCCGGAGTATGCACAATTGGCTGTGCTTAAAGAGCGTTTCCCGGACGTGCCGCTCATCGCCCTGACGGCTACAGCCGACAAAATTACCCGCCTTGATATTATAGAGCAATTAAGGCTTACTGATCCTCAGCTGTTTATTTCTTCTTTCGACCGCCCGAACCTCTCCCTTGCCGTGCACCGCGGATTGGCGAAAAAGGAGAAAGTAGCTGCCATTGTGAGCTTTATCCGCCGCCACAAAGGACAAAGCGGCATCTTGTATTGTATGAAGCGGGTCGATACGGAAGACCTTGCCGGGCTGCTGACAACGAACGGTATCCGGGCTGCTGCCTATCATGCGGGCTTGCCTGCTTCGCAGAGGGAACAGGCTCAGAACGACTTTATCAACGACCGCATCGGGGTGATCTGTGCCACCATCGCCTTTGGGATGGGGATCGACAAGAGCAATGTGCGCTGGGTGATACATTATAATATGCCGGGCAGCATCGAAAATTATTATCAGGAGATAGGACGCGCCGGACGAGACGGACTGGATAGCGATACCCTTCTTTTCTATTCGCTGGGCGACCTGGTGTTGCTCCGCCGCTTTGCCGAAGAAAGCGGGCAGAACGAGATCAATACGGAAAAGCTGAATCGCATGCAACGATACTGCGAGACCGATATATGCCGCCGGCGTATCCTGCTCAACTATTTCGGAGAAGAGGCGGAGCAGGATTGCGGAAACTGCGATGTATGCCGGAAGCCTCCGCAGCGCTTCGACGGCAGCGTACTGGTGCAGAAAGCCCTCAGTGCCATCCTGCGCACGAACGAACATGTGGGAATGCAGATGCTGATCGACATCCTGCGTGCCTCCGGACGGGGAGAACTGATTCAGGCAGGTTATGACAAACTGAAAACATACGGAGCAGGGCGCGACCTCCCTTTCAGGATGTGGAAAGAATACCTCTATCAGATGCTCCAGTTTGGTTATATTGAGATAGACTATGCCAATGCGCAAACCCTGAAAGTGACTCCTTCGGGGCGCAAAGTCTTGTTTGGCGAAGCCCAAGCGATACTGACCACCTATCGCGAGCCGGAAGAGAGCGCCCCTGCGGCCAAGAAAGAGAAAAAAGGACGCGCTGTGGCCTCACCGATCAGGATAATAGAGGCCAATACGCCGGAAGAGACGCTTATGGATTCGCTTCGCCAGCTTCGCTCCCGGATCGCTCAGCAGGAAGGTATGCCCGCGTACATTGTATTTTCGGATGCCGACCTGCACGATATGGTTTATAAAAAACCGCTCACCTTGGAGGCTTTTGCCGGCGTCCGGGGAGTGGGCGATGTCAAATTGAAAAAATACGGAAACGTATTCGTAGCCCTCATCCGCCACGTACTCAATGTACAGCAGGCGGAATGAATATCGCCTTTCCTAAGTTTTTTTATGTATTATCCTGTTCATGTAAATTATATTTACTAAGTTTACACCTCAAAAAAAACAGATGAAATATTAAATGTATTTGATATGAATAATGCTATTTTTAAATTTGCAAAACCCTTTAATGAACCGGTAAAGACATACGCACCGGGAAGCGCAGACAAGGCGCTGCTGAAGAACGCACTGAAACAATTGTCGTCTGAGGAATGGGACATCCCCCTGGTTATTGGCGGGAAAGAAATACGCACAGGGAACACAGGCAAAGTGGTTATGCCGCATAAGCATGGTCACGTGTTGGCGACCTACCACAAAGCCGGTGAAAAAGAGGTACAAATGGCTATCGACGCTGCTATGAAAGCGCATAAACAATGGTCTGAACTTCCCTGGGTGGAACGGGCTTCCGTTATGATGCGCATCGCCGAATTAATCTCAACCCGATATCGTTATTTAGTAAATGCTTCCCTCATGCTGGGGCAGAGTAAAAACCCGATGCAGGCGGAAATCGATGCTCCCTGCGAGTTAATCGACTTCTTACGGTTCAGCGCTTTCTATGCCGGGCAGATTTACGAAGACCAGCCTTATTCCGATACCGGCATTATTAACCGCATGGAATACCGCGCCCTGGAAGGTTTTGTATTCTCACTGACGCCTTTTAACTTCACTTCCATAGCCGGCAACCTGAACCTGGCGCCTGCCATGATGGGAAATGTCGCCGTATGGAAACCTTCTACTACAGCCATCCATTCCAACTACTTGCTGATGAAGATATTCGAGGAAGCCGGATTGCCCGGAGGAGTCGTAAATTTCATCCCCGGACAAGGAAGTGTGATCGGAAAGGTGGTTACAGCAAGCCGGGATTTAGCCGGTTTCCATTTCACCGGTTCAACCGATACGTTCAATAAACTATGGCTTCAGATGGCTGAAAATCTGGGGCGTTACAAATCGTATCCGAAAATTGTAGGCGAAACAGGAGGTAAGAACTTCATTTTTGTACACCCTACCGCCTCAACCGCCGATGTGGCTACAGCCATCGTTCGTGGAGCCTTTGAGTATCAGGGGCAGAAATGCTCGGCAGCTTCCAGAGCCTATCTGCCGGCCTCTCTCTGGGGGGAAATCAGGGAAAGGGCCACTGAGATGCTGAAAGAAATAAAAATGGGGGATGTACAAGACTTTTCCAACTTTGTCAATGCCGTAATCGACGAAGCTTCGTTTGATAATATCATGAGCTATATCCAATATGCCAAGCAAGCGCCCGATGCGGAAATCGTTTTTGGCGGCAAGGGCGACAAATCCGTGGGCTACTATATAGAACCAACGGTTATCCTGACGACCAACCCTGCATTTAAGACCATGACGGAAGAAATATTCGGCCCGGTCATTACGATATATGTCTATCCTGATGATGCTTATGAGGAAACGTTAGCGATCTGCGACCGCACTTCGCCTTACGGGCTGACAGGCTCTGTCTTTGCGCGCGACCGTTACGCTATTGATACGGCATTCAATAAATTACGCTATTCGGCCGGGAACTTTTACATCAACGACAAACCTACCGGCGCTGTGATTGCCCAACAGCCTTTTGGAGGCTCACGCGCTTCGGGCACAAACGATAAAGCCGGCGGCCCGCTGAACCTGATCCGCTGGGCCAATCCGCGCACCATCAAGGAGACCCTCGTCGCGCCGGTAAATTATACCTATCCTTTTCTTGGAGAAGAGTAAACATCAGAACGAATTAAACATTCCACTTATATGTTAGATTTTAATAATACAAAAATTGCTTTCGCCTCCAAATCCGAATCGGAACTGAAGAATGCATATCTGCTTTTCAATGTGATGAAGCATCCGAAGGTTGTGAAATCGGGTAAATTAGCCAGTAATATTGCTTTGAAAATACACTTCCCTCTGGCATGGATTGTAAAACCAACTTTATACAAACAATTCGTGGGCGGAGAGACTTTGCAGGAATGTACGAGGTATATCAACCTTCTGAAACAATCTTCTGTAAAATCGACGCTGGACTATTCTGCCGAGAGTAAGCAAAGCCCGGAAGGCATCCGGGCTACACTGGAAGAAACACTCCGTTCGATAGATTTTGCGAAAGACAATCCTCAGATAGCATACGCCGTATTCAAACCTTCTACCATCACAACAGACGAATTACTGAGTAAGGCTTCCGAAAAGAAAGAAAAACTTACCATTGATGAAATCAGGGCTTTCCGTGAGTTTCGCGAACGCTTCATGCTGCTTTGCGAGCGGGCTTACAACAATAAGGTGCGTATATTGGTGGATGCTGAGGATTACTGTTTTCAGGATGCGATAGACGAACTGACCGACGAGGCGATGAGGCGCTTCAATACAGAGCGGGCGATCGTTTTTGCTACGCTTCAGATGTATCGCCACGACCGCATGCCTTACCTGCACCGTATCTACGAGGATGCCCTGGAGAAAGGATATTATCCCGGCATAAAATTCGTGAGAGGCGCATACATGGAGGAGGAACGCAAACGTGCCGGACTCTTGGGATATCCCGACCCTATCTGTAAGGATAAACAGGCAACCGACGATAATTTCGATGCAGGAGTTCAGTTTGTAGTAGAACATATCGATCGGATGGAACTTTTTATGGGAACACATAACGAGCAGAGTAATTACAAATTAGCTGCTTTTATCGATGAGAAGAAAATAGACAGAGGCGATCCGCGCATCTTTTTTTCCCAATTACTGGGAATGAGTGATAATATTTCTTTCAACCTGGCGAACGAAGGATATAATGTAACCAAATACGTCCCTTATGCCAGGGTGAGGGATGTACTTCCTTATCTGCTTCGTCGCGCGGAGGAAAATACTTCGGTAGCCGGACAGACCGGTCGCGAACTACGGATGCTCAAAGCCGAAATGGAGCGCCGCAGGAAAGCAAAATCGGCTGTCAGTTAACAAAAAAACAAGAAAGAATGAGTTTAAGAAGGAGTTATATAGTTAGTATTGTTTGTATAGGCTTATTTGCCTTACCATACAATGTGGAAGCACAGGGTGTAAGCAGGCCGGCAGATACCATCTATGCGGCAGGCCCCGAAGCCCGCGACATGGATAAAATTATCGACCTGCGTACACAATTGAAAAGGCAGAACGCAACTTACTCCCCACCGTTACCTCTGCAAAATCAATTACTCCGTTTTCTGGAAAAAGAAAAATTAACCCTGTCGGATGAAGCGCTTTACTGGGCTCATTTAGTGATGGATGCCTCTAAACTCTTTGATGAAAACATTAGTTTTCGCGATACGATAATCGTGAGTCATCTCTTCATGCCTCTTGTTTTCAGGGGAGATATTATACCCGATCACCTGGTTCTTTACGACCGGGATATACTGAAACCCGGTTATTCGTTTACTCCCTGGTATCAGCCGGATACGACACTCTTCTCTGATTTTATACGAAGAGACGGAGCCGAAAAACGGCTTCTCAGATATGTTGAGGATAATCACCCCGACTATTTCCGTTATTCAAAAAGAGATCTGCCCGACGACCTGATTCGGATAACCAGTATCCGGACGCCTGTTTACGAGGAAGTCCCTCTCAAAATAAGTTCGGAAGTTGTGCAGAATGAGCTGGAAGCGCCACAGAAGTTTATCCCCGACAGACTTTACTGGGTGTCTGCCTTTGAAAGCGCTGTCCAGTTCTCTCAGAATTATGTTTCTCCCAATTGGCATAAAGGAGGAAGCAGCAATCTGAATATCTTTACCAAAAACTATCTCAAGTATGATTATTCCAGAGATAAAGTGCAATTTACCAATGAGGTAGAAATAAAGGCCAGTATCTATAACGCCCCCAACGACACGATAAACAGCTACAAAATAGGCGACGATCTGTTTCGCCTGCATAGCAATTACGGCTATAAAGCCTTTAATATGTGGTATTATACGTTCGATGCTGAGTTTAAAACACAATTGTTCAGCAACTACCAGGAGAATAAGCGGATCAAACAGGCAGCCCTGCTTTCTCCCTATGCTTTCAATGTGGGTATAGGGATGAAGTACGACTTGAACAAATCCTTTCAAACCCGGAATAAAAACCTGAAAATGAGTATAAATCTGGCTCCTTTTTCTTATACTTATATGAAGAGCATCGACGAAGAGATAGATTTAGCCCGTCATGGTTTTCAGAAAAAGAAAGAAACGGATGAATACAATAATACATTAAGCCGTTTCGGTTCGACAATCCGTACGGATATGACGATGAATTTCAATCGGAATATCAGCTGGCAATCCCGTTTTTATTTTTTTACGACCTACGAACTGAGCCAGTTTGAATTTGAGAATACCTTGGTTCTTGCTATTACACGGCATTTTTCTACTCGTATATACGCTCATCTCCGTTTTGATGATTCGGTGACTAAAAAAGAAGATTTCGACAGTTATTTCCAATTAAATGAATTATTAAGCTTTGGTTTTAATTATAAATGGTAAGCGGAATACATTTTTATTAGAAATATTCTTAGAAATTTGAGACATTATTAAGGGAAATAACTACTTTTGCCGTGATTTTGCAATGTCGAGATTACAATTATGGGAGAAGCTGTTAGTCATCAGGGAGTGATAGAGCGTATTGAAGGGCATAATGTCTATGTAAAGCTTATCAGGCAGCCGGCATGTGCCGGATGTCAGGCGAAGTCGATGTGCATGGGCGCAGATGGAAAAGAGGAGCTTATAGAAGTTACCGATTATTCGGGCGCCTTCCGTGTAAACGAGCCGGTGATACTGAGCGGAGAGGCTTCCGTGGGCCTTCGGGCCGTAGGGCTGGCTTTTGTTGTTCCTCTGCTACTTCTTGTAGCTGCTGTCGCCGTGGGTACCTATATGCAATGGAAAGAAAGTACGAGTGCGATAGCCGGACTGTTGCTGCTTTTTCCTTATTATATCATCTTATATTTTTTGCGTGATACGTTGAAGAAGAAATTTATTTTTACTATAAAGAAAACAAACCTGTAAAGTATGATATTGATCGCCATTATTGCTTTAGGAGGAATTGGTGTTCTCAGCTCCGGCTTGTTATACCTTGTTTCCAGAAAGTTTGAAGTTTACGAAAATCCGCTCATTGCCGAAGTGCAGGAAGTTCTGCCGGCGGCAAACTGTGGGGGATGCGGATATCCGGGCTGTTCGGGCTTTGCCTCCGCTTGTGTAAATGCGCAAGCGCTGGACGACCTTTTCTGTCCGGTCGGCGGGGCGGATGTTATGAAAAAAGTATCGGTAATTCTGGGAAAAGAAGCAGGCAATGCCGAACCGAAAGTGGCCGTGGTACGCTGTAACGGGAATTGTGAAGCGCGTCCGCATACCAATCAGTATAACGGAGTGAAAAATTGCGCCATAGCCTCTTCTTTGTATGGAGGCGAAACGGGCTGCTCTTATGGCTGCCTGGGATATGGCGATTGTGTGAAGGCCTGTGGCTTCGGCGCAATCCGGATCAATCTTTCCACCGGCTTGCCCGAAGTGATTGAAGATAAATGCACTTCGTGCGGCGCTTGTGTAAAAGCCTGCCCCAAAAACATTATTGAGTTGCGCAGAAAAGGACCGAAATCCCGCCGTATTTTCGTTAGTTGTGTGAATAAAGATAAGGGAGGGCTTGCTCGGAAAGCCTGTGCCAGCGCCTGTATTGGTTGCAGTAAATGCGAAAAAGAATGTCCGTTTGAAGCCATTAGCCTGAGCAGTAATTTAGCTTATATCGATTACCGGAAATGCCGTTTGTGCCGCAAATGTGTGACCGTATGTCCCACGCAGGCCATTCATGAACTGAATTTTCCTCCCCGTAAAGAAACAAATTAAAAAGAGCATAGCGTATGTTAAGGACATTCCGAATAGGAGGTACACATCCACCTGAAAACAAATTGTCTGCCGGAAAAAAAGTAAGGGTTATCGAGGCGCCCGGACAGGTTGTCATACCTTTGAGGCAGCACATCGGCGCTCCGGCTCAGGCAGTAGTGAAAAAGGGAGATAGGGTAAAAGCCGGCACCCTGCTTGCCAGACCGGCAGGCCTGGTATCGGCAGGCATCCATTCTTCTGTCTCCGGGAAAGTAAATAAAATAGACGAGATAGTTGACATGAGCGGTTATAAACAACCGGCTGTTTACATAGATACGGAGGGCGACGAGTGGGAAGAAGCTATCGACCGCAGCGAAACACTGAAGAAAGAATGTACCCTCTCTTCGTCTGAGATCGTCAGACGAATAAGTGAAGCCGGCATCGTCGGACTGGGGGGAGCCACCTTCCCTACCCAGGTAAAACTGATGCCTCCCCCGGGTAGCCGGGCGGAGCTTCTAATCATTAACGGGGTGGAATGTGAGCCCTATCTTACCTCCGACCATGCGTTGATGATAGAAAAAGGAGAACAGATATTGACGGGAGTCAGCATTTTGATGAAAGCCATTGATGTGCACAAGGCCGTCATCGGAATTGAGAGCAACAAACCGGATGCCATTGTTTATTTCAGGGATATGGTGAGGAACTTCCCCGGTATTGACATCATGCCCCTGAAAGTGCAGTATCCGCAGGGAGGCGAGAAACAATTGATCGATGCTGTGATTCGCCGCCAGATAAAAAGCGGTGCGCTTCCCATCTCCGTAGGCGCCGTAGTACAGAATGTAGGGACTGCCTACGCGGTATATGAAGCGGTGCAGAAAAACAAGCCGCTTATCGAGCGGATAGTGACTGTCACCGGCAAAGGACTCCCTGAGCCTTCCAACTTCCTGGTGCGTATAGGTACGCCCATCCGCAGGCTGATAGAAGCAGCCGGAGGAATCCCCGGCGATACGGGGAAAATTATCGGAGGAGGCCCGATGATGGGAAAAGCGCTGGTTAGTGCGGATATACCGGTAACCAAAGGCTGTTCGGGCGTCTTACTCCTCCCCAAGCAGGAAGCGCTGCGTAAGCCCGCCTGCAACTGCATCCGTTGTGCAAAGTGCGTAAGTGTATGTCCAATGGGCCTTAATCCGGCTTTGTTGATGAACGCCACAGAATTTGCCAACTGGGAGGTAGCGGAGAAGAACTATGTCGTCGATTGCATCGAATGTGGTTCCTGTAATTTTATCTGTCCGGCCAACCGGCCGCTTTTGGATTATATCCGCTCAGGTAAAGGAAAAGTAATGGAGCTTATCCGTAACAGAAAGTCATAAAAAAGTAGTATATGGAAAATAAACTGATTATATCTCCTTCGCCTCATATTCATAGTGGAGACAGTATAAATAAGAATATGTATGGCGTACTGATTGCCCTGATTCCGGCTTTTTTGGTGTCTGTTTACTATTTCGGGCTGGGCGCACTGATTGTTACGGTCGTATCGGTACTATCCTGTGTACTTTTCGAATACCTGATTCAACGGTTTCTGCTGAAGACTGCTCCCTCCGTCGGCGATGGTTCTGCCGTCCTTACGGGTGTTTTACTGGCCTTCAATCTGCCTTCCAACCTGCCTGTATGGATCATTGTCATCGGGGCTTTGGTTGCGATTGGTATTGGTAAGATGTCTTTTGGCGGCCTGGGAAATAATATCTTCAATCCTGCGCTGGTCGGTCGTGTGTTCCTGCTCATATCCTTTCCGGCACCCATGACCACCTGGCCGCTTCCCGGCAGGCTGCCGCTGACTTATGTGGATGCTGCGACCGGAGCCACCTCTCTTTCCTTGCTGAATGAAGGAACCGGCCATCTGCCCTCGTGCGTAGATATGCTCCTGGGGAATATGGGAGGCAGCCTGGGAGAGGTAAGCGCTTTAGCCCTCCTGCTGGGATTTGCTTATTTGCTGATACGTAAGATCATCACCTGGCATATCCCGGTGGCGGTAGTGGGTACGCTTGTTGCATCTACCGGCCTGATGCATCTGATCGACCCGCTGAGCTATGCCGGTCCGCTGATTCATCTGTTGTCGGGCGGCTTGCTGCTGGGGGCTGTCTTTATGGCGACCGATTATGTCACCTCTCCCATGAGCCGGACGGGTATGCTCGTGTATGGCGTGGGGATAGGTCTGTTAACTGCTGTGATACGCTTGTTCGGCTCTTATCCCGAAGGCGTATCCTTTGCCATTCTTATTATGAATGCGCTTACGCCTCTTATTAATAATTATTTCAAACCTAAACACTTCGGGGAAAAATGATATGAAGAAGTTACAATCTACCTTACCCAATATGCTCCTTTCACTCATGTTTACCTGCGTAGCCTCAGGGGTGATACTGGCAGGAGTCAATAAATACACAGCCGGGCCTATCGCCCTCTCCAAGGCTGAGGCCCTGGAGAAAGCCATCAGGGAGGTCACTCCTGAGTTCGACAACGATCCCCTCGGCGAAGCCTATAAAGGAGTGAGCTTCGACGGCGATTCACTCTTGATCTATCCCGCCGTTAAAGACGGGCAGACCGTAGGTGTCGCTGTTGACAGCTATACAAAAAACGGCTTTAGCGGAGAGATAAAAATAATCGTGGGGTTCGATACCGGAGGAACGCTCATCAATTATTCCGTACTCCAACATGCCGAAACGCCGGGACTGGGGTCGAAGATGGACGTATGGTTCCGCACGGATAAAAACAGACAGAGCGTGATCGGACGCTCTCTGGCAGCAGGCTATCTCTCGGTAACAAAAGACGGAGGCGATGTCGATGCTATCACAGCCTCAACCATTACCAGCCGGGCTTTCCTGAACGCCATCAACCGGGCATACAGCGCCTATAAAGGGACAGGGGCAGACGCAACTACCGGGGCTACAACAAAGGAAGGAGGTAATAATGAGTAATATAAAGATATTATTGAATGGCATTATCAGGGAGAATCCTATTTTCGTCCTGCTCCTGGGCATGTGCCCTACGTTGGGTACGACTTCGTCCGCTATCAACGGGATGGGGATGGGATTGGCCACTACCTTTGTACTGAGCTGTACCAATATGGTTATCTCTGCTTTGAAAAACCTGATACCTAATGCGGTGCGTATTCCCTGCTATGTGGTTATCATTGCCACCTTCGTTACTCCTCTCCAGATGTGTATGGAAGCTTTCCTGCCCTCCTTATACCAGAGTCTGGGATTATTCATCCCCCTGATAGTCGTAAACTGTATCGTGCTGGGACGGGCCGAAGCTTTTGCCGGCAAAAACGGGGTGATACCATCGGGCTTCGACGGATTAGGCATCGGCCTGGGCTTTACCCTTGCCCTGACCCTCCTGGGAGCTATACGTGAATTATTAGGTACCGGAAAAATTTTCGGCCTGAGCTGTATGCCCGAAGAATACGGCTCACTTATCTTTGTACTGGCGCCCGGTGCATTCATCGCTCTGGGCTTCTTGATTGCTATCATAAACAAAATCCGTAAAGTCTGATAATCAATAAATATGGAATATATACTGATCTTTATAGCTGCCGTATTTGTCAACAATATCGTATTGTCTCAGTTTCTGGGTATATGCCCCTTCCTGGGTGTCTCCCAGAAAATCGGTACGGCAGCCGGGATGGGCGCAGCCGTCACTTTTGTACTTAGTCTTGCCACCATAGTCACCTTCCTTGTGCAGAAGTACGTTTTGGATGCCTTTGGGCTGGGCTTCATGCAGACAATCACGTTTATACTGATCATCGCCTCTCTTGTGCAGATGCTGGAGATTGTACTGAAGAAGGTCTCTCCTGCTCTGTATCAGGCTTTAGGTGTCTATCTGCCGCTTATTACTACCAACTGCTGCGTATTAGGAGTTGCTATCCTGGTGATTCAGAAAGAGTATAATTTATTGCAGGCGCTTGTCTATGCCATATCAACAGCCATCGGATTTGCGCTGGCTTTGGTTATCTTTGCCGGTATTCGCGAACAACTGTCTATGACACATGTCCCGGAGGGAATGAAAGGAACGCCTGTCGCCCTCATCACCGCCGGCTTACTGGCCATGGCATTCATGGGCTTTTCCGGAATCGTATAAATAGAGTAACTCGTAACTATAAAAAATCATGAAACAGAAAATTTTAGTAACCGGAGGAACCGGTTATATCGGTTCACACACGGTAGTCGAATTGCAGGCTGCCGGTTATGAGGTTGTAATTATTGACAACCTCTCTAATTCGAATGAAGCGGTAATCGATGGTATTGAGAAGACTTCCGGAATCCGTCCCGCTTTTCTCCGCCTGGATTGCAACGATAAGGAGGGCCTGCGTACACTCTTCGGCTCGCATACCGGTATCAGAGGCATTATCCACTTTGCTGCCAGTAAAGCGGTGGGAGAGTCGGTAGGTAAACCTTTAGCGTATTACCGCAACAATATTGTTACCCTGCTTAACCTGCTGGACCTGATGCCTGAATTTAAGATAGAAGGGATTGTTTTTTCTTCTTCCTGTACGGTGTACGGCCAGCCGGATATCCTTCCCGTAACAGAGGATGCCCCCGTCAAACCCGCCCTCTCTCCTTATGGAAATACCAAACAGATAAGCGAAGAGATCATACGCGACGCCATCCACGCCGGATTGCCTTTCAAAAGTATTATTCTCCGCTATTTCAATCCCATAGGAGCGCATCCGGGAGCCGAAATAGGCGAACTGCCCAACGGAGTGCCTCAGAACCTTGTCCCTTTCCTGACGCAGACTGCTATGGGGATACGGACTGAATTAAGCGTATTCGGGAATGATTATAATACGCCCGACGGTTCCTGCATACGCGATTACATCCATGTCGTTGACCTGGCCAAAGCACACGTCATAGCCATGGACCGTATGCTGGAAAACAAAACAGACGAGAAACTGGAGATATTCAACCTCGGTACAGGCATCGGCGTATCCGTGCTGGAACTGATCCATGCCTTTGAAAAAGGAACCGGAGTAAAAGTGCCCTACCGGATTGTAGGCCGCCGGGAGGGAGACATTGAAAAAGTCTGGGCGAACCCCGGACATGCCAACAGCGTATTGGGCTGGACGGCTCACGAAACGGTAGAAGATACCTTGATCTCCGCCTGGAACTGGCAAAAGAAACTCCGGGAACGGGGCATACAATAACCCCCCCCTGCATCAGAACATTGCTTTGGGAAAGAATAAGAAACAGCTGCCCCTCCTGGAAGGGGTAGAGATTACAGCGGTGGCGGCTGAAGGGAAAGCCATGGCAAGGGTGGACGATTTAGTCGTTTTCGTTCCTTTTGTGGCGCCGGGAGACATCGTGGATATCCGGCTGACAACGAAAAAAAACAGCTATGCCGAAGGGAAGGCGGTACATTTTCATCGCTACTCCCCCTTGAGGGCACATGCTTTCTGCCGCCACTTTGGCCTCTGCGGAGGGTGTAAATGGCAACATCTGCCATACGAGGAACAGATTAAATATAAACAACAGCAGGTGACAGATAGCCTGATGCGCATCGGGAAACTCACGGCCGAAGAGACCCTCCCCATCCTTGCGTCGAAGCATACCCGATACTACCGGAACAAACTGGAATTTACCTTCTCTCATAAAAAATGGCTGACCGAAGAGCAGATACAATCGGACGAGGTTTTCGGAGAGATGAACGGGCTCGGATTCCACATCCCCGGAATGTTCGATAAAGTGCTCGATATTGATACCTGTTACCTCCAGGATGCGATATCCGACCGGATACGCCTTTGCGTAAAGACCTATTGCCTCACGCACGAAGGGTATCCCTTCTTCGATCTGCGCAGGCAGGAAGGATTCATGCGGACACTGATCATCCGCACCTCGTCCACCACCGGCGAGCTGATGGTGATCCTCGTCTTTTTCTATGAAGACCAGGCGCGCCGGGAAGCCTTGCTCACCCATCTGGCCGCTGCTTTCCCCGAGATAACTTCGCTCCTTTACATCATCAACAGCAAATGCAACGATACGATCACAGACCAGGAGGTACACCTCTTTCGCGGGAAAGACCATATCCACGAAGAAATGGAAGGGCTCCGCTTCAGGATTGGCCCTAAATCCTTCTACCAGACCAATAGCTTCCAGGCATACGAACTCTATAAGGTAGTGCGCGAATTTGCCGGATTGCAGGGGCATGAACGGGTGTACGACCTCTATACCGGTACGGGGACGATAGCCAATTTCATCGCGCGTTGCGCCGGAAAAGTCATTGGTATCGAATACGTTCCCGAAGCAATCGGAGACGCCCGGCTGAACGCCTCGCTGAACGGCATCGGCAATACCCTCTTCTTCGCCGGGGATATGAAGGAGATACTGACAAGCCGCTTTATCGATGAACAGGGACGTCCCGACCTGATTATCACAGACCCGCCGCGTGCCGGTATGCACGAGGGAGTGCTCAATGCCATCCTCTTAGCCTCGCCTGCACGCATCGTATATGTGAGTTGCAACCCTGCTACCCAGGCGCGCGACCTGCACTTCCTCTGCCGGCAATACGACCTGAAGCGGATACAGCCTGTCGATATGTTTCCGCATACGCATCATGTGGAAAACGTAGCCCTTTTGATCCGGAAAGAATAAGAATACATATACCCCCATGCAGCAGATAAAATCCATCCTCCTCCTCCTCCTTGCTTCTTTCTTCCTTTTCTTCTTTTGCACCTGCTGTGCCAGGCAGGCCCCGCAACGGGAAGAGGCGCCTGTGGATTTCCCGCAATTGAAAGAAAAAGGAGAGATAACAGCAGCGACCTTATACAGCTCGACTTCCTACTTCTTATACAGGATGGAGCCGATGGGGTATGAATATGAACGCATATACGATTTTGCAAAGGCCAACGGCTTAAAGCTGAACATGAAACTGGCCGAAAACCGCCTCCGCCTGCTTGAGATGCTCCAGGACGGCGAAGCGGATGTAATCGCTTACCCCATGCTGTTCGGTCAGGAACTGAAACAGCAGTTTATCTATTGCGGGCGCGAAGAACTGTCCACCCAGGTACTTGTACAGCCCCTCCGACAGGGAGTCAGACTGCTGACGGATGTGACGGAACTCATCGGCAAGGATATCTACGTCAAGGCGGGTAATCCCTGTTACGACCGTCTCCGGAATCTGGACAAGGAACTGGGAGGGGGCATCCGTATCCACGAAGTGGAAGAAGAAGATACCGCTGTTGAAGACCTGATTGAAAAGGTATCGACAGGAGAAATCCCTTATACCGCAAGCGATGACAGACTGGCCAGGCTGAATAAAACATATTACTGGAATATAGACATAAGCCTGAAGATAAGCTTCCGGCAACGATCGTCCTGGCTTGTCAGAAAAAACACGCCACTGCTTGCCCAGGCTATCAACGAATGGGACTCCGGCAGGGTAGGGGAGTTCTCGTATAAAGCAAGGACGAAACGTTATTTCGAACTAAGCAAGAAAGTGCTCGAACTCAGCATGCCCGAAATAAAACAAGGACATATATCCCCTTATGATTCACTGTTTAAAAAACATGCCCGGAGCCTGGGATGGGATTGGAGACTCCTGGCTTCGGTAGCCTATCAGGAATCGCACTTTAAAAATACGGAGATATCCTGGGCGGGGGCGCAGGGAATCATGGGAATTATGCCCGGAACGGCCCAAAACCTGAAAATACCCCTTCAGGAACTGACCGACCCCGACGTCTGTATCCGTGCAGGCGCCGAAGTATTGCGGATATTCAGCCGGGGCCTCAGTGAAATTAAGGATACCATCGAACTGATTAAATTAACGCTGGCTGCCTACAATGCCGGCATAGGACATGTATACGACGCCCGCCGTTTAGCCGGAAAGTATGGACGAGACCCTTCGGTATGGGACAACAATGTAGCTGAGTTCATTCTCCTCAAGCGCGAACCTGAGTTTTACAACGATTCCGTCTGTCGTTACGGTTACCTCCGCGGACGCGAGACATACAATTACGTAAGAGAGGTACTGGGCCGCTACGAATACTATAAACAACAGACTACTCATTTGTGAGTTATAAAGGGTGCATTTGACTACGTCGATTTTC
>JAISZA010000098.1 GCA_031269535.1 Tannerellaceae bacterium
TGGGGGATTGTGTGTCGTCCTGCTCCCGTCCGGAATAAATTCGCTCCCGTCCGGGATAAATTTGTTCCTGTCCGGGAATAAACCGGACGGGAGTAAAATATATATAGATTTGGGGGGAAGAGTGGCACCCTGGATTGCTTCGTACCTCGCAATGACGATAGATCTGAAACCTATATCTTTCCGTTGTCTGCACCGTGTGAGGAGGGGGAACGGCAGATGGAAGCCCGGTTGTAAAGAGGTTGGCAGAAAAATAAAATTAATTGTTTTTTTTCTTGCAGAAACAGGCATTTCTGTGCTATATTTGTGGTCAAAATAAACGACCCTTTATTTTGCACATTCCTGTTTCCTGCCTGTTGCTTGTTATGTATAATTTATCCGGCCGGGAGGGTGAGGGCATTGTTTTTATACGTATTTTTGTCCGAAACTATGAATAGAATAAATATTGATGAATAGAATAAATAAAATAATAATCCCGGTGATGGGAATGGGTTGCGCCGGATGTGCGAATACCGTGGAAGACACAGTAAAACAGTTAGCGGGAATCGAATCGGCTTCCGTCAATTTTGCTTCTGCTATGTTGACAGTCTCTTATCGTCCGGACGTGATCACCTTGGAGACGATACAGCTTGCTGTGCAGGATGCAGGTTATCAGTTGATTACAGAGAATCACCCGATGGAAGCCAGGGAAGAGATGAACAGGCGGTATTACCGGAAGCTAAAGCGGCAGACGATAGGCGCCTGGGTATTGTCGGTGCCCTTATTGCTGCTGGGGATGGTGTTTATGCACCTGCCCTATGTCCATGAGATCATGATGGTATTGTCTTTCAGTATCATGCTGGGCTTCGGGCGCTCGTTTTATATCAATGGCACCCGCCATGCTTTGCGGGGAAATCCCAATATGGATACCCTGGTAGCGCTCAGCACTTCCATTGCTTTCCTGTTCAGCCTGTTTAATACGTTCTACCCCCGTTTCCTGAGCGCGGAAGGGATGTCGCCTCAGATTTATTACGAGTCGGCAGGTATCATTGTTGCTTTTATTCTCTTAGGTAAGCTACTGGAAGAAAGGGCAAAGAACAGTGCTGCCTCTGCCATCCGCGGATTGATGGGGCTACAACCCCCGACGGCATGCCGGGTAGTGGATGGGAAGGAAGAATATGTCGCCATCGCGCTATTGCATACCGGAGACCTGATACAGGTGCGCCCCGGAGAAAAAATCCCCGTGGACGGCCTCGTAGAGAAAGGCTGCTCTTCGGTAGATGAAAGCATGTTAAGCGGCGAAGCCATCCCGGCAGAAAAAAATCCCGGCGACAAAGTATGGGCAGGCACTATCAACCAGAAAGGCGCTTTTACCCTGAGAGCCACGGGCGTAGGCGAAGCTACCGTGCTGGCGCAGATCGTACGCACCGTACAGGAAGCACAGGGAAGCAAAGCGCCTGTACAACGTCTGGCGGATAAGATAAGCCGGGTATTCGTGCCGGCCGTAGTCCTGACTTCGGTACTTACCTTTATTATCTGGCTGCTGGCCGGGGGAATGTCGGCCTTCCCTTACGCCTTACTCTCTGCCGTATCCGTTCTGGTCATTGCCTGCCCCTGTGCCCTGGGACTTGCCACGCCTACCGCCCTGATGGTGGGGCTGGGAAAAGCCGCCCGGCAGCATATCCTTATCAAAGATGCGTATGCGCTTGAGAATCTGTGCCGGATAGATACGCTTGTCATGGATAAGACAGGCACCCTGACCGAAGGCGTCCCCCGGGTGGTCGATTCGTACTGGCTTTCCGAGCCGGACGTCTGTTATCTGGATATCCTCTATACGGCAGAAATGAAATCGGAACATCCTTTTGCTTCCGCTATCCTTGACTGGATGAAGGATTCGGGGGCTTCGGTCTTTGAACCGGAACATTTCTGTAGCACGACGGGCAGGGGTGTCAGCCTGCAGCTAAAGGGAGTGACCTACTGGGCAGGAAACCGGGCCATGCTTGAGAGCTTCCATACCGTTGTTCCTGCGAACGTGGAAAAACAAGTCGAACAATGGATAAGCAAAGGATACAGCCTGGTGTTCTACGGAGGCGGAACGGTATTACTGGCAGTTATTGCCATATCCGACAACCTCCGCCCGACCTCCTATACTGCTGTAAAAGAATTGCAGCAAAACGGGATAGATATCCATCTGCTGACAGGCGATTCGATACAGAGTGCCCGGATAGCGGCTGAGGAGCTGGGCATAAGCTATGTCAGAGCCGGCGTATTACCCGGCGAAAAAGAAGATTACATCAAAGCCCTGCAGGCGACCGGCAAGAAAGTGGCCATGGTCGGCGACGGCATTAACGATTCGCAGGCGCTGGCACGGGCAGATGTGAGTATCGCTATGGGAAAAGGGACGGATATCGCGATGGATGTGGCGATGCTTACCCTGATGACTTCCGATCCCTTATTGCTCACCAACGCCATCCGCCTGTCGAGACAGACCGTTCTCCTGATCAGGCAAAACCTCTTCTGGGCATTTGTCTTCAACCTGACAGGTATTCCGCTGGCTGCCGGTGTTCTTTATCCCGCTTGCGGTTTGCTGCTCAACCCCATGATAGCGGGCGCTGCGATGGCTTTCAGTTCTGTGGCCGTGGTAGCAAACAGCCTTCGTCTGAAATTTATGAACTAAAAAAACAATAACATTATGTATGGGAAATTAAAAGATTTTCTTACAGACGAGCTGTCCCGGATACGGGATGCCGGCCTGTATAAGAATGAACGTATTATCACAACGCCTCAACGGGCCGATATCCGGATAGGAGACGGCCAGCCGGTATTGAACTTCTGCGCGAACAACTATCTGGGGCTGTCGGATAACCGGCGCCTGATAAAAGCGGCTCAGGAAGCAATGGAGACGCATGGGTACGGCATGTCGTCGGTCCGTTTTATCTGTGGGACGCAGGATATCCATAAACAACTGGAAGCCGCTGTTTCCGAATATTTCAGAACAGAAGATACCATTCTGTACGCGGCCTGTTTCGATGCCAACGGCGGTTTGTTCGAACCTCTCTTCTCGGAAGAAGACGCGATTATCTCGGATGCGCTGAACCATGCCTCCATCATCGACGGCGTCCGCTTGTGCAAAGCCCGGCGCTACCGCTATGCCAATGCGGATATGGCAGACCTGGAGCGTTGCCTGAAAGAAGCGGCTTCGCAGCGTTTCCGTATCATTGCCACCGATGGCGTATTCTCGATGGACGGGAACATTGCCCCTGTTGATGAGATATGCAACCTGGCGGAGAAATACGATGCCTTAGTCATGGTGGACGAATCACATTCGGCCGGCGTAACAGGCCCGACAGGGCACGGAGTGGCCGAACAGTTCGGCTGTTACGGGCGAATAGATATTTTCACCGGCACACTGGGTAAGTCGTTCGGCGGTGCGATGGGCGGATTTACCACCGGAAAGAAAGAAATTATTGATATGCTGCGCCAGCGTTCGCGCCCCTACCTTTTCTCCAATTCGCTGGCGCCTTCTATCGCCGGCGCCAGCCTGGAGATGTTTAAGATATTGAAAGAGAGCAATGCGCTTCACAGTAAACTGATGGCGAACGTGAGCTACTTCTGCGACCGGATGCTGGCTGCCGGATTCGATATCAAGCCTACCCAGTCGGCTATCTGCGCCGTGATGCTCTACGATGCCCGGCTTTCGCAGGACTTCGCCTCCCGTATGCAGGAAGAGGGTATCTACGTCACCGGTTTCTATTATCCCGTAGTCCCTAAAGGAGAAGCCCGTATCCGCGTGCAACTCTCTGCCGGACACGAAAAAGAACATCTCGATAAAGCCATTGCTTCTTTTATCAAAGTAGGGAAAGAACTGAAGTGCATCCGGTGAGTAAACGGAGTTTGCCATGGCAAAAAAAACGGAACACCTGAAACGACGGGTTATACTCGGCTATGCTTCTATTCTGATAGTGGTGATTATCGCCATTATACAGATATCGAACCTGATCACGCGGATTAGCGGAGATGAATACCGGGACGAGCCTGTCAGGGAAAAGTCTTCTATCATTACAAAGACCTTGCTCATACTCTATGAATGTGAGACTTATGCGAGTTTTGCCTATGAAGACGAAGAATTTACCCAATTCAATCAGACGCTGGATAAAGCGCTCGGACAGCTGGAACTGCTGGCTGCCGGTTCGGCTGATTCGGCCCAGGAAGTGAGGATAGACGAGCTAAAATGGCTCCTGGAGCAGAAACGCAAAAATACGGAGTTGTTGATGAAAACAGAAAAGGAGATGAAACAACTCTATTCAAAGCATATTGCCGAGGGCATGAAAGCCGGCAGAAAATTAGTCAGGGAAATAGAAGTACAGATGGAGGAAGAGATTCAGCAACAAACCCTCCTGGTGCAGCGAGAAAAGAAGGGTTTCTTCAAACGCCTGGCCGAAGCCTTTGTACCCCTGAAAGCCGATACCGGGCTTCTTACCCATTCGACTACCCGTAGTATGCAGACGGATTCGCTGATAAACGAATACGACCCTTCGGACACCATTGTGCACGTATTGAACCGGATACAGGCCGGAATCAACAAAGAGTATAATTCCCTGAATCTGGTACTGGAAAAACGGCTTGACAAACTGAGAGACAACAACAATATCATTACCCGGAAAATAAACCAGCTATTGTTTGAGATAAGGGAAGAATGGACAAACTCATTCCTCGAACAGAAAATGCTCCGGGAGGAAATTGTCCGCAACACCTCGAAATCGCTGGCTGTAATCGCTTTTGTATCCCTAATTACTGTCTTGTTGTTTCTCTATCTGATATTCCGGGATATCTCCCGGATACGTTATTACCGGCAGCAACTGGAAGTAGCCAAACAATTTGCAGAAGATTTACTGCGGAGCCGCGAAAAATTTATGCTTATGATAAGTCATGATATCCGGGCGCCGCTTTCTTCGATACTCGGCTATCTGAAGTTGCTCAGGCAATCGCCCTCGCAGGATAAGCAGGAGAGCTATATAGAGAATATAGCCATCTCGTCGGGACATATCCTTTCGCTGGCAAACGACCTCTTGGACTTCCACCGCCTGGAATCGGGACAGATGGTGATCCGCCCCCTGCCCTTCAACGCATTTGCCTTGTTTGAAGAGATTTATGCCGAGTATAAGCCTTTGGCACACGCGAAGGGATTGAACTTCTGTTGGGTGAAGGAATCCTTTCGGGAGCCTTATGTCTATACCGGCGACCCGGTACGCATCCGTCAGGCTGTCGGGAATTTACTCTCAAACGCGATTAAGTTTACCCCGCAAGGTTCCGTATCCCTGATTGTCTCTTCTGAACCCATGGACGACCCGGAGAGGAACCGGCTCCGTATATCGGTAAAAGATGAAGGCCCGGGGATAGCGGAATCCGAACAGGAAATCATCTTCCGGGAATTTTCGCGCCTGGCCGGGACTGAACAGGTGGAAGGTTTCGGATTAGGGCTATCAATCACTTTTAAATTAGTTTCGCTGCTGGGAGGCTCTGTTTCACTGCATAGCAGAGTAGGGGAGGGGAGTGAGTTTACCATCCTGCTTCCCCTCCTGATCTCCGGTGACGAACCTGCGGCGGCTGCAAAAGACAAAGAGACGGTTCGGCTCTTTATGCCGGAGCGGGATATCAACTGCCTTGCGATAGACGATGATATATCTCAACTCAGACTCACGGAAGAGTTATTGAAGCGTAACCATATCCTTGTCATAGCCTTGTCTAATCCGAACGATGCCATCCGGCTGCTTGAATCCACTTCCTTCGATCTTATCCTGACGGATATTCAGATGCCGCTCTTAGACGGTTATGAGATACTCCGGCACATCCGTTCGTCGGGCATAGCCGGTGCGGATACGATTCCTGTCATCGCTTTGTCGGCCAGTCTGAGCGAAGAAAAAGAGCATTATCTGGAGGCAGGCTTTGCCGGTTTCCTGAATAAACCTTTTACTGTTGAAGAGCTGGTCGGCTTGCTAAATGAATTATTCTCCACACCTCTGCAAGAAACGGAGGTGCCTCTGAACTTTTCCGCCCTTACGGCCTTTGCAGAAGATGACGCGGAAGCCTCGGCATCGATTCTCCGGACTTTTTCAGAAGAGACCCAAAAGAATGTCGCCTTCCTGCAGGAAGCGCTTGAAAACGCAGACCGCCCGCAGGCTGCCCGTGTATCCCATAAGCTCATCCCTTTGTTTACGATGCTGGGAGCCGGCACATTAGTCGGTCTGCTCAGGATAATCGAAGCGAATGAAGATTCCCTGGACGAGGCCGCCTGGCAGCAGACGCTGAAAGATGCTATCCGCCGGATACTTGTCGTCCGGAGGCAGATACCTGTGGAATAATTCCACAACTGTGGAGATATTCCACACACAAAAGGAGAAGCGGATGCGGGCGGATGGCCGGTATATTAAATTATATATTTCTGGTTTTTAAATGAATGAATGCTATTCCGGATTTTATATATATACTTTGGCACATTATTCGCATAGAATATGTCAAAGTTAGTAATGAATGGCATTTCTACATTTAACCAGAAGGTAATCATAAAAAAGAACGTCACATTTTTCGAGTTTGATAGAAAGGCTGTCTCTGAGGGAGAGGTAGCCTTTTTCTTTTTTTATGCGTACCTTTGGGGATTCGGAATAAAAATATACTTTTACAGAAAATAAAAAGAACAATCTGAAAACAAAATTCAATGGCACTACAGATAGGAGACAAAATCCCTGACATATTAGGGATAAATCAAAACGGAAAAGAGATCAAAGCAAGTGATTATCAAGGTAAAAAAATAGTATTGTACTTCTATCCCAAGGACAATACCTCAGGATGTACTGCCGAAGCCTGTAGCTTCAGAGATCATTATACCGATCTGCGTGAACAGGGTTACGAGGTAGTAGGTGTCAGTGTGGACGATGCGAAGTCGCATCTGAAGTTTATTGAAAAGCAGCAATTACCTTTCGACTTAATTGCCGATACAGCAAAAGAATTAGTGGAAGCATTTGGCGTATGGGGAGAAAAAAGCATGTATGGAAGAAAATATATGGGAACTTTCCGTACGACTTTTCTTATCAACGAGCAGGGCATCATTGAATATATCTTTCAACCGAAAGCGATCAAGACCACCACACATGCTGACCAAATACTGGGCAGATGATTATTGGAAACTTTTGTTGTTTTTATTTGCTAATTCAAATATAATGTCTAATTTTGTCCCCGGAAAAAGATGCCCGGGTGGCGGAATTGGTAGACGCGCTCGTTTCAGGTGCGAGTGTTTTTGCGAACGTGCAGGTTCGAGTCCTGTTCCGGGCACATCTAAGAGACAGAATAATTCATAATTGCGCAGGTGGTGGAA
>JAISZA010000185.1 GCA_031269535.1 Tannerellaceae bacterium
ATCACGGTAGGAGTGTGAAGGATAAAAACCCCATCCTTCACGCATTAATAATTTGTTACCCAAAGGCTTATACCCATTGTGAAGGAGTGAAGGATTTTTCGTTAAAAGTCTATGGGGAATTGTGTCGTGAGACTATTATATACCTTATTTATTTCGCATCCCTAAACATAAATTATGCAGCCCCGAAAGGGCACGCGGATTATTCCGTTTTATAGTCGGTTAATTCCGCATCATTGAAGCGATGCAAGAGACCGGAAAGACAGAAATAATTATCTTTGCACAGTGAAAGTCTTATCCGTCATATTATCCATATATATTACAATACTCTCAACGATAGCGTATTGCCCGGATACCTGCATGGCCGGAAGTGAAATACATACCGGACATACTACGGAAAACTCTCCGTACAGCTGCGCCGATTGCTGTTCACCCTTTACACGATGCAATACCTGTGCAGGCTTCACACCCGGAGATTCCATCAGCCTTTCTTCACAACTACAGGAAATACCGGCAGAAGCGAATACCTATCTGTCGCTTATCTATACTCCTCCTTTCCTCCGGAGTGTTTGGCAACCACCGAAACCGGCTTGATTACTCCGCATTTTTTTATAACTAATTCCAGCATTTTTTTATTATTCACCCAATCAAGCAAAAACAAAATGAAAGCATATATACTATTTATTGCTTTGATTGTGTGCCATTGTGCTTTTGCCCAAAACACACTGAGAGCCACAATCAAAGACGCCGAAAGCAAAGAAACGCTGACCGGTGCAACAGCCGTAATCGAAGGGACGACAAACGGAGCAGTATCCAATGCCGACGGACTGCTCATCATTCGTAATATTCCCGACAGGAAACACAAAATTGTGTTTTTATATATAGGTTACGAAAAACAGGAAAAAGAATTTCGTTTTCCTCCGGCCGATAATCAGCCGATAGAAATATATCTTAAAGCCGATGAATCCGAACTGGAAGAAATTGTCATTTCATCGACCCGCAGTACACGCACGATAGAACGTATCCCTACGAGGATTGAATTTATTGGCGGTGAGGAACTCGACGAAAAAGGGAACATGAAACCAGGCGATATCCGTATGCTGCTCAACGAAAGCACAGGCATCCAGACACAACAGACATCGCCCATTTCGGCTAACGCTTCCATACGCATCCAGGGACTGGACGGGAGATATACACAAATCCTCAAAGACGGTTTCCCGATTTATTCGGGTGCGGCAAGTGGTCTGGGGCTTTTGCAAATCCCTCCCCTCGACCTGAAACAAGTCGAAATTATCAAAGGCTCTACATCCACCCTTTACGGTGGCGGAGCTATTGCCGGTCTGGTAAATCTTATTTCCAAAACACCAACCGAAGAAAGAGAGCTGACTTTTCACTTAAACGGAACGTCGGCGTTAGGGTTGGATTTGAATGGCTTTTATTCCCAGGGCTTTGAAAAAACAGGACTGACACTGTTTGTCTCGCGCAACAGCAATGTAGCTTATGATCCTGCCCATACCGGTTTTTCGGCTATTCCCCAGTTCGAACGATACAATGTCAATCCACGATTATTCATTTACTTCAGTCCGGAAACAAAAGCAGATTTCGGCATAAACACCTCATTCGAGAATCGTTTGGGTGGTGATATGAGCTATATTAAAGGAAAGAACAATGAGGAGCACAGCTATTTTGAGAAAAATCAGACGCAACGGCTAAGTACGCAATTTTCCGTCGAACACCGTTTGAATGAACAGTCGAAACTGACATTTCGCAACAGCTTCAATTATTTTCACCGCATCATCACTATTCCGGATTATACCTTCGATGGTCGTCAGAACGGTACGTTCTCCGAATTGAATTACCTTCATACGACTGAGAAAACCGAATGGGTGGCAGGAGCAAATTTGTGGACAGATAATTTTTCCGAAAAGGAAAGCATCGGTTTTGAATCGCGCGATTACAGCCAGACGACAAGCGGACTTTTCATTCAGAATAATACAAAAATAACCGGTTACTTAAGCATTGAAAGCGGCTTGCGCAGCGATTATATCACAAAATATGGCTTTGCCCTGCTGCCCCGCTTATCCGTTTTATTCAACATCGGCGACAAATGGTCGTCGCGTATGGGAGGCGGTCTGGGCTACAAAACACCCGGCATTTTTACCGAAGAAAGCGAACGGATACACTATCAGAACGTATTGCCGGTAAGCAGCGATATCAATAAACCCGAACGCAGCTATGGGATGAATGCGGATGTTAATTACAGAACAGCTATCGGTGAGGAGCTTTTCTTATCCGTCAATCAATTGTTTTTCTATACTTATCTCAATCGTCCGCTTCTGTTGATACCGCTTTCCGGCGGGAACTATCAGTTTCGGAATATCGACGGATATATGGATACGAAAGGTGCGGAAACTAATCTGAAAATCCGCTACCGCGACTTTACGCTTTTTGTCGGCTATACTTTTACCGATGCTCAGATAACAGCAAACGCTGCCAATACCCCCAATCCACTCACATCCAGACATCGCCTGAACAATGTGCTGATGTATGAAGCAGAAGATAGCTGGAAGATCGGACTGGAAGCCTACTATTATAGTCCGCAACGGCTCAGCGACGGCTCAGCAAGCCGCGATTATTGGGTGTGCGGAGCTATGATAGAAAAAATCTGGAATTATTTTTCCCTTTATGCCAATTTTGAAAACTTCACCGACACGCGGCAAACCCGGTTTGGCAGTCTATACACAGGAACAGCCACCCAGCCTGTTTTCAAAGATATATACGCACCGCTCGACGGATTTGTTGTAAATGCAGGGATAAAGATCAAACTATAAAAAGCCAGATGCCCGCTTTTATACCTCCGGATATAAAACCGGGCATTCAAAAATCACTATATTAACAGAAAAAATAAATAGGGAAAGCGATAGACGGGTTAAACTCAGGGGGTGCAATTCAAATTGTCGCCTCGTCATTGCGAACCCGCAGGGTGAAGCAATTCAAATTGTCGCCTCGTCATTGCGAACCCGCAGGGTGAAGCAATCCAGTCTGGGCGTACCCCGGATTGCGTCATACCTTCGCAATGACGGGAATCTGCGACAATCTGAACTGAAAACCGACGTAGTCAGATGCACCCCTTTCAGGCAACCTTTACAGGTTAAAAATTTTTCATCCCGTAAAGAGTTTAATCACTGTTCACTGTTCACTAATTTCAGTAGGCGTTCCTGTCTCCCAGAAACATACTGACAATAGTCCGCAGGATGATAGAAATATCCCGTGTGAAAGTCCAGTTC
>JAISZA010000217.1 GCA_031269535.1 Tannerellaceae bacterium
GGATTATTCCGTTTTATACCCGGGGCGTTGGAACCCAGGGCGTTGCCCTGGGCTGGGATATACAGGGCTTTCAGCCCGGAAAAACTTCCGGATTTTCCCTACAGATAAAAATAAAACGAGCCAAAACGGACCAGGCATACCCCCGTCCACCTCATCCTGACAGCGAAAAGGGCTGAAAGCCCTATATATCCCAGCCCAGGGCAACGCCCTGGGTATAAAACGGAATAATCCGGTAGGCGCCCTGAAAGGGCAGCCTAATTATGTCCGCCGGCAATTTCCGGCAGCTTTTCCCCCGGGGGGAATCCTTGCCGGAGATTTCCGTCCTTGCGAGGTACGAAGCAATCCAGGGGGCGCTCGGGCCTGGATTGCTTCACCCCCCCCGGGTCGTAATGACGATGCGACAATTTGAATTGCACCCGTGCCGGCCCGGAATTTAGGTATATCCAAACTTTTGTATATATTTGCGAAGTTTAATCTGAAAAAGAGACAAAACATTTATGTTGAAGCAACAGTTGCAACAAAAGCTACAGCAAAAACTTTCTCCTCAGCAGATTCAGTTAATCAGACTTCTGGAACTTCCTGCCATCGAACTGGAAGAACGGGTGAAGCATGAATTGGAGGAAAATCCGGCACTGGAAGAAGGTCAGGAGATCAACGACATGGAACAGGCCGGTGAGGAAACAGATGCCGGCGATACGGCTCCCGATGATACCGACATCGACCTTTCGTTAGGAGATTACCTGACGGAAGACGATATACCCGACTATAAAATACGGGAAATACGGGAACGTACGGAAAAGAGAGAGGAAATCCCTTTCTCAACAGACCAGTCGCTGAATGAATACCTCCTCCAACAGCTGGGATTGAGGGAACTGCCTGAGAAAGAAATGAAGATAGCTGAGTATATTATCGGGAATATCGATGACGACGGATACCTGCGCCGCGACCTACCCGCCATAGCCGACGACCTGATCTTTCAGGCAGCCCAGACAGTGGACGATGCAGAAATCGAGTCCGTTATCCGGGTTGTGCAAGACTTCGACCCTCCCGGCATCTGCGCCCGTAACCTGAGGGAATGCCTCCTCCTCCAGCTGGAAAAACGGGAAAATACACCTGCCAATAAACGCGCCACCTGCATCCTGAAAGAGTATTTTGATGAATTTACACGCAAACATTACGAAAAAATCATGCGGGTGCTCGACCTCAGCGAAGACGACCTCAAGCAAGCCATTCAGGAAATAACCATGCTGAGCCCCAAACCCGGCAGTATATGGGGAGGGACGATGGAAACTGCTATGAGCCAGATTACACCCGATTTTGTAGTGGAAGCCCATAATGGCGAACTCTTCCTCAGCATGAACAGCCGGGGCATCCCCGACCTGCACGTCAGCCGCGATTATATCGAAATGTTCCGGAGTTATGCCGGCAATAAATCCAATCAAACGCCGGAGATGAAGGATGCCGTCCAGTTTGTGAAGCAGAAGTTAGACTCTGCCCAATGGTTTATCGACGCCATCAGGCAGCGCCAGGAGACGCTGCAACGAACGATGGAAGCCGTCATCTCACTCCAGCGCGACTTCTTTCTTTCGGGCGACGAGTCTTCTCTGCGCCCGATGATACTCAAAGACGTTGCCGAACGTTCGGGATACGATATATCGACTATTTCGCGCGTGAGCAACAGCAAATATGTACAGACGAACTTCGGGATTTATCCGCTGAAATTTTTTTTCTCCGAATCCATGCAGACCGACAGCGGCGAGGAAGTCTCTACGCGCGAAGTAAAGAAAATAATGAAAGAACATATCAGGGGCGAAGATAAACATAAACCTCTTACCGACGAGGAATTAGCATCTATCCTGAAGGAGAAGGGCTATATCATTGCCCGCCGGACGGTTGCCAAATACAGGGAACAAATGGACATTCCCGTTGCCCGGCTCAGAAAAGAAATATAACTTTGCAACAAATAGAGAATAATATATGAAACTGTTCGCGAATATAATCTCCATCCTCTTCCATCCCCTGCTGATGGTGACGTATGGTATGTTGCTGGCGCTGAGTTTTACGTATCTGGGGGTCTATCCCTTCAGCCTGAAACTGCATTTGCTGGGAGGCGTCGTTCTCTGTACGGTACTCATTCCGGGTATCCTGGTTATTCTGATGATAAAGAGCGGAGTAGCAGACGATATGGAGCTGACCGACAAGCGTCGGCGGGTAATGCCTTACCTTCTTTTCATCACTTCGAATATGGCGTGCTTCTTCTATTTGTTCAAGATGCAGCTGCCTTTCTGGATATTGGCTATGTTTATGGGGATTTGTGCGGCGCTGTTCGCGGCTTTGTGCATCAATTTCTTATGGAAAATAAGCATCCATGCCCTGGGTATCGGCGGATTATCGGGCGCCATTATGGGGATTGCCCGCGCCCAGATGATGAATCCTTACTGGCTGTTTATCGCCGCCCTGATCATAGCAGGGCTGGTATGCACAGCACGGATCATCTTAGGAAAACATACGCCCATGCAGGTCTGCGCCGGTTTCGTATTGGGATTTATTTGTACCTTTGGCGCATCTTTTACGAATTTATTTTTATTAATCTGATAAAAACACTTAAAGTATGAATTTTCCTGCCCATTTAAAATACACGGAAGACCACGAATGGATACGTGTAGAAGGAAGCGAAGCGTATGTCGGCATTACAGACTATGCACAAAACGAATTAGGCGAAATTGTCTTTGTTGACATCACCACCGAAGGCGAAACGATCGACAAAGGAGATGTGTTCGGGACGATAGAAGCCGTCAAGACCGTATCCGACTTATTCATGCCGGTCGGAGGCAAGGTTGTGGAGATAAACGCCGAACTGGAAGCGAAGCCTGAACTGGTAAACGAAGACGCTTACGGAACAGGCTGGCTGATAAAAATAGCAATCAGCGATCCGGAGGAATTAGGTGAATTGCTGTCGGCAGCCGAATACGAAGAAACACTCTGAGCATGAAACCACTCGTTAGCATCATCATGGGGAGTACGTCCGACCTGCCGGTCATGGAAAAGGCGGCGGAACTGTTCGACGAGATGGCGATCCCTTTTGAGATGCAAGCCCTCTCGGCGCACCGTACGCCGGCTGAGGTAGAAGCCTTTGCCAAAGGAGCAAGAGAGAGGGGGATCCGGGTGATCATCGCAGCGGCAGGAATGGCGGCCCACCTGGGCGGAGTCGTTGCTTCAATGACGACCGTGCCGGTGATCGGCGTCCCTGTCAATGCGTCGCTCGGAGGCATGGATGCCTTGCTGGCCATCGTACAAATGCCACCGGGAATCCCTGTTGCCACCGTGGGAATCAATGCTTCCCTGAATGCCGCCCTCCTGGCTGTACAAATCCTTTCCACAGCCGACGAAACGCTTCAGCAAAAGCTTGCAGCCTACAAAGAAGGCCTCAAAAAGAAAATAGTACAAGCCAACGAAGCATTGGCAGACGTTCGCTTTGAATACAAAACAAATTAATAAAAACTGAGGGTTGAAGGCGTATCGCGCTGTCTTTCAACTTTCAGTTTTCATTTCCGACTGAAGAATGGAGCTTTTTAACTTTTCCCGCCGCCTCTCCTCTGTCGTCCGGATAGGAAAGACCCCCTTGGGAGGAGAGCATCCCATACGTATCCAGTCGATGGCCAATGTCTCGACAATGGATACGGAAGCAGCTGTCGCCCAGGCCATACGAATGACAGAAGCAGGAGCAGCCTATGTACGCTTTACCGCACAAGGAGAACGCGAAGCCGGAAATCTTGAACGCATACGCAAAGAGCTGAACCAAAGAGGCTATGAGACACCGCTGATAGCCGATATCCATTTCAATGCCGGAGCAGCGGACGTGGCTGCGCGGAAAGTGGAGAAAGTACGTATCAATCCCGGAAACTACGCTCCTACACCTGAACTCATGCGCCGGCGATTCACCGGCCTCCTGCATATTTGCAGGGAAAATCATACGGCCATACGCATAGGCGTCAATCATGGCTCACTCTCCGAAAGGATAATGAACACATACGGGGATACGCCGGAGGGAATGGTGGCTTCGTGCATGGAGTTTCTCGGAATCTGCGGGGAAGAAGATTTTACAGACGTAGTCGTCTCTGTCAAAGCATCCAACACGGTCGTAATGGTGAAAACACTCCGCCTTTTAGTGGCGGAGATGGAACGTAAAGGGATGAACTACCCCCTCCATCTGGGCCTTACCGAAGCCGGCGATGGCGAGGATGGACGCATCAAAAGCGCTGTGGGAATCGGAGCGCTCCTGGCAGATGGCATCGGCGATACCATCCGCGTCTCACTCAGTGAGGAACCGGAGAAAGAAATCCCCGTTGCCCGCACCCTGGTCCGTTATATCAAAGAAAGGGAAGGCCATGCGCCTATTGACGCCCTTCCGGCCCCGGGATACGATCACCTGGCGATGGAACGGCGCATCAGCCGTCGCATAGGCGGGATGGGCGGAGGCCAGCCGCCGGTCGTCCTTTCAGCAGAGACGCTGAGCAGCTATCCTGCTGTCCGCTTCGTCTCCATTACATTTGACAATCTGACGGACGAACTCATCCGGAGGCTTTCGGGAGACGAGGCCCCGGTGGTGGTTGTCTTGAGCAGTAAGCACCGGAACCCTCTCGGAGAGATGCGTGCCGCCATCCATCGCCTGATGGCTGCCGGCTGCGACCTGCCCCTTATCCTCCGGCGCGATTACAAGGAAAACGATTCGGAAAGCCTCATACTGAAAGCCTCAGCCGACTTTGGGGCCCTCCTTCTCGACGGCTTCGGCGACGGACTGATGATGACAAACGAAGGCTCAGCCACGATTGACACAACCAACCTCCTGTATGGCATCCTGCAAGCTACCCGCCTGCACATCACGCGGACTGAATACATCTCCTGCCCAGGCTGCGGACGCACCCTGTACGACCTGCAGACAACCATCGCCCGCGTAAAAGCCGCTACTTCGCACCTGAAAGGACTGAAAATAGGCATCATGGGCTGCATCGTAAACGGCCCCGGCGAAATGGCCGATGCCGATTATGGGTACGTAGGCGCCGGACAAGGCAAAATCAGCCTCTATAAAGGCAGACAATGCATCCTCAAAGGCATACCCGAAAGCAAAGCCGTGGAATGCCTTGTACAACTGATAAAAAACAACGGAGACTGGAAAGATATAAGAATACCATGAAGATACAATTGATAGACACCGGCTATTTCTACGCAGACGGAGGCGCGATGTTTGGCCCCATCCCCAAAACGGCCTGGCAACACCGCTATCCCAGCGACGATAACAACAGATGTGTATTGGCCATGCGGAGCGCGCTGCTGAGCAATAACGACGGGAGAATCCTTGTGATAGACACCGGAGCAGGCAATAAACACTTGAAACAACTGAGTTATTACGGCTTTTTCAATCTGACAGACCTGGGGGGTGAACTATCTAAACGAGGCGTATCAAGGGAACAGGTGACCGACGTTATACTAACCCATCTCCATTTTGACCATTGCGGTTACACAACAGTAAAGGATGAAAAAAACGGGACTCTGTCTCTGGCTTTCCCCAACGCTACACACTGGATAAGCCGGGAACAATGGGAAAACTGCCACCGCCCCAATCATTTAGAGAAAGACGCTTATTTTACCGAAAATATCTATGCCGCCGCTAAAGCAAATAAAATCAGACTCATCGACCACGATACGGCGCTTAGCGAGGATATCCATCTGCGTTTATACGGCGGACATACGCCCGGACAAATCGTGCCGTATATAAAAACCCCCGGACGCACGGTCGTATTTGCCGGCGATGTCATCCCTCTGGCGGCAAGTGTGTCGCCGGAATGGATATCGGCCTACGATACATTTCCCGTTACTTCGTATTACGAAAAAATACGTATGCTGGAGGATGCCGCCAACGAAGAACAGGCTTTGATATATTGCCACGACGCTTATATCAGCTGCTCTACAATAAAAAAGATAAAAGGATTTTATAAAACAGAGCAAATAATAAGCTCTTATTGAATATATTTTATATTTTTGCAAAATGAATCATGATTACTCTTCAAACATTGTATAAGCAGATCGTTTATGAAAAATCATTTATTTGATAAATTAAAACCAAAAGAAAATAAATTCTTTTTGTTGCTCCACGAAATGGGAGAAATTATTATTACAGCTTCTGATTTGATAATTGAATGTGTACAGGTCTCGAACCATTCGGATGCCGTCGATTACTATAAAAGAATCAAAGAGCTGGAACATAAGGCCGACGCCGTTCAGGCTGAGATTTTCGAAGAATTGAACAATACCTTTATTACGCCATTTGACAGAGAAGACATCAACGACCTCTCTTCTACGATGGACGACATAATGGATCTGATCAATAGCTGCTCCAAACGTATCATGCTGTATAACCCCAAGCAAATCCCCGAAAGTGCAACGACACTGGCCAGGTTGGTGCGCGAATCGGCAGGCTTTCTGATACTGGCGCTCGAAGAACTCGATTCGTTTAAGAAACGTCCGGCCAAAATAAAAGAATACTGCGCACAACTGGAAGTGGTTGAGAAAAAGGCCGATGACGTATATGAACATTTCCTTATCAACCTGTTTGAGAATGAAAAAGACGCAGTAGAAATCATTAAACTCAAAGACATACTTCACGAACTGGAAAAAGCAGCCGATGCTGCACAGGCAGTAGGAAAGACAATTAAAACGGTCATAATTAAGTATTCGTAATATAAAAAGAAAATGACACTATTAATAGTCGTAATTGCTTTAGCGCTCATTTTTGATTTTATCAATGGCTTTCATGACGCAGCCAACTCCATTGCAACAGTTGTATCTACCAAAGTCCTGACACCTTTTCAGGCTGTTCTCTGGGCCGCTTTTTTCAATTTTGTTGCTTTTTTTATCGCCAAATATATCATTGGTGAATTTGGTATTGCGAATACTGTGGCCAAAACAGTCTTTCCCGAATACATAACCCTGACTGTTATTCTGGCAGGGCTTATAGCCGCGATTGTCTGGAACCTGCTTACCTGGTGGCTGGGCATCCCTTCTTCATCCTCGCATACACTGATAGGCGGATTTGCCGGAGCCGCCATGGCAAGCGCTGGATTCGGGAGCATCCAGGGGATAGTGATTCTCAAGATAGCCGCCTTTATCTTCCTGGCCCCGCTGATCGGACTGCTGATAGCGGTTGCGCTGACCGCGATTACATTATACGTTTCGCGAAAAGCGAAGCCCTATAAAGCAGAGGCCTGGTTTCGCCATTTTCAGTTAGTCTCGTCTGCCCTCTTTTGTATAGGACACGGGCTGAACGACTCGCAAAAAGTAATGGGCATCATCGCCGCTGCACTTTTTGCCTCGAAACTCATTCCCGACATAGCCTCCATGCCCGTCTGGGTTCCTTTTTCCTGTTTCAGCGTTATTGCTCTGGGCACGATGTCGGGAGGCTGGCGAATCGTGAAAACAATGGGAACACGTATCACCAAAATAACCCCCCTCGAAGGAGCAGTAGCTGAGACAGCAGGAGCTATCACACTTTATATCACCGAGATACTCCATATCCCCGTCAGTACGACACATACCATTTCAGGCTCTATCATCGGAGTAGGAGCCATACGCCGCCTCTCTGCTGTAAGATGGGGAGTGACGAAAGACTTACTCGTTGCCTGGATACTGACCATACCGGTCAGTGCCCTCATGTCGGTGTTGTTCTTTTATCTGATCCGCTTGTTTATCTGAGCAGTATATAAAGCAAAAGGAGTCGTTCTTCACAGAAGGACCCCTTTTGCGTAACAGGCCGGAGCAGAATGAACCACTCCCTTTCCCGTACGTGTTGTTAAATCATCTTATATGCTTACATAATTAGCATGAGGTTTTGATATAGCGATTATACTAATAGTGTTACCTTTTATTCTCCGACAAAGGTAGAACTGACGGTAAATCCACGCAATACCTATATATATGTAAAACGAAAGCCCCATTACCTATAAGTAGTGATTATCCAATAAAAGATAGGATTTTAGTATGTTATACCTGATTATTTCCGTAATTTTGACTTGCAAACATAAACTTAAAAACGTCTATTAATCATTATGTACAAAAAAGGACAATACCGGGAAACCGATAAAATGAGTGATTTAATCTGTGACAATTACCCGATGGTACTCGTCATGTGTCGCTTTGGCATTGGATTGGGATTCGGCGACAAAACCATAGGCGAAGTCTGCCGGCTGAATAACGTGGATATCTGTACCTTCCTGACAGTCGTAAATTTTCTGATTGAAGAAAAAAGCCCGCCAATAGAAGGAAACACCGGGGAATCTATTTCCGTAGATGCGCTGATTACTTACCTGCATAATGCACACGATTACTTCCTGAAATTCCGCCTCCCTCATCTGCGCATCAAATTAGTGGAAGCCATCAATGATTGCCCGGCAGATGTGGCATTCGTCATCACCCAATTTTTTGACGAATATACCGAAGAGGTGGATAAACACATGAGATACGAAGAAAAAACAGTATTCCCTTATGTGAAAGGACTCCTGAAAGGCAAAAGAGATGCTAAATACAATATCTCCATTTTCCGTAAACGGCATGACCAGATTGAAATGAAAATCATTGAACTGAAAAACCTGCTACTCAAATATTACCCCGGTAAAGGAAGCCATTCGCTGAACAGCGTATTGTTTGATATCTTTGCCACTGAGCAAGATTTGTCCACACACAACCTGATTGAAGATAACCTTTTCACTCCGGCAATTGTAGAGTTGGAAAAAGGATATAAACAATGAATATCAATCTAAAAATAGCAGTTGCCGAAGCGTCCTCTATTGTCCGTTCCGGCGTAGAAATGCAAATGAAAAGAATCTCAGGCTTCCGCTTCCAATTGATAGAGATTACACGAAGCGAACTTGTACACGAAGCCATCCGTACCCATAAACCGGACATATTGATTATAAACCCTTCTATGATTGTAGGTTTTACACTTCAGCAATTAAAAGACGAATGTGGCTGCCCGGCCATGAAAAATATTGCTTTGTTGTATAATCTGGCCGATAAGTCTGTGCTACGTCCTTTCGATGAACAAATCAATATCTACGACACAAACGACGAAATCAGGCAGAAATTAGAACAACTTTATGCCGAAGAAATGCAAGATATCACAGAAAACGACGAACAACAGATACTGAGTCCTCGTGAAAAAGAGATCGTCGTCTGTGTAGTCAAAGGCATGACCAACCGAGCCATCGCCGACCGTCTGTTTCTATCCACCCATACCGTAATCACTCATCGCCGCAACATCGCCCGTAAACTACAAATCCACAGCGCCAGCGGCCTGACCGTTTACGCTATCGTAAACAAACTCATCGAACTAAAAGAAGTAGGAAAGCCGTAAGAAAACAAACAAACAAAGATACCCTTGCAAAAAGTATTTTCAGGAAAAAACCCCTGACAGGAGTTGTATAATCCAAAAAACAAACTATCTTTGCACCCGTAAACAGAAAAAGCAGGTGCCATAGCTCAGTTGGTAGAGCAAAGGACTGAAAATCCTTGTGTCCCCGGTTCGATTCCTGGTGGCACCACTTTTTAATAAATATTAACAATTTAGGGAGTACCGAAGAGGTACTCCCTTTTGTGGTTTGTAGCTGTATCAGGTATTTACGCGGTTTTAACATAAGAACAACAACATAATTTAACAATATAGTGTAGGTAACAATCAAATTGCAGGTAAAAATGGCTAACTATTCTGTCTATCTGAAAAAGGAAAATAAAAAGGGGCTGGCGCCGCTTTATGTAGGATTTTACATCAAGCGGGAAAAAATTGAAGTGCCCGTCCGGATAAGTATCGCCCCGGATGCTTTCGATAAAAATAAGGGTGTAATCAAATCCTCGTATGAGTACGCCAAAGATTACAATCTGATCATATCGGATATAAAAGCGTCAGTCAATGACATTTTTGTCCGCTACCGGCTGAGAAAAAACGAACTGACGCCTTCGCTCTTCTGGAAAGAATACAGGGCAAAGGGAGAGTATAAAACATTTTTTGATTTCTGCCAGGCGTATCAGCGGCTACGATTCCAGGAAGTAACCCCGGCCACCCAGAAGGCTCATAATTCCTGCCTGAAAAAACTGCAGGAGTTTCAGGGTACTGTTTACTTTGAGGATCTGACGGAGGATTTTTTCCGGCATTTTGTCCTGTTCCTGAGAAACAAACGGAAAAACAACGAGAACACCATCCGGAAAACGATGAAAAACCTGTCCGTCTATATGAATGAGGCCGTAAAGAAGGAACTGATGAGAGAAAACCCGATACACGGGGTAAAGCTCAGAGGTAGCCAGGAGTCGGATATAGAAGCCTTAACGGAGGAAGAACTGAAACGGCTGACGGAAGTTTACACCGGCGGACAGTTAAACGAAACGGATCAGAAGGTTCTGGCCTTTTTCCTGTTCATGTGCTTCAGTTCACTGCATATTACGGATGCCCGGAACCTCGGAATTGAACAGATCGGCAAAAACGAGTTCTGTTATATGCGGACAAAGATGCTGAATGTCCGCCCCAGGATAGTACATGTTCCGATATCCGGCCCCCTCCGGCATCTGATAGGCAAACAAAAAGGGAACCGTACGGAAGGTGCGCTGTGGGAAGGAATGATCTCAGATCAGAAGGTTAACAGTAAACTGAAAAAGATAGCCGGATATGCCGGCATAAAAAAGAAACTGTCGGCCAAGGTTGGCAGACATACTTTTGCCACGATATTCCTCCGCCGCACACACGACCTGAATGCCCTGAAAGATATAATGGGGCACAGCAACATCAAACAGAC
>JAISZA010000233.1 GCA_031269535.1 Tannerellaceae bacterium
GCATGTATGGCCAGTGAAGGAGCGTCTTCGGGCTGCCAGGGACGTAACAGGAAAGTTTCTTTATGAATAGATAACATTGTGGTTCATCGTTAGAGGTAGCAAAAGTAGGTTATTTTTCCTTGATTCCTCTCAAAGACCTGTAATAGTTTCGCAGCAGCTCTGCATTCTTCTCTTTTGAGGTGAATGCCTCCATCAGAATGGGCTTATCTCCTTTTTCGCAGACGAAGACGGGCATCTGTTCCTGCAGTTCCTGTTCGTTGGATACGGAGAGGTAAGTAAAGCCCTGGTCTTCAGCCCAGGCTCTGGCGCTCAGGCTATGCCCGACGGCGAGGTGCTTCTCCATGATTCCGGATTTGCCGAGGCCCGGCAGGGTATAAAAGATTCCCCCTCCTCCGTTATTGTTCAGCAGGATACGCAGCCTGGGGGGTAGCGACCGGTTCCATAGCACATTCATATCGTAAAAGAATGCCAGATCGCCGATAAGCAGGAAGGTCAGGCCTTCGCTTACCGCTGCCTGCCCTATGGTGGTGGACAAGCAGCCGTCGATGCCGTTCGTGCCCCGGTTAGAGAATACCCGGTGCGGCGAGCGGAGATGGAAAAGTTGTGCCAGGCGGACGGAAGAACTATTGGCCAGCTGGAGGATGGCTCCGGGGGGCAGCGATTTGATCAGCCGGCCGGCGATCATCATATCCGAATACTCCCTTGCTGCCGGTTCCGGTATCCGGAGCGAGCGTCCGAGCCATTGGCGGCAGAAAGCGTCACGCCTCTGCCCTGTGTTTGTCTGCTCCGGCAGTCCGCCGATAAATGCCCGTTCGTCCATCTCAATCACATCGGTAAGGCATTGAAAGCTATCAACGATCGCTCCGGTGGGAGAAACGTGCCAGTGCTCCAGCGGTGGGTGTGCACGCAGAAAGTGTCTGATGCGTTTCGACAGGATATGGCCTCCCATCGTAATCAGCAGATCGGGAGCCCATTCTTCCTGCTCGTCTTCCGCGATGCTGCATAGCATGGCGTCGAAATTGCGTATGCCATACTCCGGAGGAATATTGGAAAGGTGTTCGGCCAGGATAACGCATTTATGGTCTGACAGCAGGCGGCTTAATTGCATGTGGAAATGGCAGCCGGGCATCTGGCCTATCATGATCAGCGGCCTTTCATACCTGCCGGCAAAGCGCTCTATGTAGTTAGCTGAAGTAGTCGTCCGGGTAATCTTCCTGGCTTCGGGAAGCTGCTTTACCGTCGATTCAAACAGGGGTTCGGAGAGAGGGATATTGATATGTACCGGCCCGCATCCGTGATGGTTGGTGTCAAGTATGGCTTCGTTAATCAGGCGATTACAATACCATTCATCTTCCCTGGAGGTGATTTCCGGCAGTTGAACGGATTTCTTCACCAGCGAATTAAAGATACCGGGCTGCGGCAAGGTCTGCCCGGCCATCTGGTCGATCCAGGCTGCCGGACGGTCGGCCGTAATGACAACCAGGGGCAATTGCTGGTAATACGCCTCTGCCACGGCCGGGCCATAGTTGAGTACAGCCGTGCCTGAGGTACAGCAGACCGCTACCGTTTCGCCGGTATAGCGGGCTATGCCAAGGGCGTAGAATCCGGCGCTTCGCTCGTCGGTCACGGTATGGCAGGTGAAAAACGAATCTCCTGCCAGCGAATGGATAACAGGCGAATTACGCGAACCGGGAGATACGACTATCTGGCAGATATGATGTGCTTTCAGCAGGCTTACCAGCTGCAGGACATTTTTCTTATCCGAATACATACGTTTGTTTTTTAGTATTTTGTCTTTTCGTTACAAACAACATGGTTTGCAGTTTATCTTCCGTTTCCTGCCATTCCTCTTCCATGCCGGAGGATGGCAAAAGTCCTCCGCCGGCATAGAGTCTGAGCGCATGGGGCTGGATATTCATACACCTCAGGTTAACATACAAATCGCTTTTTCCCTGAGGTTCGAGCCATCCTGCGAAGCCGGAATAATAGCGGCGGTCGTATCCTTCGTTTGCCAGGATAAAGCGGCGGGCTTCTTCTTTGGGAAGCCCCGAAACGGCGGGGGTAGGATGCAAGAGCTTCAGCAGGTCGCCCAGCCGGCCGGTATCGGGCAGGCTGAAGTGGAAATCCGTTTTCAGATGTGCCAGATCGCCGGCTCTGACAGTGTAGGGGCCGTTCTCTTCCGGATGGATACCGAACGAGAAGAGTTGCATCCGGATATAATAGGCTACCAGCATTTGCTCAATAAGGTTTTTATCGTCCCAGGTATCCGGCAGGGTGTTCCGGCAGAGAGGCTGCGTACCGGCAAGGGCTACGGTATGCCATCTGTTTTTTTCTCCCGCCAGGAGTATTTCCGGCGTACAGCCCATCCAGGTGCCCGTTGCCGGTGTATGAAAGAGATAGACATACGAGCGTATATATTTCCGGCAGGCAATCAGAAAGGCCCCGGCCGGAGAAAACGCTTCTTCCCTCCCGATGATCGTCTCGCGCGAAAGAACCAGTTTCTTGAAACGTTTCTCCCGGATGGGAGCAATAAAGGTACGGAAACGATCGGCGTATCCGGCTTCTACCGTGGCAGAGCGCGTATAGGCAGCGGCTGTAGAGGAGAATGTTTCTCCTTCCGGTACGGGGATACGTTCTTCCCTGTCAGGCTGAAGCAGGGCGATGGGGCAGGATTCCGAAATCTCAAACGGGGCAATGACAAAGCCGCTTTGCCCGTTCAGCTCTTCTATCCCGCGCAACAGGCTCACCTGCCCTCTTTCCTGCGATACGAAATGCAGGGTATTGCTTCCCGGTATCCGGTATATGGCAAAATTCCGGTTCTCTTCAATAAGGGAATCCAGGCTTATGTCTGGCGTCATCTCTTTTTAAATACACTGTTAACTACACGAATAGAGGAAACTAATTTATCGGTTGAAGTAAATACATCGACATTCCATACATGCGACGAACGTCCTTTGTGGATGATCGTTCCCACAGCGCGCACCGTATCTCCTTCGCGGGCAGAGGATAGATGATTACCGCTCACCTGCATACCTACAATGATTTCATCGGGCCGGCAAAGAATCATCGAGCCTAATCCGGCTACCGTTTCCGCCAGCGCGAGGGTTGCGCCTCCGTGCAGTATGCCGAAGGGTTGCCGGGTGCGTTCGTCCACCGGCATGGTGGCTTCCACCCGGTCTTCCGAAGCATAGGTATATTGGATACCGAGGTTCCCCATCAGTGCATGACGGGCACGTATATTCATCTGCTCCAGAGGCACATCTGCCGGGCGTATTTGGGCAATGATATGTTCTTCCACGGCTTTGGCCACTCCGTCTTCTTCGTTCGGGGCGGTAGTATAGTCGGTACATCGCTTGACTCTTTCGTCGGCATTGCCCATCGCAATGCCCAATCCGGCCATCTGTATCATACCAATGTCGCAGACGCCGTCTCCTATAGCGATTACGGCTTCCGGCAGCACGGCCAGTTTCTCCATCAATACGCCTAAGGTATCGGCCTTATTAATCTGCGGGGGAACGACTTCCAGGAAGTAAGGCTCCGAACGGAATACATCCAATGCGCCGCTCAGCCGCTTTTTCAAATGGCTTTCCAGTCCGGCAAGCGCCTCTTCTTCATCGCTCACGATCATACATTTACAAGGCGGGAACGTAATCCGTGAAGCGAAATCCTTTACCTCGATCAGCTGCATTTGATTTCGTGCAGCTTCTTCGCACACATGTATATTCCCGGCCTGATTGGTGATAATCGTATCTTTATGGTAAGTCAGCATAGCGAAATTATGCTTATTTGCCTGCTTCTCGATATAGGGGAGTTCTTCGGGGTTTATACGTCTTTCGAATAGCAGTTCGTTCGTCTGCATATTGATGATCTGTCCTCCGTTATAAGATAATATAAAGCCGTTGTATTTATCCAGTTCCAGCATTCGGGCTATAGGCCGCAAGCCATGTGTCGAACGTCCGGAGGCCAGCACAATCTGGAGGCCCATCTGCTGCACCTTCAGCAAGGTAGCCAAAGTCGATGGCGTCATCTCTTTCCGGTTATTCAGCAAAGTCCCGTCCACATCGAGAACCAATAATTTATATTTCATAACACACATTTTACTGATACGCTGCAAACTTAGAGAAAATCTGTGAGATTACAGGAATCATTTTATATTCTGGCTAACTCTTTTTTTGAGGTGCTATTGATTTTTTTTTGTAACTAAACATAAATTATGCTGCCCTTTCAGGGCGCCTACCGGATTATTCCGTTTTATACCCAGGGCAACGCCCTGGGTTCCGGTGGCAACGCCCTGGGTTCCCGGGTATAAAACGGAATAATCCGGTAGGCGCCCTGAAAGGGCAGCATAATTTATGAAACTATTTTACTATTTATTTCGCATCCCTTAACGAAGTGTGTGCCAGGAAACGTTCCAGCTTCAGAAAAAGACTCTTCACCGCATGGTTGGTAACCGAAAAATACCAGAGCATCGGAATAAAGCAGAACATGAAACGCTTGGCCGAATACGAGAGTACGTTATCTATGGTGTCCCATTTATAATCAATCTGGTAGAGGATAAGTATGTAAAAAAGACTCGATAAGCCGATAGCCAATAACAACCCGAGACTGTCTCTCCGCCGGATGAGAAACCAGAGGTTGGCAAGAAAAGCTATCAGAAATACGACGAAGCTCCACCCGTAGTACAAAGTGTTATTATACAGCATCCACATATAAGACGTAATGATGCCGGCCTTTTCCGCATCCCAGAAGAGATGGGTGATGGCAATGCTTTCGGCATACAGCCCGTTCAGCTTCGTGTACAAAGTCCAGACAAGCAGCGGAACAAGGGCAAAAAGAGAGGCCTGCAGAAAACCCTTGTACTGCTTCGACCGGAAAGCATCAATGAAAAGAAGCAGAAGCACGGAGCCGATAAACACAATCCCTTCCGTACGGCACAGGATATTACCGCCCAGCAACACCCCGCAAAGCAGCAGGTCTTTCTTCTCCCGCTTCGTAAACCAGAGCGACAGATAGATAACGCTCAGGGAGGCAAAGACAGCATGCATATTATTCGTCATGGAAAGCGAAGAAAACCCCAGCATCTCGGGCGTCAGCAGCATGAAGAAAGTTGCCACGGCAGCACCCGTCCGGCCGGCAACGCGAGACGTAGCCCCATAAAAAGCCAACAGGAAAAACAAATACATCAGACCGGGAATCACCTTCGAGGTCTCAGCGCCCAGCGCATATACATACGCATAACTGAGCTGTACGAAAGGGGCATAGGTAATATAACTGGCCGGACCGTGGATGCCCGGCATATAGCTTGCGTCGAAGATACTAAGCCCCTTCAGCGTATGCTCCTGGGCCAGGATATAGCCGATTGTTTCAAAACCCGCCAGGCTGTCTCCGTCGGAAGGAGGGAAATACAGACATTTGGAAAGATTCATATACTCCATATAGGCAGTGGCCAGGATGAAGAGCAGCCATACCAGATTGATACCTTTCAGCGATGGCCGCGAAACAGATGCCCACAGAGACTTCAAAGCATTTGTGCGATAGAAATAAACAAAAGCGCACAGACCGGCCAGCAAGAGCGTCTGAACAGTCAGTAAAGGCACCGGCGTGAGAGGAATGCCGGCCTGGTCGAGAAACAACATCAGGAAACATTCAAGCGCCATCCCCAGCGGGAAAGCCAGGCCTGTCTTTTCTGCCAAAGTAAATCTCAGGGAGAAACAATGAACAAAGACGAAGCCTGATGCGAAAGTCAGAAAGAGTCCGGAATATAACATATTATCAATGTTTTACGGGTAATACACCATGTACGACAGAGGCATCCACTTCGTAGTTCAGCCGTTCGTATCCCCTCCCGTTCACGATGGCTACGTGGGTGATATCGCCGGCATAACGATTGGTCTCCATTTCCGAAGGGAGCACTAATTTGCGGGGATAGAGGAAGCGCAAGCCCCACATCTTATTGGAAATACCATGTTTGAAAGGGCTTTCAACACCTTCGGGGAAAAAGTCGTCAACGGAGGGATAAAGAATGACGGCATCTTCGGGCGTGGCGTTTCTCACGAATTGGAGGTAGGCGTAGTCAATGCCTAATTTCATTTCGTTCTTTTGCGCGACCGTCAGGTTGGGATTTGCCCGGATCGTGGCCATATTACCTTTCAGCAGACTGTTATAGGCCCAGTTATATCCTTGTTGCACCTCCAGACATCTGGAAAGGAGGAATCCCACCACAAGGGCGACACCCACGTTCTTCACCACCCAGGTCAGATAGCCGCCTCCCCGGTTCGTTTGCTCTGCCTGAGGCGGAGCCTGTGCACGGTTTTTCTGTTTATCATGCTTATTGCTGTTATACTTTCCCATTTTTGTATAGTGCTTTTTATTTTGTAAATCTGTATTTCAGTAATGTCCAGATAGCTTCTACCCCGTCGTACCATTTTATTTTTTTCCCTTCCTGTATGCTGCGGGGGTAATAATGTATGGGCAGTTCCTTGATTTTGTAGCCTGCTTTCGATACTTTGGCTGTCACTTCGGGACAAAACTCAAATCCCGTACACCGCAAGGGAATCGACTTCAGGAGGGCGGTATCAAACATTTTGTAACAGGTAGGCTCGTCGGTTAAACGCTGTCTGTATAATACATTGGTCAAAAGAGAGACCAACCTCCCTCCCAGGTAGAAGCTGCGGTAAGAATGTTTATTCTCCCGTTCGAGAAAACGCGAGCCATATACTACTTTTTTCTCCGATGTAATCAAATAGTCTAACAAGAGGTTGAGGTCTTGTGGCTCATACTCCAGGTCGGCATCCTGGACGACGACATAATCGCCCGTCACGTACTGAATCCCTGTCCGGATGGCCATGCCTTTGCCGGAGTTAACCTCGTGCCGGGCATACCGGATGGCTACGTCCGGATACCGGGCCATCACCTCTCTGGCAATGCCTTCGCTCCTGTCGTGCGAACAGTCGTTGACGATGACGATTTCTTTTCCCGTCCCATTCACCAGCTTTAAGCGGACAAGCTTCTCCAGCAGGCATTCCAGCGTTGCCTCTTCATTATAAACAGGAACAATGATTGATAATGTTTTGCAATCATTTTCCATTAAGACATCCCGGTAAGAATTTAATTTTCATCATATTATCTCAGTTTAATCTGCCTTTAAGGCATGTGTGGAATAAGGGTTCCTTTATTTTGCCCACAAATATAGCAAAGGAAAGCCCGTTTTTGCAAGAAAAAAGAGCGGATTGTTTTTCTTTTCTTTCAGTTTTTTTGCTCCCGTCCCGTTTTTTTTCGCTCCCGTCCGGGAAAAAACCGCTCCCGTCCGAAAAAAATCCGGACGGGAGCAAATCTTTTCACAAATATCAATCACTTGTTCTTTGGACTGATTAACATATAGACGAATGCAGCCGGGAAACTGGAGTTTCACCCTGTTTTACCGGCTGCATAGGCGTTTACTCCGCCGTTCCCGGGTCTCTCGTAACCGTTGTCCACGGGTTGATAGTACCTGTTGCTTTCACGCCTGTGCGGGTGAGGGTAACAGTGTAGATGTACTCGGCGGCGCCGGCGAAGCTTTCCGCTCCCAGCGTCCAGGTGTAGGCTTCTCCGTTCAAGGTGAATACTACCTTTATATCCCCTGCGCTGTAAACGGCCGGAACGATGATGGCGTCGTAGGAAGCCAAAAACCCGCTTTCGGTACTAAGCTTGTTCGGAATGATTGCCTCCGGATCAGAGGCAGTTCCAACCGCGCCATCCGACAGTTTGAGGGTGGTTTGGGTTTTCATCCCGTTGATAACCACCGCTGCTGTACTGAAATCGCCTGCTACGATGCCGGTATTGGATTCCACTGTACAGTTCATCACAAACTTGGCCAGTTTGTGGTCGAACGAAAGGGCTACATTGGGAGTCGCTTTGGTGTAGCCGCTGCCGTTGTTATTGGCTTTCGCCCACAGCAAGTCGATGTCGGCCTGCGAAGATGCGGTCTGGGCGCCCGATACATCTACGCTAATGCTGCTGCCGAGCGTTTTCCCGCTCGCATAGGGATAGTAGGCGA
>JAISZA010000243.1 GCA_031269535.1 Tannerellaceae bacterium
TTAAGCTCCGAGCTTGTGGTACACTAATTATGGGAGGTGAGCGGTCTTGATTTTTTTGCGATAAAAAGCTATTCTTTTATACAGGCTCGCTTATAAATCGCAATTTTTATGTAAGTTTGCTACACATAATCATGCTGAGATGAAAGATGAAAACTTCAGTCTGCGCAGGCGATTAGCCGGGTTCAAATATGCTTTCAGAGGCATCCGCCTGCTGCTTCGTTACGAGCACAATGCGTGGATCCATGCGGCGATCGGCATCTGTACCGTTGCGGCCGGATTCTTTTTCAGGATTTCTCCTGTCGAATGGGTGGAGGTTATTCTTGTAATCGGGGTAGTCTTAGCTGCCGAAGCATTCAATTCCGCCATAGAAAAGCTCTCCGACGTCGTCTCTCCGGAATACAGCGAAGCCATCAGGAGCATCAAAGACATTGCAGCCGGGGCTGTTCTCTTCACAGCCATTGCTGCCGCCCTTATCGGGATTATCATTTTCCTTCCCAAACTAATCGCTTTCTGCTGAGTCGTTCCCGGTTCCGCCCGTATTTACCTTTATAGGACATTTGTTTTAGTAAAGGGATTTATTTTTTATGAAAAGAATACACCGGCGTGATTTTTAACTAATATTGTTTTATTCAACTATTCTTTTTACTAATTTTGCACATGAATTGAATTAAGTTTCATGACATAGTTTGTAAATATAGGTATATTTATTAAAACAAAAAGCGCATGAATTACTTTAACTACGACATTTTTTTATTGTTTTTACTAACATTGGTATAGACCGCTTTTATAAAAAGAAAAAGTTATGAAGAAATGGATTACTTACATGAGCTTGTTCATTTTATCCGCTTGCACTTCAAACGAAATAGTGCTACCGGTGAAGACCGACCCAGATGGTTCTCCGCCGACTGCAGACGAATGGCTGATCCGTGTCTCCTTCCCGGATATGCAACAGGCCACCAAGGCCGTTACTTCCGGCGAAGAATGCCGGATCGACACTTTGCAGATTTTTATCTTTAAAGACGAAGGAGACGGTATTGTCAACGGAACAGACCTTTATCTCGATAGGCTCAGCGTCTCGGGACAGGCGGCTCTCCGGCCCAATCCGGGGGAGTATATTGTGAAAGTGACAGTACGAAAACCGGCCGACGGGATTCAGGTTCGTTTTGTCCTGGCGGCCAATATACCCGACGAGGTGCTCACGAAGCTGAAACCGGCCGTTATTTCCACTGAAGACGAGCTTCGGGAACTGCTGAAATTCCCGGCTGCTGCCTGGATGAAGCCTGATCTGGACCTCAGTTCCACCCGGTCTTTCCCGATGTGGGGGACGTCAGGCTTTTATACGGGCCTGCCGGGAACCCATATCCCCGTAGAGATGAGCCGGGCCCTGGCGAAGATTGAGCTGGGTGTGGATATCAACAACCCGGCCGGAGGAGACCCCGCCATCGGCTTTGGCAATATCTTCCGGATAGACAGCCTCTGGCTGTGCAACGTCAACGACTCAGGCTATATCGCCCCCCAGCCAAACCCGCTAAATACGGAAAAAAAGACGATCGGATACAAATTCCAACCGAATGAAGGCAGTGTGATGCGGCGGACAATCTATGCCCCCGAAACGGATTCGATGATCGCAAAAAAGGAGAATCCTCAGCCGGGGGATACCACTCACTTTCCTCCCTTTCTGATACTTAAAGCAACGTATTACGACGAAGTCCCTTATTATTACCGGATCGACTTCGTGAAAGACGGAAAATACCTCCCCCTGAAGCGCAATCGCAATTACGAATTTAATATCAAAGGCATACGCACCGTAGGATACAAAAGCTTCGCCGAGGCCAGCGAGGCTCCCATCCTCCCCCTCAACCCCAAATTGCTGCTCGGCGACGAAACCGGAACGGCAAAAATCAATGAGGTTGTTTATTCGCATACCTACTGGCTGGGATGCCAGGCTACCGACGTAAAGATAGACTGGCCGGCGCACCCGGCAGGCCATCCGATAAAGATACCGGTAGGCACTTCGTATCCGGTAGGCTGGAAAGCCACGATTCAATCAGCTTCGCCGGAGGGATGGCTGACCCTTGAGTCGTCCTCCGGCTCGACGCAGAACGCTGAAATCAGCCTTTCCTGCGACAATAATCTTACGGGACAGCCCCGCACGGCCACCCTCGCACTTACGGCCGGCACCCTCAGTCAGTACATCAGCCTGAGCCAGAGCCCCGGCTCGCATACGTATGTGGTACAGAAGGGAAACTCGGTCTCCATTCCGCTGTCGTCGGCCGATAGCGACGGAGTCAATCGCTCGTCTTTCATTAGCTATATAAGGGCTGAGACAGGCAATAACCTTTTGAGTGAAACCGACAATCCCAGCTCTGTCTTTACCCTGAACGTACCCAAGGATATAACCGCTGAGAACATACAGCTTATTGCCACCAAGGCGAAGGGAGCCGGCGCCGATACGATTTATTCCTGGTCTGTCTGGGTCGTGGATGAGAATATTGATTTTGCAACCTCCACCTACCAGCGGCATTATAACGGATATACTTTTATGAACCGCAACCTGGGCGGCGGCTTATACTACCAATGGGGGCGCAATGCTCCGGTGACTGCTGCGGTAACTGCTGCGGCGCCGGTTCCCCCGGGAATGAATGAAAAGGAGGCGATCCGGCATCCCTATACCTTTTATACCGATACGCTGCCTCCGTACGACTGGATGAGTACAGGACAGAATAACAACCTCTGGACAACCATCGATGGAGAGAAAGGCCCTTACGACCCCTGCCCCTTCGGCTGGCGTGTGCCTCCAGCTGAGAACGACGAGGCCTCACCCTGGCATGGCTTCACAGAGGGGAAAAACGGAATGACGGTCGGATCAGCCCGTGGATTAAACGGAATGACGGGGCAGTCTAATCCCGGTGCAGCGAAAGCCCTCGTATGGGGCGCTTCGGCACGGGGCGCCGAGGCCTATCTCTATGACGCTACCGATGGCGTTCACCGGAAAGCCAGCCGCACCGATGCCTATCCCATCCGCTGCATACGCGATGTCAGACGCTCAGGCGGCTCCCTAATCGTGAACTGAAAGGAGAGCACGGAACACAGATAGTAAAACAAACAAATACCAACTATTTTAAACTATTACACAATCAAATGAGAAAGTTTATCCATACAAAAAAAATGCAGTGGTTGTTTTTGGCGCTG
>JAISZA010000220.1 GCA_031269535.1 Tannerellaceae bacterium
CCAGCCTGCGTACACGCCTCAGTACCCAGAAGGCGGCTATGAATCTGGGAATGAATACCATCGTACTGGATGTGAACCAGGGAGCCTGGAAGCTGGAAACCGAACGGGGTGTCGTGATGGACGGCGATAAAAGTGAGCACCTGCTGGAGGCTATCCCCGTGATGGGCTGCTATTGCGATATCATCGGCGTACGCTCCTTCGCCCGCTTCGAAAGTAAGGAAGAGGATTATACGGAGAAGGTGCTGAACCAGTTTATTCAATATTCGGGGCGTCCGGTATTCAGCATGGAAGCGGCTACCCGCCATCCCCTGCAAAGTTTTGCCGACCTGATCACCATCGAAGAATACAAACAAACACCCCGCCCCAAGGTGGTGATGAGCTGGGCGCCTCACCCCAAAGCGCTTCCCCAGGCTGTGCCTAACAGCTTTGCCGAATGGATGAACGCTGCGGGCTATGAGTTTGTCATCACCCACCCCGAAGGATACGAATTAGACCCTGCTTTCGTAGGCCCGGCCCGCGTCGAATACGACCGGAAGAAAGCCTTCCGGGGCGCCGACTTCGTCTATGCCAAGAACTGGGCGGCCTACACCGACCCCCATTACGGGAAAGTCCTCCACGCCGACCGTCGCTGGACGGTAGATACCGAAACAATGGCGTTGACCAACAACGCTTACTTTATGCACTGCCTGCCCGTTCGCCGCAATATGATCGTGACCGACGACGTAATAGAAAGCCCCCGCAGCATCGTCATCCCCGAAGCCGCCAACCGCGAAATATCCGCCCAGACCGTCCTCAGAAGACTTCTCTCTAATCTTTAAATGTTTATGAAATACTCTTTTATTATTGCTTTTTGCATCTTTTGCCGTTATCTGTGCGTTGCGCAGACATACGATGAATATACGGAACTTACGGATACCCAACCTTATGACGACGAATCGGTCTGGAACGGGATACCGTCGTCTCCCCGGATTAGCTGGGGTAGCACCGATGTAAGATACGCTAAATTGAATGTACCGGAAATCCCGGAGATTAATACTATGTGGAAAACGAAGGCCTGGAGAGGTGAGCGCGTGAATGCTCAGGCCGTGATATGGACGAAAAACAAGCTGTCGGATGTTAACGTAACGGTTAGCGATCTGACGTCTGGTTCGTCTGTTATTCCGTCGTCCGGGATTAGTCCCTCTTTCGTTCGGTATGTAATGACCGACGAACTCAATAAAGATGGGAAAAGCGCTTGCGGCCATCGTCCGGATAAAGCGGAATGGGATTCTTCCCTGGTAGCGGATGTGTTGTACGAACCCGGATTGAAGGAGATAAAGGCGTACACCGCACAACCCGTATGGATCAATGTCTGCATTCCCCGGGAGGTGAGCGCCGGTGTATATAAGGGGGTTCTGACTGTTTCGGGAAAAGATTTTGCGGATATGAAACTTCGTCTGGAAATAACGGTTCTCAATCGGGTTTTACCTTCGCCCGGAGCATGGAGTTTTCATCTGGATTTGTGGCAAAACCCGTACTCGGTTGCGCGTTATTATCAGGTACCTTTATGGAGCGAGGCCCATTTTGATGCGATGCGCCCCGTCATGAAAAAGCTCGCGGATGCCGGGCAAAAGGTCATCACAGCCACGATCATGCATAAACCCTGGAACGGACAGACGGAAGACCATTTCGACAGTATGGTTTCAAAAGTCAGGAAGACAGACGGCACGTGGGTATATGATTATGCGGTCTTTGATAAGTGGGTCGAATATATGATGAGCCTGGGTATTGACAGACAGATAAATTGTTATACGCTGATACCCTGGGCGCTGAGTTTCGATTATTTCGACCAGGCTACCAACCGTATCCTGTTTGTAGAAACCAAGCCCGGCGACGCTGCTTATGGAGCGTACTGGGGCGCTTTCCTGAAAGATTTTTCCTCACATTTGCGCAGCAAAGGCTGGTTTGAACGCACTACCATCGCAATGGACGAACGCGGCCTGGAAGCAATGAAGGAAGCAATCAAGGTGATCCGGAAAGCCGATCCCGAATTTAAGATATCGCTTGCCGGGAATTATCATGAAGAGATAGAAGGCGATTTATACGATTTATGTCTTGGTTTTGGACATCATTTCCCGGAAGCGGTAAAAACCGCCCGCGACAAGGCCGGTAAAGTCAGTACCGTTTATACCTGCTGCGCCGAAGCTCGTCCGAATACGTTTACCTTCTCGCCGCCGGCCGAAGCGACATGGATCGGGTGGCATGCCGCCGCCGGCAACTATGACGGCTACCTGCGCTGGGCGTATAACAGCTGGACAGCCGACCCGCTACGCGACTCCCGTTTCCGGACATGGGCGGCCGGCGATTGCTATCTTGTCTATCCCGGTTATAGCAGCATTCGTATGGAACGGCTGATTGAAGGCATTCAGGATTACGAGAAAATACGCATTTTACGGAAAGAGTTTGCCGATAAAAAAGCGGCCGGGAAACTCAAAAAATTAAACGCCGCCGTTTCGATGTTTACCGATGAAAATATAGAAACGCGGAATGCCGCCGGCGATGTGAATACCGCCCGCAACGTCCTGAACGGTTTTTAAATAAATTACGTGTTTACGGGTTACCGGCAACGAATCACCGGTAACCCGTAACTCTTCTCTATTCCGTCATACTCAAATGCCCCCTCAAGGCATTAGGAATTTGTGTATATGGTATTTTCTTCTTAAATTGCCACTCATTTTGAAAACAGAAATAACGAACGATTTAAAAACAAATTATCATGAAGATCAACAGACGTAATTTCTTGGGAGCAGTCGGAACGGCGGCGCTCAGTATGGATGCTCTCGGAGCAACAACTTTCTATGATTCAGACGAAGATACGACGGGGGGCGGAGGCGCTGCTATGCAGAGCACAAACAAAGTAGTCATCCTCCTGGCGCATCCCGACTATGCCCGGTCGGTAGCCAATAAGGCGCTGATAGAAGCCGTGAAAGGCTTGCCGGGCGTGACGGTCATCGATATCTATGCCGCACCCTTTACGGTTGATACCTACAAACAGCCGGTTGGCGAGGCATCGACCGTCGTCTTCCAATTCCCCTTCCACTGGCTGAGCGCCCCTTCCCAGCTGAAAAAATGGTGCGACGAGGTATTCGGCGGAGTGATGGACTCTATAAAAGGGAAAAAACTATTGGTAGCCACTACTACCGGCTCGGAATACGAGGCCTACCGCTCGGGGGGAAGAAACCAGTTTACCGTCGATGAGTTTCTGCGCCCCTATCAGGGACTGGCTCATCATTCGGGCATGGTCTGGCAAACACCCTTCATCGTTTACGGCGCATCCCTCCCTACAGCCCCTATCAGTATCGAAGCGGGAGCCGAAAGCTATAAAGAAAGAATCCAATCGCTTCTTTGACGGGAATTACAGAGGGAAACGATTATGAAAAAATCACTCATCCTAAGTCTCATTCTTTTGTTTCTGTCTTTTTCACTGACCCTGAAAGCCGGACATTATAATGGATTTAAAGTGTCGGTTTACATCACTGCCAACGATGTAAATAAAATGACAAACAGCAGCTGGCTGGATAGTACCTGGACGGAGATATCCTCTCGTCTCAAAGTGGATAAAGTGTATATTGAATCACACCGCGACGGGCGATATACTTCGGAAGCTGCTCTGTCGGCTGCCAAAAAATTCTTCTCTTCCAAAAAGGTGGAAATTGGCGGCGGTATCACTTACACCCCTGAAAGCCACTCGGGAAGATGGGAAACATTCTGCTATACGACACCGGAAGGGCGGGCTGAAGTAAAAAAGATTGCCGAATATACAGCGAAACATTTCGACGAGATACTGTTGGATGATTTCTTTTTTAACAGCTGCAAATGTGAACATTGTACAGCCGCCAAAGGCACGAAGAGCTGGACGGAATTCCGGTTGGAACGAATGCGTGATGCTGCCGCAAACTTAGTGGTCGGGCCGGCGCATGCCGTAAATCCGGGATGTAAAGTGATCATCAAATATCCGAACTGGTACGAACATTTTCCTGCTTTGGGTTTTGACCTGGCTATCGAACCGGCTCTTTTTGACGGCGTCTGGTCGGGAACCGAATCCCGTAGCCCGGCTGCCGATCAGCATCTGCAGGCTTACCTGAGTTATGAGATCATTCGTTACTTAGACAATGTTTCCAACGGAAAAAACCTGGGTGGCTGGATCGATTCCGGAGGAATGACCTATGCCGACCGCTATGCCGAACAGGCCTGGCTGACACTGTTCGGAAAAGTTCCCGAATGTACCTTGTTTGAATTCGGAGGGCTTCAGATGCCTGTTGGCGAGCGTCTCAAAGGGCCCTGGCAGGGGACAGGAACGTCTTTCGACTGGAACAAACTGGGTGCCGGGCCGACGCTTGCTTCGGTTGCTTCCGTAGCGTTCCGGGAGGTTGATAAGGTGTACAGCAAACTGGGAAAACCGGTGGGAATTAAATCGTATAAACCCGCTAATTCGGTCGGTGAGGACAACCTGCAGAACTTTCTCGGTATGATAGGCCTGCCGGTAGAGATGGTACCCGGCTTTCCTGAGGATGCCGAAGTCGTCTTGCTCACCGAACAGGCTGCTTACGATAAGTCGCTGGTTGACAAAATCAGGAAACAGCTGAAAGCGGGTAAGGAAGTGATTGTAACCTCCGGCCTGGCGAAAAAGATTCAGAAAGAATTAGCGGATATCGTCGAACTGCGTATAAATGATAATAGAGGCTTTGTCAACGACTTCAGCTATTTCGGCAAATCGAAGGAAAAGATGCTCATTCCTCAGGTCTTATACTATACGAATGATGCCTGGGAAGACATCCCGGCGCACGACAAAGGTGTCCAGGGCTGGCCTTTGCTGTTGCAGGCCCGCTACGAAGACGGCTCGCTCTGGGTACTGACTATCCCGGATTCGTATGCCGACCTCTATGAGCTGCCCGAAGGTGTCCTGAACCGGCTGCGTTCGGTGGCAGGTGCCGATGTGCCGGTACGCCTTGAAGGCCCCGCTAATGTCTGCCTTTTTGCTTACGACAATCAGACCTTTGTTGTTGAATCCTTCCTCGACGAACCGGTTAAGGTGAAACTAATCGTCAACGAGCCGACGAAGCAGATTACAGACCTGATCAGCGGAGCCGGAATTACTCCGGAGGCAGCCCCGGCCCGGCCCGACGGTTTCCCCTTCTTCATGCAGTCGCGTATCTGGCTGAGGGAACCGAAAACGACGCATACGTTTGAAGTAGAGATCAAACCTCATAGCTTCAGAGTATTCAAACACGGATAATCGTATTGTTACAGGCCTCAGTACCGAGGCTGCCGGTATAATAATAACGAAAGCAAAGCAATTTTTAAATGAATAATCAATTCAGCTTGTCGCAGATTTCCGTCCTTGCGAGGTACGAAGCAACCCAGCGTGCGCCCGGGCTGGATTGCTTCACCCTTCCGGGTTCGCAATGACGATGCGAACGAAGAGGTGAAGAAGTATCGTAACCTCCTGGCCCAGAGTGCCGGACGACACTCCAAAGATACCGCTCCCGAAGACGGGGAGGAATGACCTCCTGCAAGGACCAAAATCCACGGCCGGCAGCCTGCATGACAAATAGATAAAGGTTGCCGGCCTTTTTTCGCCTCGCAGGAAGTAGAGCAAGAGGCTTTTCAGTCGTTTTGAAGCAATCTGCTGTTCACTCCTGAAGCTTTTCAGTCGTTTTGAGCCAATCTTATGTTCACTCTTGAGGTTTTTCAGTTGTTTTAGGCCAATCTACACCTCACACTTGGCCGGAATCAGTAATTTTGCCTCCATCAGCTGCTCACTCCGGCTCCGACTCAGTTGTTTTACCTCCATCAGCTGCTCACTCCGCCAACTACCCTGCCGGATATTATCTGCGGACATCATTAGGCTGGCCCTTTCAGGGCGCGTACCGGATTATTCTGTTTTATACCCAGCGGCAACGCCCTGGGTTCCGTGATGAATACGGGTGTATTTCAAAATCGTCATTACGGGCCGTCCTTGCGAACCCGGAGGGTGAAGCAATCCAGACCGGGCACCCTGGATTGCTTCGTACCTCGCAATGACGGCGGAAGTGGATTGCTTCGTACCTCGCAATGACGGCGGAAGTGGATTGCTTCGTATCTCGCAATGACGGCGGAAGTGGATTGCTTCGTACCTCGCAATGACGGCGGAAGTGGATTGCTTCGTACCTCGCAATGACGGAAATCTGCGACAATTTGGAATGCACCCTGCGAGACTGCTATCACGATACCTATATTTAGGTATAGAACAGCTCTGAAAATAGCATGAAATAGTGATTGCCGAGGGATGTACTCTCATCTA
>JAISZA010000251.1 GCA_031269535.1 Tannerellaceae bacterium
GAGAATGAAGATGGACGGATATATGGAGCAACATTCATCGACCATAATTCAAAGGAAGTCTATAACGGTTCCCGATTGGGAAAAGAGTTTTCAGCGAATGGGTTCAACCGCCTGTTTAACGAGCCTTCGGACGAGCCTCGGTTCAATAAACAGGCTGAGGATGGCAGCCGAGAGAAAGACACCCTGACGGGAGACTTTCTCTCGGCTGCCCAGGATATGGAATCAGCTATCGAACAGGCATTCGGAATATTCGATTTTGAACTGCACGGAGACGACCCGGAAGAACAAGCATTTGTGGGTCGAACCAAAAAGAAGAAAAAGAAAAAAGGCCGTTCACGCGGCATATCATAATAGTTCTAACCATTTTAAAATAAACAAGTATGCAACAAGAAGATGATTTGAGAGGATTGGCAAAAGTGATGGAATTCATGCGTGCCATATCCATTTTATTCTGTGTAATTCACATTTACTGGTACTGCTATGAAGCAATACAAGAGATGGGAATAAACATCGGAGTGGTAGATAAGATACTACTGAATTTTCAAAACACGGCAGGATTATTCAAAAACCTGTTACTGACGAAAATGTTTGCCGTGATTTTTCTGGCACTGAGTTGTCTGGGAACTAAAGGGGTAAAGAATGAAAAGATTACATGGGAGAAGATATATGCCGCCCTGCTTTTCGGACTGATATTCTTTTTCATGAACTGGTGGATGCTGCATCTGCCTTTTCCGGCAACCGTAAACATGGGATTGTATGTGCTGACATTAACCATCGGCTACATTCTATTATTAATGGCGGGCGTATGGGTGAGCCGGATGCTCAAACACAATCTGATGGAGGACGTTTTTAACGAAGAGAACGAGAGTTTCATGCAGGAAACGAGGTTCATAGAAAACGAGTATTCGGTAAACCTGCCTACTAATTTCTTCTATCAGGGAAAAACATGGGATGGATGGATTAATGTCGTTAACCCGTTCAGGGCCACCACGGTTTTAGGCACTCCGGGGTCAGGAAAGTCATACGCTGTGGTCAATAATTTCATCAAACAACAGATTTCCAAAGGCTTCGCCGTTTACATCTACGACTACAAATTCGATGATTTATCGGTTATCGCCTATAATGAATTACTAAAGAACATACATAATTATGATGTAACACCGCAATTCTATGTTATCAACTTTGACGACCCACACAAGTCGCACCGATGTAACCCGATAGCACCGGAATTTATGACCGACATCAGCGATGCATACGAATCGGCATATACAATTATGCTCAATCTGAATCGCACCTGGATTCAAAAGCAAGGTGATTTCTTTGTAGAATCTCCGATTATTCTTCTCGCCGCAATAATCTGGTTTTTGAAAATTTACAAGGAAGGCAAGTATTGTACGTTCCCACATGCGATAGAATTATTGAATAAACCATATAGTGATATTTTTACTATTTTGACCTCATATCAGGCACTTGAGAACTACCTCTCGCCCTTTATGGATGCTTGGAAATCAGGAGCTCAAGATCAGCTCCAGGGCCAGATAGCGAGCGCAAAAATACCGTTATCCAGAATGATAAGTCCACAGTTATACTGGGTTATGACAGGTAATGATTTTACACTGGATATCAATAATCCGAAGGAGCCTAAAATACTTTGTGTAGGTAACAATCCCGACCGGCAGAATATCTATTCGGCAGCTCTTGGGTTGTACAATTCCCGTATCGTGAAGCTCATAAACAAAAAAGGGCAACTAAAGTCTTCGGTGATTATAGACGAGTTACCCACGATTTACTTCCGGGGACTCGATAATCTGATCGCCACCGCAAGAAGTAACAAAGTTGCCGTATGTTTAGGGTTTCAGGACTACAGCCAGTTAAATCGTGACTATGGAGATAAGGAAAGCAAGGTGATTCAAAATACAGTAGGAAACATTTTTAGCGGACAAGTAGTGGGAGAAACGGCAAAGAATCTTTCCGAACGATTTGGAAAAGTGCTTCAAAAACGGCAATCCATATCCATTAACCGGCAAGATACTTCCACATCTATTAATACACAGATGGACTCGCTTATTCCTGCGTCTAAAATTGCGAATCTCTCACAGGGGACATTTGTCGGTTCGGTTGCGGATAATTTCGGAGAAACCATCGACCAGAAAATATTTCACGCTCAAATTATTGTGGATAATGAAAAAGTCGCTGCGGAAACTAAAGCCTATAAACCGATACCCATAATCAATGAGTTTGAAGATGAAGAGGGAAATGATATTATGGAACAGCAGATTGAGCGGAATTACAACCGGATAAAAAGGGATGTACTGGATATTATTGAGGAAGAAAAAGACCGTATTCGAAAAGATCCGGATTTGTGTCATTTGCTGGGTGAAAAACCGGAAGGAGAGGACAAAGATAACGATGATGAATAGATACTTCCCTGATATTCAAGCAACAAATTTCATGAAAATATGTCCGGAATATGGAAATATTATATTCTTGCCCTATCTTTGCAAGCAAAATAAACATTTAATATACACACTAATATGAAAAATTTGACATTACTGTTGATGGTATTTGTTTTTGCTGCCTGCTCGTCGGGCAGTTCTTCACTTGAAAGGGCAATTGCCGATTTCAAACAGACAGACAAAACAGGGAGGCTATATGACCTGAAATTCAAGATGATTGAAATGGGTGAAATCCAAAAAGTAACTGTTGCCGATAGTCTAAAAATACTTGGAGACGAATTTAAAGCTGAAAACGATAAAGCGATAGAGAATCAAAGGATACTCTTATCTATGGCGCAAAAAAACCTCGACAAGGAGAAAGGCA
>JAISZA010000001.1 GCA_031269535.1 Tannerellaceae bacterium
AAGGACATCCCTGTCATAGACGAATACGCCCCGATCAACCGCGTGAGGAAAGATTTGCCGCCAACCCTCCTGATTACCGGCGACAGGGATTTGGAAATGACTGCAAGGTATGAAGAAAATCTTCATCTGAAAGCCGTCATGAAATCATTGGGTAATGACGTTGTGTTATATGAATTACAGGGATTTAACCACGGCAACGTAGTAAACCCCTCCGGCGAACTGATTCTTGAATTCATTAAAAAACACACAACCGGAAAGTAGATGGTGTTCTGTTGATTGTCGCATCGTCATTTTTCCTGACAACGCCTTAATGATTTACTGTGATTTTTTCGGGGTAAAATACCGAGAAATAGGGATTGTCCTTCTTGTTTTTTTGGCAGACCTTTGTGCGCGAAATTAAGAAGAAAATAATTCATTAATAAATTAATCAAATCAAATCGGGAAAACGATTCCTGAGCTGGTTCTTATTCTGAAAATATTATGGTAAAATTGTTGTTTGATCTGGTGCAATTTCTGTATTCTGCATTCCCTCTGATCACATGTGTCGTTTTTCTGGCTTTAGTCAGCATTTTATTATCAAAATCAATAAAGAAGTATGCGGCAGTCTATTATCTTGTGCTGGGATTGCCCTTTCTGTTTGTTGCAATCCCCTTTATCGGGCGGATGATTGGCGTTGAAACGTTCACCTTCAACCGGATACCATTCCTTGGAGGGATATTGAGAGATTATATCCATTTGGGCACGTTTGGGTTCCCTCTGTTAATTATAATCATGTATATAGGAGCCCTTAATCCGCGAATCAAATGGGTGAAAAAATTGATGTCCATACGTAAAGAATTGTCTATTATATCAGGATTTCCCGTATTTACACATTCGTTGATCAGGGTAAGCAACAACTTCCCCCGTTCGCTCCAATACTTCACCCATCACGAGGAATATATGGAAACAGCCCAGTACACCAATGAATTAGGGCTTTGGTTTAGTAATTTCAGCTTCGTTCTGGGGATTGTATTACTCATTCTGTTTATTCCGCTGTGGGTTACTTCCTTCGGTTCGATTCGTAAACGCATGGGAAATGTAAAATGGAAAAAATTACAAAATGGGTCGTATCTTCTATACGCGCTTTTATTTATTCATGCCCTGGGAATACAGGTCGGCGGTCTGCTCAATCCAAGAGGTGGCGGAAACCCGCAAAGAGCTGCAATAGAAAACACGCAAGCACCTGACAATAAGATTGCAACAGAAAATATACGAAACAGAGAAACAGCAGCAGGAGCTAATAAAACCTCAACAGAACCGGCCCGCCCAACAGGAAGAGAGCGTATGGAAGAGCCAAGCAGAGGTGGACAAAGCATGGGATTCTCCGATATAAAAGTCAGCCCCCATGCCCAAAGATACATCCATATCAGTTCACTTATGCTGATCTTTGGCTCCTATCTCTATCTGAGATTACGAAAAGCCAGGCTTGACGCAGCAAAAAGAACGGTTTAGTACGCGACTTTTACGAAAGAATAAAAGCGGCAATCCAATCGTCGGGCCTACCGGGCGTTTATCATCGGCATTGTGAATATTCATCCTGGAACCCAGGGCGTTGCCCTGGGCTGGGATATACAGGGCTTTCAGCCCGGAAAAACTTCCGGATTTTCCCTACAGATAAAAATAAAACGAGTCGGAACGAACCAGGCATACCCCCGTCCGCCTCATCCTGACAGCGAAAAGGGCTGAAAGCCCTATATACCCCAGCCCAGGGCAACGCCCTGGGTTCTCTCAAAAAAAGAGTTAGCCCGCTTTTTTCTTTTGTTGTGTCTTTATTTTCCTTTGTTGTTATGAAAACAGCTATATTTGCAATATAAACAATGTGATTCAATGAAAAAGGAGTTAGGAAAAATATTTATTGACATTTCAAAGTTAGTCATCGGAGGGGTTATACTTGCTGGTCTGATGAGACAGGATATCCCGCCCGTGTATTTGTTTATCGTTGGTGGTACAGCAGCCGTATTAATGATTATCTTTGGTCTTGTTTTAATATCGTGGGAAGAAAGAAACAACAACTAAATATTAGCATTATGGAACTAATTTATTTTTTTGCAGCATTAGGTATCATAGCGTTCGTCGGACTTGTTTATTCACTGGTTTGCATCCATAAGGAAAAACGAGCCAATAAATTTCACCCCCCCCCTCGCAATGACGGCCCGTAATGACGATGAGACAATTTGAAGTACACTCAATATCTGCCGGAAGGTTTGCACAATCAGATTTTTATTCGTATTTTTCCGGCCTGTAAACCTTTTATTCATCATGAGATTAAGCCGACGAAAGTTTATCCAGACAGTAGGTGTATTATCCGGTGGCCTGCTATGCATGCCTTCCTGCACGCGCTCCTTTCCGGAATACCGTGTTTTCAGCTCAGGCGAAGCAGTCTGTCTGACTGCTCTCTGTGAGCAGATTATTCCTGCCGACCACGACCCCGGAGCCACGGATGCGGGAGTCATTCATTTTATCGACAAATTATTACACGAGCGTTTCCCCCATTTACTGCCCCTCTATCAGCAGGGGATAGCGGCGCTGGAGGCCTCCTGCAGCCGTTTATACGGAACCCGCTTTGCTTCCCTGCCTACTGCCAGGCAGATCGAAGTGATGCAACAGATGGAAACAGATGCCTTGCCGGAAGAATATTGGACCGGCATCAAGGCCTCTGCCTTCTTCCGCCAAGTTATCCGCAATACCATGCAGGGATTCTACGGCCCTCCCCGGCACGGAGGGAATAAGAACTATGTGAGCTATCGTATGCTGAAGTTGGACTTCCCGCTCGTTGTGGGGCAAAACAGATATACCTGATGAAAAACAAACCAGTCGATGCCATTGTAATCGGAGCCGGAGCCGGAGGAGGCGTCGTAGCCAAAGAGCTTGCCGTCAATGGGTTTTCCGTCGTCGTGTTCGAAAGAGGGGGATGGCCGGAGTACGACGAGCATATCAATGACGAACTGATCAACCAGCGTGTGCAAGAACTGGATTCGGCCTTCGGGCCTGACTGGAAGAAGCACCCGCGTGTATTTGCCGGGAAAGACGGAAACCGCCGCATCCTCAACGCCGGCGATGGTTCCTACAACCACGTGGCCGCCTGTGTAGGTTCGGGCACTGTCAGCTACGGAGCGATGGGCTGGCGTTTCATGCGCGAAGATTTCCGGCTGAAGAGCACCTACGGAGCCGTCGCGGGTTCGACACTGGAGGACTGGCCAATCAGCTACGAAGACCTCGAGCCCTGTTACGAAAAGGCGGAATGGGAAATAGGCGTTTCAGGCGATGATACGCAAAACCCCTTTGCCCCTCCCCGGGCGAAGCCCCAGCCGATGCCCCCTTTCGAGATGAACCGCGAAGCGCGCCATCTGGCACAAGCCGCACGCCGGCTGGGACTCCACCCCTTCCCGATCCCTATGCTGCGTAACTCTGTCGCCTACAACGGAAGGGCCGCCTGCATACGCAACCGTACCTGCTGCGGATACGCCTGCCCGGTGAATGCCAAAAACGGTACGCATAATACGGTCATCCCCCTCGCTATGCAAACGGGGAACTGCGAAGTGCGCACCCATTGCATGGTGGCCGAAATCCTGGTGAACGACCAGGGGCTGGCTACCGGCGTACGCTACTTCGACGAACGAAACAAAGGGCAGACGCTCGGAGCGCGCCTCGTCGTCGTCAGCGGCTCGGCAACGGAGACAGCCCGCCTGCTGCTGAATTCCAAATCGAAACTCTTCCCCGCAGGAGCAGGGAACAATAACGACTGGGTCGGGCGCAACCTCCAGGGGCATGCCTATACGGGCGCTTCGGGTTTGTTTGATTTCGATATCCTCGACCTCAGCGGCCCGGGCGCCTGCATGGCCCTCTGTGATTATAACCATCATAACGAGGGCATCATCGGCGGAGGACTGCTCGCCAATGAGTTCTACACCCTACCTTACGCTTTCTCACAGAACCGTCCCGCCGGCGAGATGCGCTGGGGCCTCGGACATAAGAACTATCAGCGCGAGAACTTCTACCGTCTGGGACGTCTGGTAGGCCCTATCCAGGAAATACCGGTCTTCGAATCGCGGGTGACAGTCGATGCGTCGGTGAAAGACTACTGGGGCATCCCCGTGGCAGTGCTTTCGGGAGACAGACATCCCCTGGATGCGCCGCACTGCGACTTCCTCGGCTCCAAAGCAGAAGAGATACTGAAAGAGGCAGGGGCGTTGCGCACCTGGCAACACGGGGGCGGACGGGGAGGCCCCAGCGGCGGACAACATCAGGCGGGCACCTGCCGCATGGGCAACGACGCGCAGACCTCGGTCGTCAACCGCTACGGACAACTGCATGAGATAGACAACCTTTTCGTGGCCGACGGTAGCCTGATCGTCACCAACGGCGGCTTCAACCCCGTACTCACCATCATGGCGCTGGGATACTGGGTAGGAGATTATATCGTAAGAACATTCAAGAAGTAAAGAGCAATGAAGAAGAAAAAGAAAACGGTTCTCACGATAGCCTGTATGCTCTCGGTAGCCCTCCTGCTAACGGCCTCCTATACGGCCTGGAACCTGGCAGACCCCGCCTTTACCTGTGCACGTTGCCACGAGATAAAAGATTCGCACACAAGCTGGCAAAGCTCGGCACATGCCGCCATAGCCTGCACCGACTGCCACGGCACGGCGCTGAGTGAGGGCTTCTACAGCCTGAGTGAGAAAACACGTATGCTGCTTACCCATCTGACTACAGACAAGCGGAATGACGACCTCCGCCTGAACGAACAACAGGTGCTGGCCCTGGCTGGCCGCTGCGCGGAATGTCACCGCGCGGAACAGGCCGGCTGGCTGGCCGGAGGGCACGGGACGACGTATCAGGACATCTTCCTCGACGAGACGCATAACCGCAGCGAGAAACCCTATGCCGACTGCCTCCGTTGCCACGGCATGTTCTACGAGGCTTCGATCAGTGAGCTGATGAGTCTGGAAGGAGAGGCCTCCGCCTTCGCGCTCAGGGATACGAAACAGGCCAGCCAGCCGGTCATCCCCTGCCTGAGCTGCCACCAGATGCACAGCCCCCAGGATGATACCCTGAAAACAGCCTTCTATGTACGGGCAGAGAAAGACTACCTCCCATCCGGACAGCTCTCCAAAATAGAGATGTACGACAAAGGGCGCCCCGTGCAAACAGCAGATGATGCCAATACCCGGCTCTGCCTTCAATGCCATTCGCCGAACGCCTGGCACCAGGCCGGCAGCAGCGACGACCGCACACCCACGGGCGTACACGAAGGCCTTGCCTGCACCGCCTGCCACGCTCCGCACAGCAACGATGCTTCCGCTTCGTGCAGCCAATGCCACCCGGCGCTCTCCAACTGCGGCCTGGATGTGAAAACCATGGATACCTCTTACCGGAATCCGGAAAGCCCGAACAATATCCACCATATCAGTTGCACCAGCTGCCATGAACAGAAGCAGGCGCGCGACCGCCGGCTAAGCCGGCAGCCCGTAAGCCTGAACTGAAGCAGGCAGGAGGATAAAAAAACACCGTTCGATATGATCAGGCAATTGCTTCTGGTAGGTTTGGGAGGAGGGATCGGCAGTATCTGCCGGTTTCTGCTTTCTCTTTTCACCCATAAGTTGAATCTTACAGGCATATTCCCTCTGGCTACCTTTCTTGCGAATATCAGCGGTTGCCTGCTGATCGGCCTGTTGATAGGGATCTCGGAGAAGTATCCGGGGCCGGATGCGAATCTGAAGTTACTGTTGATAACCGGTTTCTGCGGTGGTTATACGACCTTCTCCAGCTTTTCGCTCGAAAACATCCGCCTACTGGAGGGACATCATTACCTTACGTTCGTCTGCTACATCTCAGGCAGCCTGATTGCAGGCATCGCTGCTGTCGGACTGGGTATTTTTCTGTCGAAATTATAGATTCCGGGATTAAATTTTTATGAATCAAAAATAAAACACGTTATGAAAACAACAGGGAGTTTTTTATTATTGTCGGTCTGTGTCTGCCTCCTGGCGGCTTGTGTGTCAGGCCCCTTTCAGGAAAAGGGCTTCAAGGTGCTGGTACTGACCGAACGAGGGGGGCAGCACGAAGGCTTCACAGCCGCCGGATTGAAATGGCTGGAAGAGAAATCGGAAGAACTGAACTTCGGGTTTACGGAAATAAACAGTACCGAGCCGGTCGATGAAGCATTTCTTTCGGACTATCAACTTATTATCCAGTTGGATTATCCCCCTTACGGCTGGACGGAAGCCGCTCAGAGAGCCTTCCGCAGCTATATAGACGAGGGGTTGGGTGGCTGGATCGGATTCCATCACGCCAGTTTGTTAGGTGAGTTCGACGGATATCCGATGTGGCAATGGTTCTCGGATTTCCTGGGAGGCATCCGCTTCGATAACTACATAGCCTCATTGGCAGACGGCACTGTATATGTAGAAGATACAAAGCATCCCGTGATGGAGGGAGTGAATCCCTCCTTCCTCATACCCGATGACGAATTTTATACTTTTGACAAGAATCCCCGCCCCCGGGTGCAGGTTCTGGCGAATGTCGATGAATCCAGCTACCGGCCCGGATCGGAAATCCGGATGGGAGACCATCCGGTCGTCTGGGTCAACCCGTCGAAAAAAGCCAGAAATGTGTATTTCCTGCCCGGTCACAGCCCGAAGCTGTTTGAGTCGGAAGATTTCAAAAGGATGTTTTCGAATGCGATCCAATGGGCATCGTCGGGAAGCCGGGAGCAGGTGGCAGCAGAAGTCTATCCGGCAGATTACGCCCGCGCCCCGCGTTTCAAAGCCCTGGTTTATTACACTACGCGGGCAGAAAAAGCACATGTGGATTTTGCAGAGCAGGGTCTTGAATTTTTCCGCAGGCTCAATTACGGAGAGGGCTTTGTGCTCGAAGCAACGACAGATTTATCTGCTTATCCTTACGAAAAGCTCAAAGCATACGATATCGTCGTGATGCTCAATGCCTCCCCTACCTCTGCCGAAGAGCGGGAAGCCTTCCGCCGGTACATGGAGCAGGGCGGAGGCTGGATGGGATTCCATGCGGCAGCGTATAACGACAGGCATACGAACTGGCCCTGGTTTGTTGATTTCCTGGGCGGAGGCGTATTCTATTGCAACAACTGGCCGCCTCAGCCCGTAAAAATCAGATCGGACCAGGCGGATCATCCCATCACCCGGAATCTGCCTCCCTCATTCATCGCCCCGGAGAGCGAATGGTATCAATGGAAACCCAGCCCCAGGGAAAACAAAGACGTGGAAGTATTGCTTTCGCTCGCGGAAGAGAATTACCCGCTGGGCATCAAAGATGTGGTTTTTTCGGGTGATGTCCCCGTCGTATGGACAAACACAAAGTACCGCATGATCTACCTGAATATGGGGCATGGCGACGACGAGTTTACCGACGCCACCCAGAAACTCCTGTTCGTCAACGCATTCAGATGGGTGCTCAGCACAAACAAAAAAGGAGACCCCTTTCAGCCAGGCGGAGGCATAAGCGTAGAGGAATAAAAGAGGCCGGAGCCCCTCCCACCTTGTTCTTCAACCGGGATTTCGTACATTTGTCTTTATTAAAAGCAAGCGAATAGATGAAAAAACACCCTGAAAACACTCTTACTAAAGCAATCCTGCATCTTTTAATTCAAGGAGATGTAAATGCTTTCGAAATGGTTTACAAGGAATATAGTGCCTGGGTGTACAATTTTATCTATTCGCTCCTCCATGACAAACTATCAGCTGAAGATTTCACGCAGACAGTTTTTCTGAAACTCTGGGAGTGTAGAGCATTCATCGACACGGAGAAGCACCTCGAATCGTATTTGTTCACCATTGCCCGCCACCTGGTTTATAAAGAGACGGAAAGTCGCCTGATGAAAGAATTTTATCTGAAAGAATTCCCTTTCGATAATAAAGACGACAGAACTGAAGCCGAGATAGATGCCGGCTCTCTTCACGAATATATTGACTCTCTGGTAGAACAACTACCGCCGGTACGACGCCGGATATATAAATTAAGCCGGATCGAGCATTTATCCAATAAAGAAATAGCATCCTGTCTCTCAATATCAGTAAAAACAGTAGAGACACAGCTTTACCGGGCGCTCTGCTTCCTGAAGAAAAGATTATCCGAAAACAATACGTTTCTCTTATTCATAATGAGCTGTGATGTGTTAAATAATATTTAATTCATCTGATCCTGTAAGGGAAATATCTGCCAAAAGACTATCTATTATAAAATGAATGAATGAAAAAAACGGATCACATAGATTTGTTAGATCGCTTTCTCTCGGGCGAACCATTGCAGAAGGAAAAAAGCCGGCTGAAGGAATGGTTCCGCTCCACAGCGTCTTTGCCTGAAATAGAAAACTATTATCTCCAACAATGGGAAAGGGCAAAGGAGGCCGGTATGCCTTATGAGCAACAACAGGCAATATGGCAGAAAATAGTGGCTGAGCTTAATCAGAATAAGGCTGCGGCAAAAAGACGTTTTTCTTTCCGTAAATGGATACCTTATGCAGCAGCCATTATCTTATGTCTTTCCACAGGCATTTCTTCGTACGTATATGTGCAGAAGGAAACAGCAACCGGAAAGAAAGAATATGTCATATTAGCCGAGAAAGGTCAGCGTTCCGTCATCTATTTGCCGGACGGAACAAAAGTCTGGTTAAACTCATATACGGAAATTCGTTATGCGAATAATTACGGGAAAAACAAACGCCTGGTATCATTGACCGGTGAGGCCTATTTCGAAGTGGCGGAAGATAAAAATTGTCCTTTTATCGTAAATGCAGATGAAATGCAGGTAGAAGCATTGGGGACAACATTCAATATCAGGGCTTATAAAGAAGAAAAAGAGATAGTGGCCACACTGTTTTCAGGAAAAGTACAAGCTTCGGTCGGCAATGAATCCGTCATTCTCTATCCCGATCAGCACGTCACGTTTAATAAAGCCGGACGGCAGCTAACAACACATATACCCCAAAATTCTACGTATGCGCGGATGTGGCGTAATAATGAACTGGCGTTCGAAGGCCATACACTCGGCGATATCGCCGTTTCATTAAACAGGATGTACAATGTACAGATCGTATTTGAATCGGAAAATATAAAGCAATACCGTTTCTCGGGTGTAATAAAAAATAATAGTTTGGAAAATGTAATAGAAATAATAAGCCTGATAGCCCCTGTTTCATATAAGGTGAAAGGGGATACGATTGTATTAAGTGAGAAAAAACAAGGATTCATTGGAAAATGAACCGTTAACCTGTAATTTTTATATGCCTATGGAATAGATAAAGTAAAAAAACAAGCAAGTAGGAGACTTTAGAATCAGACCTCCTACTCACCCAATTTCAACATGCAGAACATATCATTCTTGTTCCTTAAGATAACGGACAGGTTATCAGAAAAGGGATATGCCTATGTTTTGCTTACAAAGTTACATCTTTTAAATAACGTACTATTTTAAAAAAATAAAAAATGAGTAACATTAAGCATTTAATTTCAGGAGTAGTAATGGGTTTTATACTGTTGACGTACTTAAGTATGCCTGCTATCGCTCAAATCACACTTACTATAAATAACAAAACTATACGCGAAGTAATAAAAGAGATAGAGAAAGACAGTGATTTCCGTTTCTTTTACAAGGAAGACCTGAAAGGTCTCAACGATCGGGTAAGTCTTGCCGTAACGGATACTGATATCCGTACGCTCATCAATCAGATCAGCCAACAGACATCCATAGACTTTATTTTCAGGGATGGCAACCAGGTTGTTCTGTCATCTAAGCAATCGCAGCAGCGGAAAATCGTACAAGGTACCGTAAGCGACGACCGGGGGGAACCGATAATCGGGGCCAATGTGGTGGAAAAAGGAACAACAAACGGAACAATTACGGATATAGATGGCCTATTCGCCCTCGAAGTAGTTGATAATGCCGTCTTACTTGTATCTTATATCGGTTATCTTTCCCAGGAAATACTCACGAAAGGCAGAAATGCAGTAACAGTAAGCCTGCGGGAAGATACACAAAACCTGAGCGAAGTCGTAGTAGTCGGTTACGGCGTGCAGAAAAAAATAAACCTGACCGGTTCCGTTTCTTCTATTAAGTTTGACCAGGAAATGGAAAACCGTCCGATTACGAATGCATCGCAAGCTCTTTCGGGAAAAATACCGGGATTATGGGTCAGCCAGAACTCCGGTAAACCCGGTGACGACGGCGCACAGCTGCGCGTACGCGGATGGGGAACATTAAACAACTCCGAACCACTGGTTATTATCGACGGTGTAGAAGGTAACTTCAATCAGATCAATCCCAACGACATCGAAAGCATAACTGTTCTCAAAGATGCTGCCAGTGCTGCCATCTACGGCTCTAAAGCAGCTAACGGCGTTATTCTTGTAACAACAAAGATGGGAACACAAAACGAAAAAACACAAGTCAACTTCAATACCTATATAGGAGTGCAGGTATTAGGCAGGCACTACGACCATATTACCAATAGTGCAGAAAGCATGACATTGATAAACCAGGCTCTTATCAACGAATCGGTCAGCCCGCTCTTTCCGGAAAGTATGATAGAAGCCTTCCGCACGGGAACAGATAAATATAAGTATCCCCATACGGATTGGTTTAAAACCTTGTACGAAAATGCCTTGATACAGGATCACAACCTGTCAATCCGTGGAGGGACTCAAAAAAGCACGGCCTTTTTATCCTTCAATTATTTAGGACATGACGGGATGATCCCGCATACCAGCTCATACCGGTACGGCATACGCGCCAATCTCGACTTCGATGTCAATAAGTGGTTGAAGGTAGGCGGACGTCTTAATTATATCAGACGGGTATCTACCGAACCCTATGACATAGCACGTGTTTACGAAATGCTCAGAGGGGTATCCTCGTTTACGGCTCCTTACACACGCGACGGACGACTCGGCTCGGTGGAAACAATCGACGAAAACAACGTCTTATTATACGATAATCGTAACCCGCTGATTGATGCAAACAATGGCGAAACAAAAACAGCAACCGATATGGCAAGCTTAAACGCTTTTGCCGATATTATATTCACTCCCGAACTCAATTTACGGGCGACGATATCATCTACAGGCAGCTGGAGTATGACCGATAAATATAATACAAGTGTTTACGGATATACCGACAACGGGATAGAAACCATCACCAAAAACTTAAACAGGGAAGGGCTGGATATGAGCCGGAACCAGACAACGAACCTCCGGAATAATGTCTATATGACCTTAAATTATAATAAGACTTTCTCACATCGCAATACCGTAGGGGCTACGCTGGGAACACAAATGGAAGACTATACCTCAAAATATGTTTATTCGCGCAGGAACGAAGCACCCAAAACCGGGCTGACTCAGGTAAATGCCGGTACAGGCGGTATCCGTGGAGAAGGCAATCTGGTAGGCTTGCGCATGTTCTCATATTTCGGCCGTCTCAATTACTCCTATGCCGACAAATACTTGTTTGAAGCTAATTTCCGTGCGGATGCCTCATCACGTTTTAAAAAGGAAAACCGCTGGGGATACTTCCCCGGTTTCTCTGCAGGATGGAGGCTTACGGAAGAGAGTTTCATCAAAGACCTGGGGATTTTCTCCAATTTAAAATTACGCGCTTCGTGGGGGCAGCTCGGAAACCAATATGCCACCAACAGCAATGGCGAAATGTTCTGGCCTTATCTGACCGTGATTGAACAGAGCAATGATTTAAGCTACAGCTATAACAAGAACTTTGCTCCGGGAGCCGCCGTCACCAGTCTGGTAGATGAAAACATAACCTGGGAAACGACTACTACATCAGATATCGGATTAGACATCGGATTACTCAATAACAAATTAACAATCGAAGCCGATTATTTCAATAAAGTAACATCCGATATCATTGTCCAACTACCTATTCCCTTAATGCTGGGTAATGTGACGTCCCCTTATGAAAATGTAGGAGAAATGCTGAACAGAGGGATTGAACTGAATGTGAGCTACGATAATACGGTAGCCGGAAAGGATAAACCTGGATGGAATGCGAAACTAAACCTGACGTATGTACACAACGAGGTGACGAAATTCAGGGGAGGCAAATCGCCGGATCAACTATATTTAATCCGGGAAGGATATTCGTACCGAACCTTGTACGGATTCAAATCCACCGGCATTTACCAAACGAACGAGGAAGCCGAATCACACATGCATTCCAACAGCTATAAACCGAAAGCAGGAAATCTGAAGTTTGAAGATGTCAATCAGGACGGAAAACTTGATTTTGAAGATAAACAGGGAATAGGAAATACAATTCCCGAAATCACGTACGGGCTGACCGGTGGATTACATTATAAAAATTTTGATTTGAATGTCTTATTCCAGGGCTTAGGAAATTCCAATGCTTATACGCAAAGCGATAATACGCGCATGGCGTATGAATATCTGACGGTCTCGGAAAAATGGAAAGATGCCTGGACACCGGAAAATCCCAATGCGAAAGTACCCGGACTGAAGTTCGACAATTCATGGGACCAGCAGGAATCATCGTACTGGGTACACCGTATCGACTTCCTGAAACTGAAAAACATTCAGTTGGGATACACTTTTCCGAAAAGTTTCACTTCGTGCCTGAAAATGGAAAATATCTATGTTTATGCAAATGCACAAAATGTATTTACAATCATGTGGCACGAGGGATATGAAGGGCTCGACCCTGAAAGGAACACCTTTGAAAATGGTGCCAATTTTTATGCCACTCCGGTTATTTTTACTTTTGGTCTGAACTTAAATTTTTAAAGCATTATGAAACGTAAAAAATTAATATCTGTCTGCCTGGTCTGCACATGCTTGCTTCTTTTGAACGGATGTACTGACGATTTTCTTGATTTTACACCCAAGGATAAAATCACTTCGGCCAATTTCCCGGAAGATGAATCTGATATCAAACTCTTATTAAACGGACTTTATGCGCAATTACGCGAAAAAGAAGTTTATATCCAGGGATTATTTGGTTTTGGCATCTTAGACGGGGCCACTCCTAATGCCTTTAACTGGGGAAATACAACGATAGCCAGAGCCGGGAACGGCTCGCTTACTTCGGGTAACAGTGAGATGCTGACATACCGCTGGCAACGGCCTTATGGTATTGTATCCCGGGCAAATAATCTGCTGAAAGAAATTGAAAAAGTAGAATTGGCGGAAGACGTGAAAGCTCTGTATGTCGGTGAAGCCCATTTCCTTCGGGGTTTAGCGTATGCAACGCTGGTTGAATCGTATGGCGGAGTGCCACTGATCTTAGAAGAAATATCGGCAGAAGAATCACGCCGCTTATCCCGCGCTACGGCCGGGGAGACCTGGAATCAGGTACATGCAGATTACGACATGGCCATTGCCCGACTCAAAGCCGATGCTCCGGAAACGGGTCGCGCTACCTTAGGTGCAGCCCTGGGAATGAAAATGCGGGCTTATCTCTATCAGGGTAATTATCAGGAAGTACTGGAAACCGTGGAGAAAATAGACGCATTGGGCAAATATGGATTGTTCGAAAGCTATGAAGGTCTGTTCAACGGCAAAAATGAGAATAATAAAGAAGTGCTTTTCGATATCCAGTATATAGAGGGAGAGAACTCACAGGGCACTTTTATCGACCAGTATTGCGGTACGGGTACCGGTAGCTGGACAAGAGGATCACGTTATGTGCCTACGGATGATCTGGTGAATGCGTACGAGATGGCGGATGGTTCGGCCGTAAATCCGGATAATCCATACGAAGGGAGAGACCCGCGCTTAGGGTTTACAGTCGTACTGCCGGGAACATTTATTCTCGGACATCAGTTCCCCAATTATATTTATCCGGGAGGAGCCTTCAATCATGCAGGGAATCGTCTGAAGCATCTGAGTACACGGAAATACCGTGTCCAGAATGAAGAAGAACTACCCACTGCCGGCCAGTCTTATTTGAATAATATCGTCATACGATACGCGGATGTACTTCTGTCAAAAGCAGAAGCTATCATCGAAACAGGAGGTAAGGTGGATGAGGCGGTCGCTCTGATGAACCGCATACGTACCGAACGTGAGGACGTAAAGATAACACCACTTCCCAACGGCCTGTCAAGAGAGGAAGCCCGTGCCAGACTGCGCAACGAACGAAGGGTGGAATTTGCACTCGAAGGCTTGTACTGGATGGATATCAGGCGTTGGAAAATCGGGAAAGATATCTATCCCGTCAACGTATATGACCATAACGGCGACATTATCGAAACCAAATTCCCCAACGGATACCTGGAGCATTACGACCTGTTGCCTATCCCCGATAGTGAACGCTCGCTAAACGAGAACCTTGAACAAAATCCCGGATGGTAAGATGAATAAAGGAAAGATAATAGCTGCAATTAACTGCTCGGCACTTTTACTGCCGACAGTTAGTTGCACACAGGAAAAAGCCGCTCAACCGAATGTCATTCTCGTCTTTATTGACGATTTCGGATATGGCGATCTGGCATGTTATGGGAATATGCAACACCGGACACCCAACATCGACCGGATGGCCGAAGAGGGCATACGGATGACAAACTTTTACGTAGCATCCAGCGTGAGTACCCCTTCGCGGGCAGCTTTGATGACAGGATGTTATCCCCGGCGCGTTTCCATGCATGTGAATGCCGACCCTTCGCCTTTGATGTCGAGAGGGAGGCAGGTGTTGTTCCCTGTTTCACATAAAGGATTGAATCCTTCAGAGATAACTATCGCCGAATTGTTCAGGGAAAAAGGGTATGCAACGGCTTGCATCGGAAAATGGCATCTGGGCGACCAGTATCCCTTCCTTCCGACCCGGCAGGGTTTCGATTATTACTACGGGATTCCTTACAGCAACGACATGAACCGCGAATACTGTCCACTCCCGCTGATGGAAAACGAAGAGGTTATTGTTGCTCCTGTCGGCCAGGATTCGCTGACTTACAGATATACTCAAAAGGCCATCGAGTTCATCAAACAAAACAAAAATAAACAGTTCTTCCTTTACCTACCTCATAATATGACACATAACCCGTTGGATGCTTCACCCGCATTCAAAGGAAAATCGAAAAACGGCATCTACGGAGATGCGACTGAAGAACTGGACTGGTCGATGGGGCAAGTGCTCAAAACGTTGCGGGATGAAGGACTTGATAATCATACGATCGTCATTTTTACGACTGATAACGGAGCCGAACCTCGTTTCGGGGGAAGCAACCTTCCGCTCAGGGGGCGGAAGGGCACTACGTATGAAGGAGGGTTCAGGGTACCTTGTATCATCCGCTGGCCCGGACAGATTCCTGCCCGACAGATATGCGACGAGATAATAACATCGATGGATTTCTTACCTACTCTGGCACATTATTGCAACCTGGAACTTCCGCAAGACCGTATCATCGACGGGCATAATGTGGCCGGCATACTGGAGAGGAAAGAAATAAAATCGCCCACCGAAGTTTTTTATTATTACCAGAAACAACAGCTGCAAGCCGTCAGATGGGGAAAATGGAAATACCATCTTCCGTTAGAACAGCGTATCATAGGCCCACATTCGCCAGACACAGAACCCGGTGAAGAATCATTATATAATCTGGATGAAGATATGACCGAATCTGTTAACTTAGCCGAACAATATCCTGAAGTCGTAGATCAAATACAATTGCTTATCGAAAAGGTGAGGAAAGATATGGGAGATTGGAATTTCGAAGGACAGAATATACGACCGGCCGGAATAATTGATGAACCGTTTCCCCGATTATTACACATAAACTAATTATAATATGAAAACATTACAGAAATTATCTATTCTTACGGCAGCATTGACTTCGAATGCTGTCTGTCTGCAAAGTGCAGAAAATAATACCGTCAGACCCAATTTCATTATCATTTTCTGCGACGATTTAGGGTATGGAGATCTGGGATGCTATGGTCATCCGACCATTCATACGCCCCATATCGACAATATGGCTTGCGAAGGTTTGAAAATGACCCAGTTTTATGCAGGCGCTGCCATCTCTACACCCAGCCGCAGTTCGTTGATGACGGGACGGCTTCCGGTACGCAACGGCATGTATGGAGACAGGAGAGGAGTCCTTTTCCCCAACTCGAAAGCCGGCATGGGACAAGACGAGCTGACAATAGCCAGCGTACTGAAGCAAAACGGCTATGCGACCGGCTGTGTGGGTAAATGGCATCTGGGAGCCTTTTCGCCTTATCTCCCGACAGACCATGGGTTTGATTTCTATTTCGGAATACCTTATTCCAACGATATGAGCCCTACCCAAAACAAAGGATGGCATGCACAAAACTTCCCTCCCACCCCGCTTATCCTGGGGAATAAACAAATCGAATCCGAACCCGACCAGGGAGAACTGACGCGGCGTTACACCGAACAAGCCGTCTCCTTTATCACCGAACATAAAAATGAATCTTTCTTCCTCTATTTTGCGCACACATTCCCTCATATCCCATTATATACCAATGGCCGCTTTGAGGGGACAAGCAAAAGGGGGTTGTATGGCGATGTGGTACAGGAAATAGACTGGAGCGTAGGCGAAATACTGAAGACACTCCGCGAACAAGGACTGGATGAGCATACGTTTGTGATTTTTACCAGCGACAACGGCCCCTGGCTTACCGAACTGGAAAACGGAGGCTCGGCCGGCCCCTTAAAGGATGGAAAAGGTACCTGGTGGGAAGGTGGCTTCCGCGTACCGGCTATTATCCGGATGCCGGGGAAAATAACACCTGCTATCAACGACGGGATCATGACCAGTATGGACCTTTATCCTACCTTCCTGAGCATGGCGAAGATCGACCTTCCGAAAGGACTTGTACTGGATGGCGTAGATCAATCGCCGATGATTTTCGAAGAAAAAGCCTCAGCCCGTGACGAAGTATTTTACTGGTGGGGAAGCGAACTAATGGCTGTACGCAAAGGCCCCTGGAAATATTATTTCAAGACGATTACAGACCAGTATCTGCGCACAGTGAAGATCGGAATTCCCGCCGAACCGCTCCTCTATAATGTCCAGACCGATATTTCCGAGAAATACAATAAGGCGGCAGAGTATCCCGGAATTGTGGACGACCTGATCCGCCTTGCCGGAAAACATCGGCAGGAAATGCTCATTAAACCCTCCGTATGCGATCAGTGAACGCGTATCTATGAAAAAGAAACATTCTTTGTTAATCGGTTGCGCCTCATTGTTTCCATTGACAATCCAAGCCACTCTCCCGGAGAAACCGAATATCCTGATAATCTTAGCGGACGACCTGGGATATGGCGATCTGTCCTGTCAGGGAATGAGTAAGGATATCCGCACACCCAACATCGACAAACTACTGAATGAGGGAATCAGATGCACCCGTTTTCATACGAATTGCCCGGTCTCGTCGCCAAGCAGAGCCGCTCTTTTAACAGGACGTTTCCCTGATTTGGTAGGCGTACCGGGAGTGATTCGTACACATAAGGAAGATAGCTGGGGATATCTCGCGCAGGAGGCTGTATTACTGCCGCAAATGCTTAAACAACAGCAGTATCATACGGCAATTATCGGAAAATGGCATCTGGGACTGACATCACCGAATACTCCGAACGAACGGGGATTCGACTTCTTCCATGGCTTCCTCGGCGATATGATGGACGACTATTATAATCACCTGCGTTTCAAAAACAATTATATGCGGCTGAATAATCAGGTCGTCTGTCCGCAGGGACATGCTACCGAATTGTTTTCCGACTGGGCCATTGATTATATCAGCGAACGAAAAAGAGAAAAAGAGCCATTCTTCCTGTATCTGGCTTATAATGCTCCTCATACGCCGATACAACCCCCTGACGAATGGCTCGACAAGGTAAAGAAAAGAGAAAACGACATAAACGAAAAACGGGCTAAGCTCGTTGCATTGATCGAACATATGGACCATCATATCGGACGTATTTACCAGACGCTGGAAGCCAACGGACAATTGGAAAACACGCTGATTATTTTTACTTCCGATAACGGAGGGCAGGACAATACCGGTGCAAACAACAAACCCTTCCGGGGAGCCAAACAAGAAATGTATGAAGGCGGTATCTGTGTGGCGGGAGGATTCTATTGGAAAGGGAAAATAAAGCCGGCAGTGAGAGACAACTTCATCCTGCTGTCGGACCTGTTTCCTACTGTATGCGACTTGACAAATAGCCCTTTTTCACATCCAATAGACGGTATAAGCCTACTCCCTTTATTGGAAGGGAATGAACAGGAAACCGACAACCGCATCGTCTGTTGGGTGCGCCGCGAGGGTAGTTCTCGCTATGGCGGACAGGCTTATTACGCCTCCCGTTACAAAGGGTATAAACTGATGCAAAACACACCCTGGGAGGCTTACCAGCTATTCAATCTGGATGACGACCCGGCTGAGCAGAAACCTTTAAACGACCCATCGTCAGACATATACCAGCTGCTGTTCAAAGGATTAACGGAGCATATCAGACGGGCCGGGGCTGTCCCCTGGCAATCGGAAGAGGATGTCAGATGATGCAAAAAGGGCTGCCGTGCTTCCTGTAAATAATCTTTAGCTGCCGGGGCACGGACTTTTATTACCCGGATCAGGATATTTTGATGCTTTCGTGCAGGGCTTTTAGGGGCTGAATAAAAAGTCCGGGCGGCGTCATAGCAAGGAGCGTAGCGACGAAGCAATCCAGTGAGTGCCAGTATCCTGGATTGTTTCACTTCGTTCGCAATGACGCTTTTATTCAGCCCCATCAGTCCACCTGTGTGGGACGGATAAAACAGAATAATCCGGTAGGCACCCTGAAAGGGCAGCATAATTTATGTTTAACCGCCCTGCCGGCACACCTCCGCTGTTCCTTTGTGATAAATATTCAATATTATCGAATCCGACACCCGCAAAAGAAACTTGCTTTCTTTCTGTTTTCATCTCACTATTTTAAACCGCGCGAAGTATAAATGCGTTTGCCCGGGTGCATTTGACTACGTCGATTTTCAATTCAAATTGTCGCATTGTCATTACGGGCCGTCATTGCAAATCTAAAGGGAGGGTGAAGCAATCCAGACCGAGCACCCTGGATTGCTTCGCTTCGCTCGCAATGACGAAAGTTGTAATTCCCATGCAGTCAATATATTACACACTTTCGTCTTTTCCCTTGCCTCTTTTAAAGGAGTGAAGGATTTTTCGTTAATAGTCTATGGGGAATGTAAAATTATATCCATATATTTGCGTCATGAAACGGGCAGTATCCATAGGCTTACTTTTGGTTTTGCTGGTGACGGCCATGCAGCCGACGCTGGCTTTCCATTTCTGTGGGGGAAGTCTTCATTCGGTTGGCATAGGAAGTGCGGGGCGTATGTGTTGCGGAGGGGAGATGGATGCAGCGCCTACCGGCGAAGCTTCGCTTGCCGGAACAATAGCCCTTTCCGAATCTGCAGAGCCTTGCTGCTCCGGCTATACGCTTGATATAGCAACCGATACCTATCAAATACCTTCCGCTCTTCCGACGGTGCCCGTACTGCCCCCGATGGATTTCCTTCCCCCCTCCTGTTTTCCCTGTTCCATTGCGGATGATTATGAACTGTCGGCGCTGTCTCTGCCGACGGCCTTTCCTCCCGGTATCTCCACACAATATACTTCCGACCGGCTTGCCCTGATTTGCGTCTGGAGAAAGTGAGAACCTCTCCCCGGGGCCGAATAAAAGCGTCATTGTGAACGAAGTGAAGTAATCCGGGATACCGGCACTCGCTGGATTGCTTCGTCGCTATGCTCCTCGCAATGACGTCGCCCGGGACTTTTTATTCGGTGCTCCTCGCAATGATGCTGCCCGGATTTTTTATTCGGCCCCAGAGAATATCCGGATATAAGAGACAAGCTAAAAACATAATAATCACATACGCATCTCTCTCCCGTCCTTCTTCCTCTCTTGTGGAGAGGGGGGCCAGGGGGGAGAGGGCAGACTATAAAGACAATGATTAAATACTTCATAGAAAACAGACTTATTTCGCTCCTGCTCCTTGTCCTCCTCATCGTATGGGGTATCTCGGTATCGCCTTTCGACTGGCATGGGGGCGTTTTGCCGCGCGACCCTGTAGCAGTGGATGCCATCCCCGATATCGGTGAGAATCAGCAGATCGTAGCAACCGAGTGGATGGGGCGCTCGCCCCGGGATGTCCAGGACCAGGTGACGTATCCACTCACAACGGCCCTGCTTGGCATATCAGGAGTGAAAACCATCCGCAGCACCTCCATGTTCGGCATGTCGTTTATCTATATCATATTCGACGACGATATTGAATTTTACTGGAGCCGCTCGCGGGTGCTGGAGAAACTCAATTCACTACCGCCCGGTACCTTGCCGGAAGGTGTGCAGCCCGCCCTCGGACCGGATGCTACGGCGCTGGGGCAGGTCTTCTGGTACACGCTCGAAGGACGAGACCCGCAGACAGGCGAACCGGCCGGTGGCTGGGATGCGGGCGAACTGCGAACCATTCAGGACTTTTATGTGAAATATACCCTCTCGTCGGCCGAAGGTGTGGCCGAGGTGGCCTCTATCGGCGGCTTCGTCAAGGAATATCAGGTAGAGATAAACCCTGATGCCATGCGCGCCTTTGGCGTCTCTGTCATGGATATCATGAATGCCGTGCAGCAGAGCAATCTCGACATCGGAGCCGAGACTATTGAGATGAATCAGGCCGAATACCTCGTCAGGGGATTAGGCTATATAACAAATGTGGCCGACCTGGAAGAGGCTGTCGTCACCGTACGCGAGGGTGTACCGGTGCGCCTCCGGGAAGTGGCCTTCGTCACCCTGGGGCCTGCCACCAGGCGGGGCGGATTGGATAAGGAAGGCGTCGAAGCTGTAGGCGCTGTCGTAGTAGCACGCTACGGCTCCAATCCGATGGAGGTCATCGGGCGTGTAAAAGACAAGATAGCCGAAATGCAGGCCGGACTACCGCAAAAGACACTGCCCGACGGCAGCGTCTCGAAAGTGACCATCGTCCCCTTCTACGACCGTTCGGGACTGATACGCGAAACCATCGGTACCCTCGAGACAGCCCTGACACACGAAATACTGATTTGCATCATTGTCGTGATTGTCATGGTTTTCAGGCTACGCGCCTCGGTCGTTATTTCGGGTATTCTGCCCATTGCCGTCCTTTCCACCTTTATTATTATGCGTTATGCGGGAGTGGATGCCAATATCGTTGCGCTTTCGGGCATTGCCATCGCTATCGGGGTGATCGTCGATGTGGGGGTCGTACTGGTAGAAAATATGGTGAAGCATATAGCCGATCATCCGGAAATAGGCCGGGGGAAGGACTTTGCCGCTCTTATCTGCCGGAGCGTGAAAGAAGTAGCCGGCGCTTTAAGCGTGGGTATGCTGACGACGATTATCAGCTTCCTGCCGGTCTTCACCCTTCAGGCGCAGGAGGGGAAACTCTTTACTCCGCTGGCCTATACCAAGACCTTTGCCCTCTTGTCGGCCTTTGTGTTGGGCTTTGTACTCCTACCTACGATCGCCTATTATGTAATGCCTACGCCGGCTTTCCTGAGCAGGCTCAGAGGCAGGCTGCCGAAAGGGACGGGTGTCGGGGTACGCCTGCTCGTCTTATGCTTTGCCATCCTCTTCCTCACCTCCGAATGGCTGCCGGTGGGGACGGGAGCGGGATTCCCGGTGAATCTCCTCTTTGTCGCCGGGGCCGTCGGGAGCATCCTGGGAGGGCTTTGGCTGATGGTGGCTTATTATGAGCGTATCCTGCGCTGGTGCTTAGCCAACCGCTGGAAATTCATGCTGCTGCCTCTCCTTATACTTACGGCAGGGGTGATGATCTGGCGTACGATGGGCGAGGAGTTCATGCCCAGCTTAGATGAAGGCTCCTTCCTCCTGATGCCCACAACGATGCCGCATACGGGCATCGAGCAGAACCGGCGCCTGATAGAAACGATCGACAAACGCATCACCGCCATCCCCGAAGTAGAGATAAGCGTAGGCAAATGGGGGCGTGTCCAGTCGGCGCTCGACCCCGCTCCGGTGCAGATGTTTGAAAATACCATCAATTATCGTCCGGAATACCTCCTGGATGCCAACGGACACCGCCAGCGCTTCCGGGTAAACGCCCGGGGGGAATACCTGCTCAGGGATGGCTCGACCTACAACCCTGCCGGGGGCTTCCGCCTCCTCCCGGCCGACAGCCTCATCCCCGACCGGCGGGGTGATTATTTCAGGCAATGGCGCCCGCACATCAAACGGACAGACGATATCTGGCAGGAGATTATCAACGTCTCACACCTGCCCGGACTGACCTCCTCGCCCAGGCTACAGCCCATAGAGGCCCGTCTCGTGATGCTGTCAACGGGGATGCGTGCAGCTATGGGCCTGAAGGTATCGGGCCCCGACCTCGAACGTATCGAGCAAGGGGGCAAGGCGCTCGAAGCGGCGCTGAAGGACGTGCCCTCCATCTTGCCTTCTACCGTGTTCTACGACCGGGCGGTGGGCGCTCCCTACATCGAGATACGGCTGAACCGCCCCCATATGGCGCGCTACGGAATCCGCGTGGCTGAGCTGCAGGAAGTCATCAGCGCAGCAGTAGGCGGAATGGCGCTGACGACTACGGTGGAAGGACGCGAGCGCTTTGCCGTACGCCTGCGCTATCCCCGCGAACTGCGCAACGACCCCGAAGCCCTGCGCAACCTCCTCATCCCTGCCGCTACCGGAGCACAGATACCACTCGGCGACGTGGCCGACATTGAATATACCAAAGGCGCACAGATGATTCAGAGCGAGAATACCTTCCTCGTCGGATACGTTATTTTCGACAAGGCGGAAGGACGGGCGGAAGTGGAAGTCGTGCGCGAAGCCGACCGCCTGCTGAAGGATAAAATCCGTTCGGGCGAATTGCAACTGCTGCCGGGCGTATCGTATCAGTTTGCAGGCAATTACGAGCAACAACAACGCGCCACGGAGCGCCTGCGGATTGTCATCCCGCTCTGCCTCCTGGCCATTCTGCTCACGCTCTACTTCAAGTTTCGTACGCTGACGGCTTCGCTGATTCACTTTTCGGGCGTCTTCGTAGCCTTTGCCGGTGGGTTTATCCTGCTATGGCTCTATGGCGAGCCCTGGTTTATGAACTTTTCCGTCGGGGGCGAGAACCTCCGCGATGTCTTCCAGATGCACCCGGTGAATCTCAGCATCGCCGTCTGGGTAGGCTTTATCGCCCTCTTCGGCATTGCTACCGACGACGGGGTACTGATGGGCACGTATATCCATGATGTTTTCCTTGCCAGGCATCCCCGTACCCGGGAGGAAATACGCGAGGCGGTCGTTCATGCCGGCCTGAGGCGCGTGCGTCCGGCAGTGATGACAACGGCTACCACGCTGATTGCCCTCCTGCCCGTCCTCACCTCGACCGGTAAGGGAGCGGATATCATGATCCCGATGGCCATTCCTACCTTCGGCGGTATGCTGATACAGTCTATGACCATGTTTGTAGTCCCTGTTCTCCAATGCTGGTGGCGGGAAAACGTAAAACAATAAAAACAAGTACAAGATGAATTTATATACAGTAAGATACCGTCTGGTGGCGCTGCTGCTGCTGACAGGGATGCATGCTGCTCTGCTCACGGCGCAGGAAGACTCGCTGGGGCATTACCTCTCCCTCGCCGCAGCCGGTAATCCCTCCATCGTTGCAGCAGGGCTGACTTACGAGGCCTCGCTCCGGAAGCTGCCGCAGGCAGGTGCATACGCCGACCCGACACTGGAGGCGGGCGCTTTCCTCAGTCCGATGGAACTGGCCGAAGGCCGTCAGATCGCTCAGTTCCAGGTAATGCAGATGTTTCCCTGGTTCGGCACCCGCAAGGCTGCCCGTACAGAGGCGCAGCACATGGCGAATATGGCTTACGAACAGTTTCGCGAAGCCCGCGACCAGGTCTTTCTGGAAGTCTATACCCAATGGTACGCCTTATGCGCGCTCCGGCAGCAACTCATCAACAGCGAGGCGAACCGGCAGTGGATGGAGCAGTTAGAGCAACTCGCCCTCCGGAAATTCGCCTCCGCCCGCACAGCGCAGGCGAACGCTTATCCGGCTCCCGGCCGGAACACCTCTCCCGCCTCCCCAGCCCTTCCGTCCGGTGGCATGGAGATGGGAGGAGGCACTTCCATGCAGGCAGCACCGGCAACGAACGACATGCCGTCTATGGACGAGGGAATGACGCAGGGCATGGGAGGCACAACACAGGGAATGGCGGACGTATTGCGCGTACAGCTCGAAAAAATGGAATTGGAAAGCCGGATAGAAAGCCTCCACGCAGCAGTGAGGGCAGGAAAGGCCCGCTTCAATGCACTGCTGAACCGCCCGGCGGATAGCCACGTAGCCCTGCCCGATACCCTGATACGCATCCCCTTCCATCCGGATACGGAAACCATCCGGCGCGAGATAAACGAACGGAATCCCATGCTGGGTATGTTGCGCGAGGAATCGCTCGCCTATGGGGCCAAAGCCGAGATGGAACGGAAAATGAGCTATCCCATGTGGGGCCTCGGACTTCAGTATATGCTGATGGCGCCCCTCAAAAATACGCCGGCGGGAAGCATGGACAGTATGGGTAGCGAAACGCCGGCAATGAACGGAAAGGATATGCTGATGCCCATGCTGTCGGTCAGTATCCCCCTCTACCG